>JANYCC010000060.1 GCA_025360495.1 Verrucomicrobiota bacterium | reverse complement strand
ATCCCAACTGGTCCTGCGACTCCTCGAACGGGCGGCCTTGCAACATCAGCTCGATCCCTCGCAAAGCCCGGTCCGCCTGGCGGTGACCGAGGCGGACCGGGCCATGTCCGACTGGTTCCGGATGGTGCTGATCCTTGAGGGCGTGGACCCATGCCGGGTCAACAGCATGGGCCGGGTGTGTCTCTATCTCACCGACGCCATGGAACGTTGGCCCCAAATCTTTCTCGCGGACGGGGGGTGGCCCGCGGAATTCGCGACCGAGATGCAGGGAGTTTCCTTCGCGAGCGGGCCCGACCTGAGGATCTCCACCATGATCCCCCGCACGTTGGATGATGTGTCCCCGGTGGAACTCTTGGAAAAGGCCTGGGACAGCTTTTCCAAGAATGCCATCGCGTCCCTGGTCGCCATCTCCGCGCTGGCAGGGTTCATCTGGCTCTTCCTGTGAGGGTGTCATGAAGGCCGACCTTTCCCCGGTCCGCATCGTGCGACGCCGACAGACCACTTTCTTTGTCACGGTCTTCCTGCTGTTCGGAGTCGGTGGGTGGCTGCTGTGGAGGGGACTGCAACCGGGCGGCATGGACCTGTGGAAATGGGCCACGCTCGTGGTTTTTGCGCCGCTCTTCCTCCAGCTTTGCTTTGGCGCAGTGGTCGCCGCCGCCGGCTTCCTGGTTTCCCGGCGCGGAGGGGATCCCCTGCTCATCAGCCGATTGCCGGCCCAAAAAGTCCCCGGACCCGGCAGTGCCGACCGTCCCGGCCCCCCCACCGCCGTGTTGATGCCGATCTTCAATGAGGACGTGCCGCGCGTCTTCCAAGGCATCCGCCAGATGTTCGAGTCGTTGGCCGCAACCGGTCGGGGCCGGGATTTCGACTTCTTCATCCTGAGCGATTCGAATGATCCCAACCATTGGATCGATGAGGAGATGGCCTGGGTCGAACTGTGCAAGCAGGTCCGCGGATTCGGCCGCATCTTCTATCGGAAGCGGCGGATCGGGTTGCATCACAAGAGCGGCAACATCGCCGATTTCTGCCGTCGGTGGGGCGCGAAGTATCGCTATATGATAGTTCTGGATGCCGACAGCATCATGACCGGCGAGGCCATGGTCCGGTTGGTGGGTCTGATGGAGGGACGCCCCTCCGCGGGAATCATCCAGACCCACCCGCGGCAGGTGCTGGCCCGCAGCCTGTTTGGTCGGATCCAACAATTCGCCGCCCATACCTATGCACCGCTGTTCCTCGCCGGCTCCAATTACTGGCACCTCGCGGGGGGCAGTTATTGGGGACATAATGCCATCCTACGCATCAGTCCTTTCATCCAACACTGTGCCCTCCCGGAATTGCCCCCCACCGGCCCGTTCACCGGACGGTTTCTCAGCCATGATTCGGTCGAGGCCGCCCTGATGCGGGCTGCCGGATATGGGGTCTGGCTGGCCTATGATGTGGAAGGCAGCTATGAGGAAGGTCCCCCCGATGTGTTGGCGGCCTTGGAACGCGACCGCCGGTGGTGCCTGGGAAACCTTCAGCATGTCACGCTGTTGCTCAAGCGGGGTTTCCGATCCGAAAGTCGCATCCATCTGCTTCTCGGAATCATGGCCTATCTCGCCGCGCCCCTCTGGCTGGCCTTCATCCTTCTGACCGTGGGGCGGACGGCCCTGAAAACATCGGATCCCACCGTCGTCCCGGGCGACGCCGTCCCGTTGTCCTGGCTGTTCGCCTTGGTGCTCTTCCTTTTGCTCACACCGAAGTTCCTGGGATGGCTTCACGCCCGGAACCAGCTTCGTGAAGGCCCGACCGCCAACGCACCAGGGAAACTGGCGGCCGGCGTCGTGCTGGAGACCCTTTTTTCAACGCTCCTGGCCCCGGTCCAGATGCTTTCCCACACCCAATCCGTGCTGGCCGCCCTCTTCCGGATCCCGACGCGTTGGACCACGCAGAACCGGGGCGATGAACGGCCGGGATGGGGAGAGACATTCCGGCGCCAGGGCGTGCCGGCGGGGCTGGCGATTCTTTCGGGTTGGGCGTGCTGGAATATGGCCCCCGCCTCGTTCGCCTGGCTCACCCCGGTGTTGGTGGGCCTCATCCTGGCCGCGCCGATCGCCCGCCTGACCAGCTCGCCTCAGGCCGGCGAAACCGCCCGGCGGCGCGGTCTCTTCGTGATCCCGGAGGAAACCGATCCCCCGTCCGAATTGCAGAACATTCCCCACCCGGGCTTTCGCCAGAATCCGTTCTTCCGGACCGGATCGCACCGCGCGCTTTTCGGTCTTCTCCAGGTCGTGCTGGATCCCTATGTCAACGCCGTCCACGTCGCCCTCCTGCGCTCCCGTTCCGACCAACCCGAGCAGGCGACCAGCGCCGTCGTCGCGCTGAGCAACCGGCTGATCTCCGACGGCCCCGGCAGTCTTTCCCCGCGGGAGGTGGTGACCTTGCTCTGGAACGCGGAGGCCCTCGTCGCGCTGCACCAGGAACTGTGGTGTGCCGAGCCGGGAACCCTCTCCGATGAATGGATCGAGGCGCTCCATCAATACGGCGAGGCGACCGAGTTGACGACCCGGCGGGGGATGGCCTGAACCGGCAGAAGCGCAGCCGGTGCCGGCTGGGGTGCAACAGGTGCGGATCGATTTCGCGCAAATTGCAACCGCCCGATCCACGATGAATCCCCGGCATTATTCCAATGAAGTGGGATACAGGCACTTGGAAAACCAGGGTCGGTTGGCTCACGTCCGGCTATATCTTCAGGCAGGTCAGTCAGGGGCCTTTGGGGACAAATCCTCAGAACTAGGGATGCGGATCCAGACCAGCCCAGGACTGACCTCTTCGATATCAATGTCGGACTGGGAGTCCGACCTCAACCACACCACGTCATCAACCGATAACCTCCCCTATTATGGCTAAGAAATCCGTGTTCTGCATTGCGTCGTCCGTCGATCAGGCCAACCAGATTGTTGATCGGCTCAAGGCCGCGCATTTCTCCAATGACGACATCTCCGTGCTCCTTCCCGACAAGGGGACCACCCGCGACTTTGCGCACGAGAAAAACACGAAGGCCCCGGAAGGTGCCGTCGCTGGCGCGGGCACCGGCGGTGTGATCGGCGGGGCCTTGGGCTGGGTCGCCGGCATCGGCGCCCTGGCCATACCGGGCGTCGGCCCGTTCATCGCAGCGGGCCCGATCATCGCCGCCCTGAGCGCGGCGGCGGTGGGGGCGGCGGTGGGCGGCATCGCCGGCGGCCTGATCGGGTTGGGCATTCCGGAGATCGAGGCCCGACGCTTCGAGGGCAAGGTCAAGGCCGGCAACATCCTCATCTCGGTCCACACCGAGGACTCCGATGAAATCAGCCGGGCCAAGGAGATCTTCAGCCAGTCCGGCGCCCAGGACATCTGCGTCACCGGTGAGGCCTCCACACCCAAGGAGAACCGCGCCCCCGAGCGCAGTTACCGCCAGACCGACTCCGTCCGTTCGACGGAGTCGCGCTGAGCCACCAAACCGATCCCCTGCGGCCGTGATCGCACGGCCGCAGGGTCACCCCGGCGGATCGCCCGTGATTCGCAGGGATCACCCAACCCGTCACCCCTCCCCTCAATTCTTATGAACCCTCTCCTTGTGCAACCCATGGTCGGCGCCATCGGTTTCTCCCTGTTATACCTGCTCCTTGGAGGAGGCTTCTTCGGGGCCATTGTCATCTTCATCGTCGCCAAACTTTTCCGCAAATGATCCCGGCCTGAGCCGGCGAAGAACCGTCCGGACCGGTCCCCGGTGTCTTATGCGTCGGCTGTGATCAGGCTGCGACCGCGGACACTTCCCGGCGCGAAGGTGGGGTTCCGGGTGGATTTCCGGGACCCTTCCTTCCCGCTTCCCGGGCGCGGCCGATGATTTCATGGACGAGCCGGAGTTTTTTCAACGCGGCCGGCGGCACCACGAACGGATAGAGATCGGGCAGGCCCATTCCCCGGTTGATCGAATTCAACGCCAGTGTGAGCGGATGCCACTTTTGCCATAGCTCATCAAAAGGCATCGCCGGCACCTCCGCTGGCCCGGGCGCCGGGAGGGTCGGTTCCCCGTCTGCCGCCAGCCCGGGTTTCAAGCCCGTGGCGGCGGCGGTCTCCACGGTGTCGAGGAGATGCAGGTAGTGCGCCCATGTTTCCGCCCAATCCTCCCAGGGGTGCATGCTCGCGTAAGACGTGATGGTCCGGGTGCTCCAGTCCGCGGCGGGCCCTTCGGCATAATATTTTTGCAGCGCCGAGTTATAATCGGCCGTCTCGTCCCCGAACAATTCACGGACCCGCGTCAATTCCGGTGTGCCCGCGATCAATCGGTCCCAATAGTAATGCCCCAGTTCATGCCGGAAGTGCCCGATCAACGTCCGATAGGGTTCGTGCAGGCTCACCCGGCGGCGTTCGCGCTCGTCATCATCCGCCTCGGCGATATTGAGCGTCACCACGCCCCAATCATGGCCCGTCATCACCGGCCCTCCCTGCGGGAGGTCGGCCAGGAACCGGAACCGCAGGCCCGGCTTCCCGGCGGCGGGATCCGCCGCCGTCGGCAATCCCAAGAGCAACAGGCTGTAAAGGCAGCGACGCTTGGCCAGCTCGAGGCGGTGCCAGCGCTCCGGGTTGCCGGGCACCGACAGGTCCGGGATCACCTCGGTCATCAGGCAGGCCTGGCAGAGTGGATTCCCCACGCCGGCGGGCGTCATCCAGTTGCACACTTGGTGACGGATCCCATTTTCACACACCCGATACTCGCGTGGGCCACCGGCGGCACAGACGTGGTTCCCCGGCCTGGACCCCACTTCCCGCAGGGCCGCCACGACCATCCAATCCGGGAAGAAACCCAGCCGGGCACCACAATTCAGGCACCGGTCGTTCTCGAAAAACACCGGGCTGCCACAGAGGTCACACGCGAATGCTTTCATATCCTGCAGACGATCAAGGCGCCCCCATGCAGTTTTCATTCCGGGCCGCCCCGAACCGCACACCGGCGGCAATGGGGCGGATCCCTGCCGTGCCCGCCCGATCGGGGCGCCTCTGGGCATCGCGGGAAGCCGGGCCATGGGAATAGCGGGGCGGGTAGGAAAACCCGCCCTCCCAGCGTGGTCGCGACAGCTCCGGGGGCGGCG
>JANYCC010000056.1 GCA_025360495.1 Verrucomicrobiota bacterium | reverse complement strand
ACTCATTTGAAACTTCAAGGACTTATTTCCCAGAGTACTCTGGTACAGGGCCTCCAACATCCCCGGCCGTTCTAATCCCCCCGGGGCGGAATTGAATGGATCGCAAGCAGATAGCCCCGACAGCCGATTCCGAATTCCCCGGCCGAAGGTGTGCCCGGATTGCTTGAAAAAAGTTGTTCCGCCCGTCCGGATCACCCGGGCTCCACGGTCTAAACCCTACTTTTTATGAAAGCGTAATCCTTACATGCGTAGGGTATCCGGTGCATCCTGGCAGTGATCCGGACATTTCACGCCAGGGACGCCAGGCACGCCAGGATCAGGGAGTCCTATCCAGGAACCACTCACCGGACATTGAGGGATGATCCGCCGCGTGGATCAGAATTCCCGCCTCCTTCTTTGCGGCCTTGGCGATCTTTGCGCGAAACCCCTTCTGAGGCGCCACGGCCAGGGCGCGAAGGAACAAAGGGCTTCGGGCATGGGCCGTCGGAGTCCTGATGGGATCGTTTCCAGGTTTCTTTGCGACTCCGCGTGAGCCCCCGTCGGTTCCAATCACCCTAAAACCCCGTTTGTATCCGCGGCGCTTTGCGGTTCAACTCGGCCCGCCAAAAGAAATGAAACCGAAGTTCAAGCCCGTCGAAGGGGCCATCGTCGCCGCCCAGGGATTCCGGGCCGGCGGCGTGTTTTGCGACATCAAGCGCCTCGGCACCGGCAAGGGTTCCGAAAAGGGGCGCAAACGCGACCTCACCCTGATCGTCTCCGATGTGCCCAGTGCCGTCGCCGGGATGTTCACGACCAACCAGATCTGCGCCGCACCGGTGAAGGTCTGCGTCTCGCGCACCTCCAAGGGCGTCGCCCAGGCGATCGTCGTGAACTCGGGCAACGCCAACGCCTGCACGGGTCGCCAGGGGATGAAGGATGCCCTGGCCATGACCGCGCTGACCGAGGAGACGCTCGGGCTCGGCGACGGGCACGCCCTGGTCGGTTCGACCGGCCGGATCGGCGTGGTGCTGCCCATGGACTGTGTGCGGGCCGGGATCGCGGCCGCCGCCAGGGTGTTGGGTTCCACCCCGAAACACGCCACCCATGCCGCCGAGGCGATCATGACGAGCGACACGCGGCCCAAGCAGATCGCGGTGGAATTCCGGTTGGGAGGCCGGGTGGTTCGTTTGGGCGGCATGTGCAAGGGCGCCGGCATGATCCAACCCGGCATGAGCCCCAATGGCGCCCGGCCCGCCACCGCACCCCAGGGTCTCCACGCCACGATGCTCTGCTTTCTCACCACGGACGCCTCCATCGACGCCGGTCTTCTCCAGGGCGCGCTTCAGGAAGCCGTGGCCCACAGTTTCAATTGCATCACGGTCGATGGCGACATGAGCACCAATGACACCGTGCTGGTCCTCGCCAACGGCCTCGCCGGCAACCGCAAGATCACCACCCGGCGCAACCCGGGCTACCCGGTCTTCCAAGCCGCCCTCCAGCACGTCTGCCTGGCGCTGGCCAGGATGATCGTCCGCGACGGCGAAGGCGTGCATCGCGTCGTCACCGTGCGGGTCACGGGTGCGAAGTCGTTCACGGACGCGGATGCCGCGGCCCGGGCGGTGGCCAATTCGTCACTCGTGAAAACCAGCTGGCACGGGGGCGATCCGAACTGGGGCCGCATCATCGACGCCCTCGGCTACAGCGCCGCCACGATTGTCGAGGACCAGGTCGACATCGGGTATAGCGCGGTCGGGAGCAAACGCATCCTGTGGAGCCTGCGGCGGGGCCAGCCCACCAAGGCCACGTTCGCCGCGCTCTGCAAAGCGGCCGCGCCCGCCGAATTCGAACTCCACATCCGCCTCAACCTCGGGGACCACGGCGCCGTCATGTATGCGGCCGATCTCACCGAGGAATACGTGGAATTCAACAAGGGCAATGTCACCGACCCCTCCACCCTCGGCGGCTGAACCCCCCGTGGACGACCCGATGCAAGCCCTTATCTCCAAGGCCTCCACGCTCCTGGAGGCTCTGCCTTATATCCAGCGTTTCAGCCACGTCACTTTCGTCGTGAAATACGGGGGAAGCTTCATGGATTCACCCGACCCCGCCGTGCGCGAGGGCGTGGCCCGGGACATCGTCTTCCTGGAGGCCGTCGAGGTGGACCCGGTGGTCGTCCATGGCGGCGGCAAGGCCATCACCCGTGCCCTCGAATCAGCGGGGCTGAAAACGCAGTTCATCCAGGGCCAGCGCGTCACCGATGAGGCCGCCGTCCAAATCGTTGACCAGGTGTTGTCCCGCGAGATCAACCCCGAGATTGTCCAGACTCTGCGGCGTCTCGGCGGGGCCGCGCAGGGTTTTGCGGGTCCCGACATCTTCCGGTGCCGCAAGGCCTGCATGACCGGAAAGGATGGCGAACCCATCGACCTCGGGTTTGTCGGCGAGGTCACCCACGTCGATGTGGAACCGCTCCGTGAATGCATCGCGCGTGGGTGCACCCCGGTGATCAGCCCGACCGCGCGGGGCGAGGATGGCCGCCTTTATAACTGTAATGCGGATGTCGCCGCCGCGATGGTCGCCATCGCGCTGCAGGCACGGCGGTTGGTGTTCATGAGCGACGTGCCGGGTTTGCTCCGGAACCATCGGGATCCATCCACACTGATCCCGCATCTGGCGGTCACGGAAGTCGATGCCCTGAAGGCGGCGGGCATCATTGACGCCGGGATGATCCCGAAGGTCGACAGCGCCGTGACGGCCTTGAAAGCCGGTGTCGAAAAGGTGCAATTTGTGGATGGCCGCCTGCCGCACTCGGTGTTGCTGGAGATTTTCACCGACGCCGGGGTTGGCACGGAATTGGTGTTGTGAGCGGAGGGAGAATCAATCCCGAA
>JANYCC010000028.1 GCA_025360495.1 Verrucomicrobiota bacterium | reverse complement strand
CCACGGGAGGCCATTGTCATCGACCTGACGGGCGACGGCAAAGCGGACCTGGCGATCCTCGTGCACGATCGCGTGCTGGTCTACACGCAGGAGTAGGCCGCCGTCGACGCGGTACGAGGGGCCGGGAATTGAGACACGGATTTCACGGATTCACACGGATGGGATGCCGGGCTGGAGAGGGCCGGAATCCGTGAAGATCCGTGAAATCCGTGTCACCTCCCCCCGGTTGGATTTCACATTCCCTTGGTCAGTGTCTTGCGCCGCCAGATCTTGTCCTTGTCGCAGACATACAGGTAAGCCCGGCCCGGTCCGGCAAAGGCGCAACTCACAGCCGTGTTGTCACGGGTGGGCTTGGAAATCACCCCGCCCAACCGGCCGGTCCAATCGAACATCTGGATGCCGGCGGTGGAGGTGACATAGATGCGGCCTTGGGCATCGGTGGTGGCGCCATCACCCGCGCTCTCGGTTTTTCCAGCGGGCACCACAAGGGTCATGTAACGCTCGCCCGACGCCAGCGCACCGTCCTCGCCGATGGCATAGGACCAGACATTGGAACCGCGGTATTCGGAGACGAACAGGAACCGGTGGTCGGGCGACAACGTGATGCCGTTGGGGGCGTTGATGCCGCCGGCGACGGGATGCGGGGCCGACAGGTTGCGGGCGGAGGTGGGCACCATGACGACCTGACCGGCGCCGGTGTCGGTGTAATAGATGCGCCCTTCCCTGGTGACCACGAGATCGTTGGGTTTCACGTTATTGGCGATGGTTTCGATCTGACGGGTCGCCGGATCGATGGTGATGATGCGGGGCTTTTCATCTCCCGGTCCGCCTTGGGTGCAGGCATAGAAATGTCCGTCGGCACCGATCTTGAGGCCGCTGATCTTGGCTCCGCCCTCAAGCCATTTCTCCGCCGTGCCCTCGGGCGAGAGGCGCCACAACTCGGCTTTGGGAAGGTCGGAAAAATAGAAATTACCGGAGACATCGCCACAGGCGGCATCGGTGAATTGGTAGCCCGAGCCGGCGAGTTCCCAATCCCCGGGATGGCCGCCGTCGGCGAGAATCTTGTTGAGCGCCTCGTCACCGGGCCAGTTGTTGGTGCTGGGGGATGGCGGTTGCATTTCCGGCCGCCAGAGCCAGCGGAGGGAGTCGGGCAGGATCGCGCCGCCGTGTTGTCCGCTATGCGAACCGTCGCCGAGGACGAAGCGGAAATCATAACCGGCAAAGGCCAGGGCCGAGGCCATCTGCTGGTTGGAAAGCGGCCAATCGCCGTGGACATTGTTCAGGTCGTTGCGGCCGTCTTGGAGGAACACGCGGAGCGGCTTGCGTTCGGTTTTTCGGATCAACGAGGGATACACGTTACCACCGCGGATGTTCACGAAGCTGCCGATCTGGCTGAGGACTTTGCCGAATTGGTCCGGTCGTTCCCAAGCGGCCGTGAAGGCGCAAATTCCACCCGAACTCATGCCACACAGGGCGCGCATCTTGGGATCAGCACTGAGGTTCAACCCGAATTGGCGCGTCAGGGACGGCAATAATTCGTCGGTCAGGAACCGGGCATAGGCATCGCCCAAGCCGTCGTATTCGAGACTGCGATTGCTGCGCGCGCCGGCGTTTGGGCCCGCGCCACCGCTGTCGCCGCGGACGCCCGGGTTGACGAACACACCGACCGTCACGGGTATGTCGCCCTTGGCAATCAGGTTGTCGAAGACGTTCGGAACGCGCTGTTGGCCGTTGGTACCCACGTAGGCGGAGCCGTCCTGAAAAACCATGAGGGCGGCGGGCTTGGCGGGGTCGAGTTTGGCGGGGAGATAGACCCATCCTTCGCGGCGGGTGTCCGGGAAGATCTTCGACTCATTGAACTCGAAGTGTTCGAGTCGGCCGGCCGGGACGTTGGGTCCGCGTTCGGTGGATTCCGGGCCGAGACGATACTCTTCGGCGAAGGAAAGGGTGGAGGATGCCGCGAGCAGCACCAGGGCGGTGAACAGCGGACGGAAGGGGGAAGGCATGGGCGGAGGATTCCGCGAAAATCCGCTTGGGGAAACAAAGAAAAGCAGACGGAATTGTGGCCGGCGACATCGGCCTCATGGACACGTCGCCGCTTGAGCCGGGACCGGGGGACGCGTTTACTCCGCGGCCGACGCATGATCCTACCCCAGCTACTCTGGCGCTTCGCGAAGCACCGGGACGACCCGGTCTTCTACCGGATGCAGGCGGAGGACGCGATCCGCTGGCTGGGGACGCAGGGCGTCCCGGTCGGTGCCGGAGTTTCGGCGTTGGACCTCGGTTGCGGCCACGGGGTGTTCGGCGGTGAACTGCGGCGTCGGGGTTGCTCGGTCACGTTCGCGGACGAATCGAACCAATTGAACCCCGAATTCCGGGATGCGCCGTTCCGGACCGTGAATCTGGACCGGGATGATTTGGGCACCTTGGGTCGGTATGATTTGGTGATCTGCTCGAATGTCTTCGAGCATCTCTCGCAACCACGGCATTTCCTTGGCGGCGCGCACCGGTTGCTGAAGCCAGGCGGACGGCTGTACCTGAGCTGGACGAACTGGCTCTCGCCGTGGGGCGGGCATGAATTCTCCCCGTGGCATTATCTGGGTCCACGCCTGGGCCCGAGGATTCATGATGCTCTGGGGAAAAGTCGTTTCCATCGGCCGGGTGTGAATCTCTTCGTCACCCATATCGGCCGCACGCTGCGATGGATCCGGGAGGACGGCAGCCTGGGGATCGAACGTCGCGCCCCGCGTTATTACACCGAGTTGGGTCCGTTGCTGGCGGTGCCGGTCGTCCGCGAGTTCCTGGCGTGGAATTGTGCCCTGCTGCTGCGGGCCAAGTAGCCGGGTCAACGTGGTTTCACGACCAGGCACTGGGTGTCCCAAAGCCGGATCACCGGTTGCGGATCATCGGCGAAATATTCGTCAAACGCCCGCTTCACCCCGGGTGTGGGCAGGTAGCTGTAGTCGTGCGACACCAGCATCCCGCCGGGAAGAAGCCGTGGGTAAAAAAAACGCAATCCGTCGAGGGTGGATTGGTAGATGTCGACGTCGAGATGGACGAACGAAAAGCGCACGTCTTCCAGGCCGGCAGCGGTTCCCGGGAATAACCCGGCGTGGATCCGGACCTCCGGTTGTCCGGCCAACAACGCCCGCACTTCGGGAAGGCGGGAATCGGAGAAATCCCCGGCGCGATGGGAGGTGTCGATGTCGGGCCGGGTCTCGGGCATGCCGCCGAGTTCGCCGAAGGTGTCGAACAAATGGAGTGGCCGGGATTCCTTGACTGCGCAAAGAAGTCGGGCACTGCCCCCCTTATAGACCCCGAACTCGGCAACGGACCCGTGGAGCGGGGCCGTCTGGCGGGCCAGATCCCAAAGGTTGAACGCCTCATTCAACGACTGGATCAACACCCGGTCGGCGAGCAACCGGCCGTATAAGTCGAGGAATTCCGTTTCGGTGCGGACATGGTGGCGACCGCGGAAACGCAGGCTGGCGGTGAGACCGGGCCCGGTGCGGAGCAGGGCGAGCTCCAGCCGTTGGGCGAGTCGCGTGAGGGTGGCGGCGGGTGACATGGGGCCGGGAGAGCTTCGCGGTCGGCGATGCTCGGGTGAAATCCGGCCGGGTGGCGAGGGAAAAGGCCGGGCCAAGACTCGCGGGCGCATCCGGGCATCCTGGGGAGGCGGGTAGGAAAACCCGCCCCCCCGGAGCTGTCGCGACCGCCCTGGGAGGGCGGGTTGTCCTACCCGCCCCGTTTCTCCAGTGGTCCGGCTTCCCACGATTCCAAGATGCGCCCGACTCGCGGGTCACCGTCGGAGCGCCCACCACCACGGCAACAAGACCGCCAGCAAGACGACGACCCAGCCGGCTTGGTTCAGACGCGGGTTCCAACGGGTGGGCAACAGGGCCATGACGCCTCCCATTCCGACGCCGAGTCCGAATCCGAGCGCGTGAACCAGGATATCGCCTTGGGGGCTGGTGCCGAGTTCGAGGAACAGCCAGCTGCCCGCCATCAGGGCGGCGAGGATGAGCCGGGTCGCCTGCCAACTGTGCCGCCACCACGCGATGCTCTGTGCGGTCAACAGCCCCAAGGCAGCCATGACCACGCCGGAGGCGCCGAGGCCGTTGTAATCCTGGTGGCGGATGAAAGGTGCGATCGCGTTCGCGGCGGCCCCGGCGAGCAGCGCGGCCGCACCGGCGAGCCCGCCGCCATAACGGCCCATGGCCAGCCCGAGCAGCAGTCCGCCCAGGATGGCATTCATCGCGAGATGACCGGCGTCCGCATGCAACCAGGTCGCCGTGAAGGCCCGCCACCATTCGCCGTGCCGGGCGGCGTTGGTCAGGAAAGTGGCCCCCTGCACCGAGGCCCCACCCGCGACGTGCAGCAGGCTGATCAGGAACACCCAGAGCAAAGCGGCCCAATGAAAATGGAGTTCCGAACCCGGGATCTTTTGGCGCCAGGATCCGCCCCGGTTTTCGAGGCGGAACCGGCAGATGGCTTTCCGGGCCGTCTCCAGGTCACCCTCCGCGACCAACAGCCACCAGCGTCCGGATCCCAAGTCGCGTTCGATCGTCACCCCGATCTCCTGGCTCGCCAGCACCAGGCTCCAGTCCATTGCCTGCCGCTCCGATTGCACGGGAATCACCGCGGTCGGGGCGGCGGCAGCTTCGATCGGGGCGGAATTCACGGGCGGCAAGGTCGCGGAAGTGTGGGGCGGGGCAAGGGTTCCCCTCACGCCCGTTGGAAGACCTGCCGGATCACGTCCTCGATCGGCACCTCCTCGATGTCGATGTCGAGCACCCCGAATTCATCGAACAGTTCCTTGCAGACGGGGATCACGCGGTCGCGTTTGACCTTGAGCTTCAGCGTTCCGGGCGTCCGCTCCAAGACTTCGCCCCAGCGTGCCGACCGTTCCTCGCCGGCCGCCGCACCGTCGAATTGCAGCGTGATGACCTTGTGATCGGCGAACCTTCCGAGGACGTCGTCGAGCTGGCCGTCGAAGAAGATGGTCCCGCGGTCGATGATCACGACGCGTCCGCAGAGTTCGCGGATATCGGCCATATAATGGCTGGTGAGAAGGATGGTGGTGCGGCGGAGACGGTTGTGTTCCCGGAGGAATTCGCGCACGACTTTTTGGGACACCACATCGAGTCCGATGGTGGGTTCGTCGAGGAACAACACGCGGGGTTGATGGAGCAGGGCGGCGATCAACTCGCACTTCATCCGTTCGCCGAGGGAGAGTTCGCGGACGGCGGTGGCGAGGTGGTCGCGCACCCCGAGCATGGCGCTGAGTTCGTCGAGGGTCCGTTTGAACTCCGTCGGATCGAGGCCGTAGATGCGGGCGTTGAGTTCAAAGGATTCCCGCGCCGGAAGATCCCACCAGAGTTGGTTCTTCTGGCCGAGCAGGAGGGCAAACTGGCGTCGGTAACCGTCCTGGCGTTCCCACGGCACGTAGCCGAGCACGCGGGCTTCCCCGGAGGTTGGATGGAGCAGGCCGGCGAGCATTTTCAGGGTCGTGGTCTTGCCGGCGCCGTTGGGTCCGAGGAACCCGACGAATTCGCCCTCCTCCACGGTGAAGGAAACATCCTTCACCGCGTGGACGACTTCGTGGCGGCGCGAAACGAGCCCGCGCAGGGCGCCCCGGAGACCGGGGTCCTTCTTATAGGTGCGGAAGGCCTTGGTGAGGCCGCGCACCTCGATCAGGGACATGGGGACGAAAGTGCGGTTCGGTGGGGTGGGGGCAACCGCAAATTCACCTGAACCCCGGAAGTGGGGAGAACCGCGGATGACACGGATGACACGGATAAGAAGCTCAGCACTTCATATTCCGCGGTTTCAATCCGGCGGACCATGGTCACCCTTTTCGGCCCAATTCCCGCACGGCCTTCGCCACGACCCAACCGGTTTGGACCAAGGCTTCCTCCGCTTCCGACCGGGATCTCTGCGTCAGTTCCATCACGATCCGACAGGCCCGGTCGCGCAGTTTCACATTCGATGGGTTCAGGTCGATCATCAGGTTTCCGACCACCTTCCCGAGACGGACCATGGTCAGGGTGCTGAGGAGATTGAGCACCAGTTTCGTGGCCGTGCCGCACTTGAGCCGGGTGGAACCGGTCAGGATTTCGGGACCGACATCCAAGGCGAGGACGAGGTCGGGTCGGGCACCGCGGTGGAAACGGAGATGGGGATTGAAACAGAGCAGGGCGGTGGACCCGCCCCGGGCACGGGCCGAGTGGAGCGCCCCCCAGACGAACGGCGTGCGCCCGCTCGCCGCGATCCCCAGCACGACATCCAAGGGGCCCACCCCGCGTGAATCGATGGACCGGCCCCCGGCAGCGAAATCATCTTCGGCGCCCTCGACCGCGGCATGCAGCGCGGTGACGCCGCCGGCGATGATGCCCTGCACCAGGCTCGGGGAGGTGCGGAACGTCGGCGGACATTCGCTGGCATCCAGGACCCCGAGCCGCCCGCTCGTTCCCGCGCCGGCATAAAACAAACGTCCGCCGCGATCCAATTGGGTGGCAACTTTCCGGATCAACCGGGCGATCTGCCGCGAGTGCCCGCGGATCACCCCGGGAACGGTGGATTCTTCGGAGAGCATCAGGTCGATCGCTTCCGTGAGGGGCAGACGGTCGAGTCGGGCGGAGCGCGGATTGCGGCGTTCGGTGGGTGAAAGTTGGGTGGAAGTCGGAATCGGCGCCGGGACGGGCACCGGCTTGCGGGGGGTGGAGCGCACGGACGCGGGGCGTGAATCCACGGCGGCGGACAGCGCGCGCCGGGCCAGTGCGACCGCGCCCCACGCGGAATCGCGTGCGAGAGATTCGACGAGGCAACCGGGCAAGGCTGCGCGAAGGCGGCGTGAGATCGCCGAGGCCAGTCGCGTCTGGTGGAGCAACACGCTTCCGGCGAGGACAAAATGGACGTCCGATCCCCGCACCTTGAGACGACGGGCGCAGGCGATGGCATCTTCGGCCAGCAAAGACGCGGTTTCCGTCACGATTTGTCGGGCGACACGGTCTCCGGCGGCGGCGGCCGAGAACACTTCGGGAGCCAGTGCGGCGATCTCGGTCTTGCCCGCCTGTTGAAGCCACGCGATGAGGTCGTCCGGTTCGTTCAGGGCGAGTCGTTGCAGGGCTTGGACGCCGAAGCCGCCCCAGATGCCGGTGTGGTCCCGGTGGCGCGCGGTGGCGCGGAGGGCGCGGTGAACGATGTCGTAGGCGCTACCCCGATCCCCCAACAGATGTCCCCAACCGCCGACTTTGGCCGTCTGACCTGCCGGCGTGCGTCCATAACAGCAGGAACCGGTGCCGCTGAGAACCATCACCCGGGCGCGTGCGTCGGGCTCGGAACCGGATTCCGCGGCCGCGAGGGCGGATTCGAGGTCATGGGCGACGCAATGGGGGACACCGGGCCAGACCGTTTCCAACACGGACTCGACCCGGAGGCAATCGGCGCGGTTCCGGGCGCCGGCCATGCCGATGCCGATGGCGGCCGGGGAGGGAAGCTGGGCGGCGAGCGGACGGAAATGTTGGAGAAGGGCGTCGTCGGTGACCAGGCGGAGATTGCAGGGGCCCGCGGTGATGCGGGCCTCCGGGTTGCGGCGGTCGCGGGAGGCGAGGGCGACCGTCCGGGTGCCGCCGCATTCGATTCCGAGAAGCAGCGGAGCCGGGTTGACGACGGAGGGTGCGGGCATGTCAAAAGCTACAGGATCACGACCCGGACGTTGGTGATGGCCGGATCGGCGGCGAGTTCCGCGAGGCAGGCCGCCGGGGGGGCGCTGTCCAGGACCAGGACGGTGAGGGCCTCGCCGCCGATGGTTTCACGGCCGAGGCTCATGCTGGCGATATTGACCTGATGCTTGGCGAGGACGGTGCCGAGTTTGCCGACCATGCCCGGACGGTCCTGGTTGTTGAGGAGCAACATCGTGCCGGTGATGGGCATTTCGACCGCAGTGCTATAGACGCGGACGATGCGCGGATTGTTGGGGGAGCCAAAGAAGGTTCCGCCGGCCGAGACCAGCTTCTCATTGCCTTGGAACACCTGCACGTGGAGCCATTCGTTGAAGGTGACCGGTTCGTCCGAGCGCTTTTCCTCGACCGTCAGGCCGAGCGACGCGGCGGCGCTGCGGACATTGATGTTGTTGATGTCCTTCACCGCACTGCCGCTGAGGAAGCCGCGGAGCACTGCACGGGTGATCGGGTCGGTCTGTGGCAATTCGCGGGCGCGACCGCCGTACGTGATATGGATGCGGTCGGCGTGGAGAGTGTTGAGTTGGCCCAGGAGCAGGCCCAGTTTTTCGCCGAGAGCCAGGTACGGCTTCACCTGTTCGAAGGTCTGGGCATCGACCCCGGGAAGGTTCACGGCGTTGCGCACCTCGCCGGTCAGGAGAAAGGCGGTGAGAATCTCGGCGACTTCCAGGCCGCATTTTTCCTGGGCTTCCTCGGTGCTGGCGCCGAGATGCGGGGTCAGGATGACATTCGGGAGCGAACGCAGCTTGTGGTCGGCCGGAAGGGGTTCGGTGATGAAGACGTCGAGCGCCGCCCCGCCGATCCGGCCGGAGACCAGCGCGCTGACCAGGTCCGCCTCGTCGATGATCTCGC
Organism: Verrucomicrobiota bacterium; assembly: GCA_025360495.1. Classification (GTDB taxonomy): domain Bacteria; phylum Verrucomicrobiota; class Verrucomicrobiia; order Limisphaerales; family UBA9464; genus UBA6176. Next base: position 12,725 of record JANYCC010000028.1, on the reverse strand, counting down.
CACGGGCGCAATTGATGAGGCGCACCCCGGGTTTCATCCGGGCAAAGGCCGCGGCATTGAGCATTCCGCGGGTTTCCGGGGTCACCGGCATGTGGACGGTGATGAAATCCGCCTCGCGATACACGCCATCCGGATCCGTGACTGCCTCGATGCCCAATTGTCGGGCCCGGGCATCGGTGAGAAACGGATCGTAGGCCACGACGCGCATTCCGAAGGCCAGGGCGCGTCGGGCGACTTCGGTGCCGATGCGTCCGGCCCCGAGCACCCCGAGGGTTTTGCCGTGCAGTTCGGTGCCTTGGTACAGTTTTCGGTCCCATCTGCCGGCGACCATGGAAGCGTGCGCCGCGGGGATCTTCCGGGCCAGGGCGCCCAACATGAAGAAGGTCAGTTCCGCCGTGGTGACCGTGTTGCCGCCGGGGGTATTCATCACCACCACCCCGCGTTGGGTGGCGGCCTCGACATCGACATTGTCGACCCCGACACCGGCCCGGCCGACGACCTTGAGCCGGGGCGCAGCCTCCATGAGCGTCCGGCTCACCTTGGTTTCGGAGCGCACCACCAAGGCGTCGGCCTCGGCGGCCCAGGGAATGAGCTCCGCCTCGGACAGGCGTTTGGGGAGGACGGTGACCTTGAATTCCGGTCGGGCTTGGAAAAAGGCGATACCGCGGGGCGAAATGGGGTCGCAAACGAGCACGTGCATAAACGGGCCGCGACGTTAGGAACGCAATCCCGGCCGGTCAACCGTGCGTCGGTCCCAGCGGAAAGCCGGACTCAATTACCCGGAGCCGGATTGGGGCCGGGAAGCGGCGGGGGTGGGGGGATCACATGTCCGTTGATCACCCGCGGTTCGGTCAGGCTGACCGGTTCGGCGGTGGTGGTCATCGGGGTGTTGTTGTTGCGACGGGCCGGGACATCGCGAACCACCGCCGTCGGGACCGTACCCTCCTGATAACCCGCCGGCAGTGAGGTGGCTCCGGGAAAAACGCCATTGCCGGTGTTGCCGCCGGCGACCTGGGTCACGCCGCGACCGATCATGGTGGGTCCGCCGCCCCCGGCGGGAGGGGCGAGGCGCGGGGTGGTGATGCCATTGTTGACCGCCGTGGTCATCGGACCCGGGATGCCCCCGGGGCCGGGGACGGGGCCTCCGGACGGTTTCAACCCGTTGTTCTTAAAGCTGAGCACCACTTCCTGGCCGCTGTTGAGGATCTTGGCGGTTTCCTTGCGGTCATCGATCTCGAGAATCTTGATGTCGATGTCGCCATCCGCCATGGACTGCTGCTCTCCCACGCGAAGATCGAGATAGTCGGGGGCCTTGGCGCCAGGTCGGGTCACCTGAAGATAGACCTTCTGGACTCCCCGTGACCGTGAAAAGCCGGTCAGAAAGACGTTGGGCGGAGGCGGGCCGGGCGGCTTGGGCAGTTCAGGGGGAGGCAGGATCGGAGGCGGCGGCTTGATGGCAAAAGCGTTGCGGATGGCGATCTGCTTGAAAGGATGCGTCGGAGCGGCATTGGTGCCCTCGGCTGCGGCATCGGGAACCGCCGGGGTTTCGGTGACGGAACTGGATGGGGCAGGGACGGGCGAGGTGGAGTCGATGGGAACTGGGGTGGCCGGGACGGTGGTGGCCGGGACGACGTTGGTGGGGTCAGCGCCGGGGACCGGGGCAGCGGACAGGCAGGAGGCCAGGAGCAAAAGCGGTGCGAACACGCGCGAAACCATGACCGAAGGATGCGGCATACGGCATTAAACGCCACCCTGATTTGTTGGTTGCGAAAATCCCTGACGATAAGCGGGAACCTGCAGGCGGGGGTTCTCCCCAAGCTGGTGCCGGTCGGCCATCAGACCGGGAGTCGGAGGGGATTGTGGCCGTTTTGTGAGGTCTGGTCGGGACGAGGGAAGGCCTTGGCGGCGAAGGCGCACATTCTTCCAAAAAAGCTATTGACTCCGGGTTGACGGCTCGGCAGCCTCACCCCACACACGGAATTTAATAGCTAATCCATGAGAACTAACGCTCTTCTCCTCGCGGTTGCCTTGGCAGCTGTTGGCGCTGCGCAAGCGCAGGTTGTCTCGGCAAACATCGTGGGCTACGTGAATCGCACGGTGCCCAACGGCAAATACGTCCTGATCTCCAACCCCCTCAACAACGGTGGCAACACGGTTGACGAAGTGGTCAAGATCAGTGGCGATATGGTCCTCTATCACTTCATCAACGGTGGCTACGTTCCCTCGACCTTCCTGGGCGGCAGCACCATTGAAGGTGGAGACATCGTGGTCGCCCCCGGTGGTGGCTTCTTCGCCCAGTCGACCGACGGCACCGACCAGAAGGTGACGTTCGTTGGTGAGGTTGCAATTGGAGCGGTGGTGGCGATCGCCGGTCACGGCATCTCCCTGCACAGTTCCGCTCTTCCCCAGGCCGGCACGCTGGACACCTTGGAGTATCCGGTGGGTGATGAGACCGTCTACCAGTTTGTGAACGGCGCCTACGCTGGTTCGCTCTCCCTCGGTGGCTCATGGATTGATCCGTCCCCGACGGTTGCGGTGGCTGATGCCTTCTTCATCGTCAATGACGGGGACGCCAAGAACTGGACCCGTTCTTTCAAGATCAACTAACTTCTGTCAGTAAAACTCGTACGACTCATGAACAAAACTCAACTGTTCGCCTGTGTTGCAGGTGTGTTGGCCAGCGCTTCGGTGTTCGCCCAAGGCACCTTCGCCTTCAGCAATGCCTCGCTGCCCGGTAAACCCAAGATCCTCGGGCTTGATGGCCTGGGCATCGGTGGTGCCAACTACCTCGTCGACGTGCTGGTGAAGAACCCGACCACGGGTGAATTCACCAATGCCGGACTGCTCAAAGTGACCGCTTCGGGTTCCAATCCGACGGTTGCGTTCGCCCCGTTGACGGGCAACAATGTCGGTCTCTTCTCTGGCGGCACCGTTCAGGTTCCGTTCATCGCGCCGGGCGCGGTGGCCACGATCAAGGTGCTCGCTTGGGACAAGACCACGGGTGCCACGTATGACTTGGCCACCACCAGGGGTGCCCTGACGTTTGACATTGCCGCGCTGGGCGGTGTCGGAAGCCCTCCGGGCCTGCCGGCCACCATGGCGAACTTCACGAGCTTCACGCTCACGGTTCCTGAGCCCTCCACCTACGCGTTGGCCGCTCTCGGCCTCGGTGGTCTGCTCTTGTTCCGTCGCAAGTAATTTTGGATTAGCTACACGGGCCGCTCTCCCAGTGAGAGCGGCCTTTTTTGTTTTCGGGGATGATTGACGCCGCGCCGGGCGGTCGTTATCTAATCTGCCGCACAACGAATGGCGTGTTCGTCTATCGGTTAGGACACGGCCCTCTCAAGGCTGAAAGATGGGTTCGATTCCCATACGCGCTACCAATTCAGGGCCGCTGGGATTCCGGCGGCCTTTGTGCATTCTCCATCCGCACCTGATGAGATTTCTGCGCCCGGCGCTGCTTCTGACCGCATTCCTTGCCGGTTCCGCAGTCAGCCTCACAGCCCAGGATCCCAATGCCGTCGCCATCGAGGCGCTCCAACGCCTCAAGGGCAATGATCTGGAGTCCAATCCCGCGTTGAAAGGGGCCGTCAACAAGGTCCTCAACCAGATCACCAATCAATCCGCTTTCGTGGAATTGGTCCGCGATTTCGACCTGAAGGAACGAGCCCCGGAGGTCCTTGATTTCGTCCGGCGCCATCCCGGGGATGCCCTCTGCCTGGATGGATTGCAATTTGTACTGAAGTACGACTCCGCCTCGGTGACCCGGGCTTTGGAACACGACGAAGATGCCCCCAATCTGTTGGTATTACTCGGGAAAACGGGTCGGGCGGAGGCGGTGCCGTCCATCTTGGCGGTGGTGAAGGACGGCAAACGATCCGCAGCATCACGCGAAGCGGCGGTCCGGGCATTGGCAAGCACCCAGGAGGGGGCGAAGCAGTTGTTGGTGCTGGTGGGGGAAAAAGGGTTGCCGGAGGCTTTGGCAATTCTGGCGGTCCACGAACTTCAAGCTGTTCGCTGGCCGGTGATCCGGGAGCAGGCCCTGAAGATGGGTGCCTCCCCGGTCACAGCGCCCCCAATTCTCCCGCCCAAGGGAGAATTGCTGAAGATTCCTGGGGATCCGGAGCGTGGGGCGAGAATATTCCGCAAACCCGAGGTGGGCTGCATGGCCTGTCATCAGGTGAACGGGGAAGGGGTCGATTTTGGGCCACGGCTATCCGAGATCGGCGCCAAGCTGGGCAAGGACGCAATATACGACTCCATTGTGGATCCGAGCGCGGGCATCTCATTCGGATTCGAATCCTGGCTGTTCACGCTGAAGGATGGGGACGAGACGTTGGGCCTGATCTCGAGCGAAACGGAGAATGAGGTGGTGGTCAGATTGCAGGGCGGACAGACCACGAGACTGGCCAAGAAGGATTTGCTGAAGCGCGAGAAGCAGGCCCAATCGATCATGCCCACGGGTTTGCAGGATAATCTGGGGGCCCAAGGTTTTGCGGACCTCCTTGAGTATCTTTCCACGCTCAAGAAGGCGACCCGGTAGACGCCGGAAGTCAGCAGGCTCGCCATGATCGCCCGGGTCACCCTAGAGATCGCGCTACGGAAGGAATTCGATTATCTCGTTCCGCCGGAGCTGGAGGCCGGGATCGAGGTCGGAACGAGGGTGAAGGTGCCATTCGGTCCGCGCCACGTCACCGGGGTCGTGACGGCGTTGGTGGATTCCTCACCCCATACCAACCTGCGTTTGGTCGTCGGATTGGTGGGTGTGAAGGGTGCCTTGACCCCGCGGGTGCTGGCCTTGGCCCGTTGGATTGGGGAATACTATTGCTGCCCGGTCGAACTGGCGTTGAAAAGCGTGATGCCGGAGGCGGTGCGCCGGGAGGAAGCGAAGTGGCGCGAGCGGTTGCACGTGACGGTGCTACCGCCACCCACGGACCCCCCGCGCCTCACCGCGCGCCAGCAGGAGGTCTGGAATGTCATCGAGGAATGGCGTGAATTGCCGCTCCAAGAATTGCTGAAGCTGGCGGAGACCACTCTCGAGACGGTGCGGAAATTGGAGGACAAGGGATTGGTGGCGATCGCCCAGCGGGTGGATGAACGCGACCCGTACGGGCGGGAACAGATCATCGCAACGCAGTCGTTGGCGATGAATCCGGAGCAGGCGACCGCATTGGCGGCGATCAAGGCTTCCTTGGAGGTCTTGCCGGAGCGGGATGACGCCGATTCCAGCGATCAATCGGAATCGGCCCCCAGTCCGTTCCTATTGCACGGGGTGACCGGTTCCGGGAAGACCGAGGTGTATCTGCAGGCGATCGACTACGCGTTGGGGCGGGGATGGGGGGCGATCGTGTTGGTCCCGGAGATTTCGTTGACGCCGCAGACCGTGGAGCGGTTCAAAGCGCGATTCAGTTCGGGGCCTCACGCGACGCTGGTGGCGGTGTTGCATTCCCATCTCTCGGCCGGTGAACGGCATGACGAATGGCATAAGATCCGGCAGGGCCGGGCGCGGATCGTGGTGGGGGCGCGTTCGGCGATTTTTGCGCCGGTGGCGAAGCTGGGATTGATCGTGGTGGATGAGGAGCACGAGCATTCGTACAAGCAGGAGGAGACCCCACGGTACCACGCGCGGGATGTGGCCGTGGTGCGGGGGCGGCGGGAGGGGTTGGTCGTGTTGCTGGGATCGGCCACCCCCAGCATGGAGAGCTATTACAATGCCCGTCGCGGCAAATACCGTCTGCTGGAGATGCCGTCACGGGTCACCGAACAACGGTTGCCATTGGTGCGGGTCGTCGATCTTCGATTGGAGAACCGCAAGTCGCGCGGAGCCCAGCCGGGGATATTCTCGGAGCCGTTGCGCGAGGCGATCCTGCAACGGTTGGAACGGGCCGAGCAGACGATCCTGTTCCTCAACCGCCGGGGCTATTCCACCTCGTTGCAGTGTCCGTTGTGCGGGTACGTGGCGGGTTGTCCGAACTGCAGTGTCTCGCTGACGTACCATCGGTCCCGGCAACAGCTCCTCTGCCACATCTGCGGGCATCACGAGGCGGTGCCCACGGCGTGTCCGGTACCCGAGTGCAAGAATCCGGCGATCCGGTACTCGGGGCTGGGAACCGAGCGGGTGGAGGAGACGCTGGGCCGGCTGTTTCCCAAGGCACGGGTGGCGCGGATGGATCGGGATACGTTGAAGAAAAAGGAGGATTATCGCCGGATTCTCACCGAATTCAGGTTGGGTCGGATCGACATCCTGGTCGGGACCCAAATGATCGCCAAGGGGCTGCATTTCCCCAACGTGACGCTGGTCGGGGTGCTTTATGCGGACCTGAGTCTCCACGTGCCCGACTTCCGGGCGGGCGAACGTACGTTCCAATTGTTGACGCAGGTGAGCGGCCGGGCGGGGCGGGGCGACGTGGAGGGCGAGGTGTTCGTGCAGAGCTTCACGCCGTTTCATCCGGCGATCCAATTTGCGCGACGCCACGATTTCCTGGGCTTTTATGATCAGGAAATCGAGTTCCGCCAGCAGTTGCAGTACCCGCCCTGGTCGCGGATTGCGTTGCTCACGCTGAAAGGGCGGAACGAGGAAAAGGTGAAGCTCTCCGCCGACCATCTTCGGAAGGAACTCGGCAAGCGATTGGACGGTTGGCGCGATCTGGTCATCGCCGGCCCGGCCCCCGCCCCGTTGCTGCGGGCGGAGACCTACTACCGATACCAGATCATGCTGCGCACCCGCAGCATGGCCCGGTTGAGTGGCGTGCTGTCCCGGGTCCAGACGGAGGTGACCCTGGCGGACGACGTGCAACTCTCCATCGATATCGATCCGGTGAACCTGGTCTGAGAATCTCTCTCCGAAGTAACGATTCAGGAGAAACCCAAGCATTTCACGCCAAGAACGCCAAGGACGCCAAGATCAGGGAGGGTTTTGCGATCAAGAAAGCTTCAACCAACGGTGAATGAAGACCCGTCCTTCGGATCGAAACATTTGCCTCCTACTTTGCGCGCTTGGCGATCTTCGCGTGAGATGTTCTCCGCATCGTGACGACTCAGGCGGGCAAGGGGAGCGGTTTGGCGTGCATCTGCTGGTGGGCGGCGGCGATGAAGCCCCGGAACAACGGATGCGAATGGTTCGGTTTGCTGAGGAATTCCGGGTGGTATTGGGTGGCGATGTAGAAGGGGTGATCCGCAAGTTCGATCACCTCGACCAGGCTGTCATCGGGCGTGGTGCCGGCGAAAATGAACCCCGCGGCGCCGTACTGTTCCCGGTAATCATTGTTGAACTCGTAACGGTGGCGATGCCGTTCGTGGATCAGGTCGGCGCCATAGAGCCGGTGGGTCTTGGTGCCGGGCTTGAGCTGGCAGGGTTGCGAGCCCAGTCGCATGGTGCCGCCCATCTGTTTCACGCCCTTTTGCCCGACCTGCAGGTCGATCACCGGATACGGTGTGGTTTCGTCAAACTCGGTCGAATTGGCGCGTTTGAGCCCGAGCACGGTGCGTCCGAATTCGATCACGGCGATCTGCATGCCGAGACAGAGCCCGAGGTAGGGGAGTTTCGATTCCCGCGCATATTGGGCCGCCTTGATCTTGCCCTCGATGCCGCGATCCCCGAACCCGCCGGGCACGAGGATTCCGCCCAACCCCTTGAAGAGCTTGGCAGGATCCCCGCTCTCCACCTCCTCCGCCTCGATCTGCTCGATCTGCACCCCGCAATCGTTGGCCACGCCGCCATGGATGAGGGCCTCGTACACCGATTTGTAAGCGTCTTGGAGCTCGATGTACTTGCCGACCACCCCGATCCGGACCCGGTGTTGGGGGGCGATCAGTTTCCGGATGATGTCCTGCCAATGGGACATGTTGGCGGGCGGGACATCGAGTTGCAGGGTCCGGCAGACGAGGTCGTCGGTGCGTTCGCGCTGGAGCATGAGCGGGACCTCATAGATCGAGTGGTCCACATCCTTTTCCTCGATGACCGCCTCGAAGGGGACATTGCAGAACATGGCGAGTTTCTGGCGGATTTCCTTGTTGATGGGGCGTTCGCAGCGGCAGACCAACAGGTTCGGGGTGATGCCGATCTCGCGGAGCTTGGCGACGCTCTGCTGGGTGGGTTTGGTCTTGAGTTCGCCCGCCGCCTTGATGAAGGGGATATAGGTGACGTGGATGAAGCAGACGTTGCCCGGTCCGGCTTCCTGGGCGAATTCCCGGATGGCCTCCAGGAAGGGCAGGCCTTCGATGTCGCCGACCGTTCCACCCACCTCGGTGATCAGGACGTCGGCCTTGGATTCATTCGCCAGGAGCGTGATGCGACGCTGGATCTCATCGGTGACATGGGGGATCACCTGGACCGTTTTCCCGAGGTAAACCCCGCCGCGTTCGTTGTCGAGGACCTGTTGGTACACCTGGCCGCTGGTGGTGTTGTTGCGGCGCGACAGCTTGGTGCTGGTGAACCGCTCGTAATGCCCCAGGTCCAGGTCCGTCTCCGCACCGTCATCGAGCACGTAGACCTCGCCATGCTGGTAGGGACTCATCGTGCCCGGATCGAGGTTGAGATACGGGTCGAACTTCTGGAGGGCGACCTTGAGGCCGCGGTTTTCCAAAAGCGTGCCGAGTGCCGCCGCGGTGAGACCCTTGCCGAGGGAACTGACGACGCCACCCGTGACGAAGATATACTTCATGGGTTGACAGGTTCCCAACAGGCCCCGCCCACGGCGAACAAAAAGTTTGCCCCGGAGCCATCACCAGCCGGAAAGAACCTCACGCAAAGGCCGCGAAGCCCGCCAAGGTCGGTGGGTGATTCGCTCACGGTGGGCAACTCAACCAACCGGGAGTGGAATGGGCATCCAGGACATTCCTTGGTCTGACTGATTCTTTGCGGCCTTTGCGGCCTTTGCGTGAAATCTCCCCAGCATGGACCCGGGGTCAGGCGGCGAATCCGGCCAGCAGGGCTTCAACCCGGATCGCATCGGCCGGGGTGTCCACCCCGATGCTGTCGTGACGGACCCGGGCCACGGCGATCCGGATCCCGTGTTCCAAGGCGCGCAATTGTTCCAACCGTTCGGCCTGTTCGAGGGGGGACACGGGGAAACCGACGATCCGCTGCAGGGTCTCCGCACGGTAACCGTAGATGCCCAGATGCTTCAGGAACGGGAAGGACGCCATCTGTGTGGCCACCGGTTGTGCCGCCTCATCCCGGAGGAAGGGGATGGTTCGGCGCGAAAAATAAAGGGCTTCCCCACCGATCCCCATCACGACCTTCACCACATTGGGATTCGCGTATTCGGCCTCGTCCCGGAGAGGGGTGGCGGCCGTGGACATCTCGGCGTGTTCCAGCAGCGCCGCCACCGCATCGATCACCGCCGGGTCCATGAGCGGTTCGTCGCCCTGGATGTTCACATAGGCGTCGGCAGCCACGCTGCGTGCGACCTCGGCAATGCGGTCGGTCCCACTCGGATGGTCGGACCGGGTCAGGACGACGGTGGCGAAAGGTCGGACGGCTTGGGCGATGCGATCGTCATCGGTCGCCACGATGACCCCGGCGAGGGACTGTGCAAGGCGGCAACGTTCGACGACGTGTTGGACGAGGGGTTTGCCGGCGATGAGGTGAAGGGGTTTGCCGGGGAAACGGGTCGAGGCGTAACGGGCGGGTATGACCCCAAGGATTCGCATGAGGTGATTTCACCGGCTGCACGGTCCAGTGCGAGCCGGAATTATCGGAACCTTGACCCCACCTCGACTCAATGCGCCTCGCGCACGCGGAGGGTGTAGCGCTTCGCCTTGTCGTTCAGCGACTGGAAGCGGACGGTTTCCTGTCCCGCTTCGGTGAGGATCAGGTCCTGCCACGTGGCGGAGTCGTCCACCGCGAAACCCTGGGAATCTTTGAACACGCACTGGACCTGGACTTGGATCCGGCGGGAGAGACGATTGCGAAGATTGGCGGCGACCTCGAGCCGTCCGTCGTCGAGGGTGTGTTCCTGGATCCCGGAACAGGTGACGCTGCGTTGGGTGCGGTAATCCATGTCCACGAAACGGACGTCATTTTCGAGGGCGTACCGGGAGGTGTTCTTGGGCTCGTAAGCCCCGCCTTCGTGGCCGGTGACGACCGTGCGGGTGGCGCTGCCAGCGGCTTCGCCGACCGGACGACAACCGGAAGTGACCGAGATGAGGGCGAGGGAGACCGCCAGGACGGCGGGAGTGCGGATGTTCATACGGGGACGCATGATTCGGGTTCGGTATAAGAACAGGTGAAATGAACGGGAGATTCAGTGACGGTCGCTGAGATAAAGGACGGTGTCGCGTCCGCCCGGGACCACGGTGAAATTCACCTCGCGGGTGAAGACGACCCGGCCGGCGGGGTCGATGAAATCGGCCGTGAGTCGCTGTTCCCCGGGCGGGACCCGGAGCGCGGTGAAGCCGATATAATTCGGGAGATTATCCCACATGCGGACGTCGGCCGATGGGGTGGTGGCCGCGCTGACGATCTTGGCGAGGACGCCGGCCACCAGGAGCCCGGCGCCGACCTCATCGGCGGCGGAGTGCCGGTGCGAGCCACCGGCGGCAAGGACGGCCCCGGAGACGATGGCGGCATTGCCGAAGGCGTCGGTTGTGCCCTTGAACACCGCCTTGTTGGCCAGGACATAATCCATCTGACGACCGCCCCGGGTGGTGGCTTGGAAGGTCAGGTCGTCGGCCGGTCCGCTACGGACTGACAGTCCGGCGACCCGGAGATTCACGGCGGTCGGGGCGGAGTGACCGGGCAGGAACCGGAGTTGTTCGTGATATTCCCCGGCGGCGTATTTGGAGGGGCCGCGACCCATGTCGAAGAACACCAGGACATTGGCATTGCGATCATAGTCGGGCAGGCTGGCCAGACGGGCGACCGCCCGGGCGCGGCGCAATGCGTCGGAACCGTCACCCCCCAGTTTGGCGGTCACATAGCCATCGAGGTAATCCAACAATGCGTAATCGGCCTGATACTTTCCCTCCTCGGCATCGGCATCCTGGAATTGGGCGTTGCGGAAGCAGGCGCGGGCGTTGTCCGGTTCGCCGTCCATCCAATAAAGGAGGCCGCGATAATAATAGGCCATGACCCGCTCATAAGGTTCGCCGCGGAAACCCTTGGAGGATTCACTGTGGAAATAACCGCGGGCCTTGCGGGCCGAATCAACGCCGGCGGTCAATCCGCCGAGCGATAGCAGCGCGTCGTCCAGCAGCGGTTTCGCCTCGGCGAAACGGGCGGCCTGGAGGAAGGCGGCGGCCTCACGATATTCGTGCAGGACCCGGTCACGATCGGCATGCCCGGTGCCCGTGGCGCAGCCCCCGAGCCAGACGGAGGTGCAAACCAGCAGGGCGGCGGGGGTCCGGGTGCGGAACATGATGTTGTGATTGGGGCGCCGGGTCAGCGATAGGCGGCGTCTTCAAGTCCCTGTTTTTTGATCTCGGCCATGTCTTCCCAGACGATGCCGCTGGTGCGGGCGTCGATCAGGCGGAAGGTATAAAGAATGTAGTCACTGACACCGCGGGCATTGCGGGTGGAAGAGCCGTCCAGGCTGCCCGTCAGGAAAAAGTCGGCGCCTTGGAACGCGACGACATTCGGGTCGCCGTTGGAGGTGAGTTGCCCGGACTGTTTCAATTGCTGTTCCTTCTCCAGGGCTGCCATGCGGTCCCGGGCCAGGAACAGCACCTTGCCCTGGGTTTGGGAATTGAGCCGGGCGCGCATGCGGGTCAGGAGCAGGTCTTTGTTCACCGCAAAACGGGTGTTGTTCTCCAGCGGCAGGAGGACGACGCGGGGGGTGCCCTGGGCATTCTGGATCTGCGGCCTGGCCAGGATGCTTCGGGCCATCTTGTCCGTGACCGACACGATGTCTTGGGATTCGACGCCGGTGCCGGCCACGAATCCCTGTTCGTCGGCATTGAGGACGGTGACTCCGGTGCCGGAGGGATTCTTGACGCCGGACGACGCGCATCCGGCGGAGAGCACGGCGGCGGCGGCGAGGGCGACGATGGGGGCAATGACGGAACGCTGGTACATACGCGGATCGAATTTGGGAGGTAAACGGGGACGGGTCAATGTCGGCGCGGAAATAGGATTCAGACCCGCCTTGGCGAGTGGTGCGGTCGACGTTGGCCGACCGATCTTATTCAGGGTGGAGTCGACCCGGGATCGTCCGGAATAGCTGGGTCCCGAAGGGGTGAACCGGTGCCGGTGGGTGCTGAAATTCCTCATCCCGGAGCTTGTATTGAAGCCGTGTTTTGTGATTGTATTCGGTGGGTCATGAAGAACGACATGCTGCAACAATTTGTTTCGCTGCGCGTCAAGCTGCTGCGGGAAAAGGCGGAGCTGATCAGCCGGCTCAGCGAGCTCAATCGGGTATTGAGTGAGGAACAATCGGTGGCATCCGTGTCCAAAGCCGGAACCGCCGCCAAGGCCGGAACCGCCGTCGCGAAGGTGCCGGCCCCGGCCCGGGGTGGACGCAAGCCCAAGGTGGTTGCGGCCGCTCCCGCCGCGGCCGGCCGTCCTGGCCGCCGCAAGCGCGCCCAAAATAAGTTGTCCCTGAAGCAGGCGGTGATGGCGGCGACCAAGGGCAATCCGCTTTCCCGTCAGGATCTTCTCCGCGCGGTGCAGAATTTGGGATATGTCTTCACGGCGAAAGATCCGTTGAACTCGTTGAGCACGCTGCTCTATAGCGACAAGGACATCAAGAACATGGGTGGCAAGTTCGGTCCCGCCTAAGGGTTCC
>JANYCC010000018.1 GCA_025360495.1 Verrucomicrobiota bacterium | reverse complement strand
TCCGCATGCTGCCGGTGGTGGATCCGGATGGCCGGCGAACGGGGGCGACCGCGGTCCGCCATTCGCTGGCGTTGTTGGGATTCAGCCTGACGCCTTTTGTCGCGGGTCTCGCGGGGCGGGTGTACTTGGGATGTGCGCTCGCCCTGGGACTGGTGTTCCTCGGTTGCGCCGTGCGGTTCGCGATGCGGTTGCAGGCGCGGGACGCCCGGATCCTGTTTTTCGCCAGCATCCTTTACCTTCCGTTGGTCCTCGGGGTTCTGGTGGCCGACAAAACAAAAAAATTGACTTACGCGGTCGGAACTTCTGAAAGAGGGTCGGACATCCGGAAGATCCCGCTGGTGGCGGGGAGCGGGTCGGGGCAAACTTTCATTTTGGTCGGGTCAACATCACTATGAGCACAGCGACGAGCACGCAGCAGGCACCGGCCCACGGGCACGGGGTGGAGCATCACCATGAGCCGGGATTCTGGCAAAAGTATGTCTTCAGCACCGACCACAAGATCATCGGGATCCAGTACGGCCTGAGCGCCCTCGTGTTCCTGATGTTCGGGTTCCTGCTGATGATGTGCATGCGCTTTCAGTTGGCGTATCCGGGTCAGAAAATCCCCGTGTTTGGCAGTTTGCTCGAAGCGATGCTGGGGGACGCGGCCAAGGGTGGGGCGATGTCCGCCGACCTTTATAATTCGTTCGGGGCGATGCATGGGACGATCATGGTCTTCCTGGCGATCGTGCCCCTCGCGTTCGGCGCCTTCGGCAATTACGTCACCCCCCTGCAGATCGGGGCCCCGGACATGGCGTTCCCGCGGCTCAACATGGCCAGTTACCATGCGTATTTCCTCGGGGGTGCCCTGATGGTGGCGAGTTTCTTTGTTCCCGGTGGTTCGGCCAAGTCCGGTTGGACCTCCTATTCACCGCTGGCGACCGTCGCGGAGTTCGGCAAGCCCTTCAACGGCCAGACCCTCTGGCTGATCGGCATGGTGATGCTGATCACTTCGTCCCTTCTGGGTGCCGTCAATTTCATCACCACCATCATCCAATTGCGGGCCAAGGGCATGACCTGGATGCGGCTGCCGTTCTTCGTTTGGGCGCAGTTCGTGACCGGGTTCCTGCTGCTTCTGGCTTTCCCTCCGCTGGAGGCGGCCGGCGTGCTGCAATTGATGGACAACCTCTTTCACACCAGTTTCTTCCTCCCCACCGGCCTGGTGGTCGGTGGCGACCAGCTCCCGGTCGCCGGCGGCGGCAGCCCCCTGCTGTGGCAGCACCTGTTCTGGTTCCTCGGGCATCCCGAGGTTTACGTCCTCATCCTTCCCGCGATGGGGATCGTCTCGGAAGTGATCGCGAACAACACGCGCAAGCCGCTCTGGGGCTACAAGTCGATGGTTTATGCGGTCATGAGCATCGGCTTCCTCAGCTTCATCGTCTGGGCCCATCACATGTACCTGACGGGGATGGGAACGAAGGTGTCGACCTTCTTCCAGACGACGACGATGATGATCTCCATCCCCTCGGTGATGATCCTCACCGCGCTCTTCATCTCCCTGTGGGGCGGGTCGATCCGGTTCAACACCCCGATGCTGTTCGCCCTGTCGTTCCTGCCCATGTTCGGCATCGGCGGTCTGACCGGGCTGCCCCTCGGTTTCAACGCCTCGGACATTTATCTCCACGATTCGTACTATGTGATCGGCCACTTCCATTATGTGGTGGCCCCCGGGACGATCTTTGGGCTGATGGCCGGCATCTATTTCTGGTTCCCCAAGATGACGGGCAGGTACATGAATGAAACCTTGGGCAAGATCCACTTTTGGTTCTCGCTCCTGGGCATGAACCTGGTGTTCGCACCCATGTTCATCCAAGGTTTGAAGGGCATGTCACGCCGCATGGCCGACGGCGGCACCACGTACTTCGGAGCGGATGACATTGCGATCAAGCTCAACACCTCGATCACCCACGCCGCGGTCCTGCTGGGCCTCGCCCAGCTGCCGTTCATCGTGAACCTGTTCCTCAGCATCCGGAACGGCCGCAAGGTCGAGAGCGACAATCCCTGGCAGGCGACCACCTTGGACTGGGCGACCCCCACCCCGCCGCCGCATGGTAATTTTGCCACCGAGCCCATCGTCTATCGGGGGCCTTACGAGTACAGCAGCCCCGGGGCGGCCCGGGACTTCACGCCCCAAGGACAGAAGGTCTGATCCCGAGTCCCCATCCCTGACATTTCATGGAAATCCCCTATACATACAAGGCCCGCCCGGATACCGGCCTGTATAATGCCAAGGTCGGAATCTGGCTCTTCCTGGCCTCGGAGATCATGCTCTTCGGCGCGTTGTTCTCCTCTTATATCCTGTTGCGGGTGCAGGCCCCGGACGGGGTCTGGCCGGAGATGCGCCTCGGTTGGCCCCACGGTTTGTTGAACATCCCGATCGGGACCTTCAACACCGTGGTCCTGATCAGCTCCTCGGTCACCGTGGTCATGGCTTGGGCTTCCCTCAAGATGGGCAAGATCGCGGCCTTCAGGCGCTACATGATCCTGACGCTCATGTGCGCGTTCGGGTTCCTGGGGGTGAAATCCTACGAATATAACGAGAAGTTCACCCACTATGAACTCCGCCTGAAGAACGGCGAGGTTCACACCGGCCACTTGGAGGTGAACGGCAAACACCCGGGATTCTGGAGCTTTGCCGACATCTGGAACCTGGACCGGTTGACCAAGGAAAAAGTCGCCGAGGTCCAGTTCACCGCCGATCCCCCGAAGCCCAAGGCCGGGGAGGCGCATGCGGCCGAGGCGGGGCATGAGCATGTGGCGAAAGCCATCAAGCGGGACGAGATCTCCCGGTTGGAGGCCTTCATCCCGAGGAACCACAACTTCTTCGCGATCTATTTCACGATCACGGCGCTGCACGGCCTGCACGTGTTCGTCGGCGCCCTCGTGATGGCCTATTTCGCCTTCCCGGGTTCCCGGATGTGGCGGACCAACCCCGAGCAATTCACCAACCGCATCGAGGTGGTCGGTCTCTTCTGGCACTTTGTCGATCTCGTCTGGATCTTCCTGTTTCCCGTGGTTTATCTCCTTTGAACCCATGAGCGACCATTCCCATTCCTCCCCCGATGCGACGGCCCACGCCGCCCACGACATTTCCAGCCATGTCCGGGTCTATATCGGCGTGTTTGTGGCCCTGTTGTTCGGCACGCTGCTGACGGTCGGGATGTACTACGTCCATTTCGAGAGCATGGCGGTGACGATCTCGATCGCGCTGTTCATCGCCTCCATCAAATCATTCCTCGTCGCCGGGTATTTCATGCACCTGTTGGATGAGAAAAAGATGATCTACAGTGTCCTGGCCGTCACGGCCGCGTTCTTCGTGGCCTTGGGGAGCCTGACGCTCTGGAGCAGTCATGACCTTCCCCGTGACTCCAAGATGAAGACCCATTATGTCCCTTAAGGCGTTCCATGTCGTGTTTCTCGCGGCGTCGATCATGCTGATGCTGATCCTCTCGGGTTGGTGTTTTTCAAATTACCGCGACGGCGGCACCACCCAGGACTTGGTATGGTCGGGCGTGGCGCTGGCGTCGGCCGTGGGGTTGGTCGTGTACACCCGTTATTTCCTGAAGAAGCTCCGCCACATCAGCTACCTGTGACGCGTCACCGCAAACTTCTCCCGTTCCTGACCCTGCTGTGGGCGGCCTGGGCGGCCTCCGACCGGGCCTGGGCCTGCGCGGCCTGCTTCGGTCAGAGCGACTCCTCCATGGTCAAAGGCATGAACGCCGGGATTTTCACCCTGCTCGTCTTCGTGCTGGGTTTCTGGATCGCCTTCGCCAGTTTCTTCGTGTTCATCGTCCGGCGCGCCCGGAACTCGGGGGAGATCGTCCCCGGCGAGCAGAATGATCCGCAACACAATTGACCGCAGTTTTCCAGGTTCGCCCTGTCCCTTTCTCCGCCATGACTAAGATTCTTGAAATGCTAGGGTTGCCGGCGTCGGCTTCGAATCACGCGTCCGCCCTCGATGATTTCACCGCGTATGTCCACCTGCTGATGCTGGTCCTGTTCGTGGGTTGGCTGGCGTATTACCTGATCGCACTGGTCAAGTTCCGCAAGGCCGCCAACCCCAGTGCCAACCACGCCGGGGTCAAGAGCAACATGTCGACCTATCTCGAGGGCGGCGTGGCCGTGATCGAGGCGGTGTTGCTCATCGGGTTCGCCATCCCGCTTTGGGCCCATGCCGTCGATGACCTGCCGGCCGCCACGGGCAACCCCAAGACCGACCCGATCGAAGTCCAGATCATGGGCATGCAATTCAAGTGGAACGCCCATTTCGCCGGCCCCGATAACAAGTTCGGCAAACAGGAGATCAAGGAGGCTTCCCAAGGCAACCCCTTCGGCATCGTGGCCGCCGACGCAGCGGCCAAAGACGACGTCGTGTGTGTCGCCGGTGAACCCTTCAAGCTTCCCGTCGGCCGGGCCGCCGTGTGCCGGGTTTCCAGCATGGATGTCATCCATTGTTTCAAGGTCGGCGCAATGCGGGTCACCCAGGACGCCATCCCGGGCATGAGCATTCCGGTCCATTTCGTGCCCAACAAGGTGGGCAAATACGCCATCACCTGCGCCCAACTCTGCGGCAGCGGACACTCCGTGATGCGCGGGGAATTCGAGGTGGTCAGCCCGGAGGACTGGGAAAAATGGTACGCGGACAAATCCAAGGCCGGTGGGGGCGGCAGTTTCGAGTGATCTGACCCCGGACTCTTTCAGGTGGCCGCTGGCGCATCGTCGGCGGCCACCTTACTTTTTTGGATGTGAAGGCTCAGGAACGGATGGTGTGGGTCGGCCTGGTGGCGATGATGGGAATCGTCGCCATGGCTTACCTGTGGGAGCGACGCCCCCGACCCGTGTCCCTTCCGGTGATAGGCACTGTCGGGACCTTCGCATTGACGAACCAATTCGGCATCCGCACCGAGCAGGGCCATTTGGAAAACCTGGTCTGGGTCGCCGATGTCATCTTCACCCAGTGTCCGGGGCAATGCCATCAACTCAGCCAGGCGATGCGGCAGATCCAGGAGCGGTTGCCCTTGGGAGCGCGGGTCCGGTTGGTTTCCCTGACCGCCAATCCCGGATATGACTCCCCAGCGGTGCTGGCGCGATACGGGGCGCGGTATGGTTATGCGACCAATAACTGGCTCTTCCTGACGGGCCTGAAAGCGGACGTTTATCGTCTCGCCGTCGAAGGGTTGAAATTCTCAGTGGTTGAGAATGAGGCGGCCGGGAGTGGCAGGCTGGAAGACCAGTTCATCCACTCGGCCTCCTTTGCCATCGTCGACCGAAGGGGCCGGTTGCGGGCGATGGTGCAGGCCGAGGACCCGCGGGTTGTGGAGGTGGTCCTGGGGCATGTGAAGCAGTTGTTGAAGGAGCGAGACTGATGACCCTGGATCAATTGCCACTGGTCAATGCGACCCTGAATGGAATCGCCGCCTGTCTCTTGGTGCTGGGCTTGTACCTGGTCAAGACCGGGCGCCTGGTGGCGCATCGCCGCTGCATGTTGGCGGCCTTCGCGACCTCGTGCGTGTTCCTCGTGTCATACCTGGTCCACAAGTTCTGGGTGTTGAAGGGGATTCACACGCCTTTCCGGGGACCGGCCGCGCTGAAATCCGCCTACCTGGTGATGTTGGCCAGCCACATCGTGCTGGCGATCGCAATTCTGCCGATGGCTTTGATCACGATTCATCGTGGGTTGCACCAGCGTTTCCCAGAGCACCGTCGACTGGCGCGTTGGACCTGGCCCATTTGGATGTACGTGAGCGTGACCGGCGTGGGGGTGTACCTGATCCTCTATGTGATCTGGCCCCAACCCGGGTCCCCCTGATCCCCGAACCCCGATCATTTCGGATTGGCAGCCCATTCCAGTGCCTCGAGCACCGCGCCGCGCGTGAGGAACTCCGGAAGCACCCGGGGGGCCAGGGTGGGGTCTTTGGAGTACACCAAGACCAGGGGCACCCCGGCACGACGATGCTTTTGAAGCTCGGCGGCAATCAACGGGTCTTCGTGGGTGAAATCGCCCAGCAAGGTCACCGCCTTGATGCTTTTGAGCATGGCCACCACCGGAGCCACCTCGATGGCCGTGCGTTTGTTGGCCTGGCAGGTGGTGCACCAGTCGGCCGTGAAATCGACGAAAACCGGCCGGCCAGCGGTCTGACCGGCCGCAACGGTGGACGGCGACCAGGGAATCCAATCCAGCTTGTTCTTGCCGTGTTTCCGGCTCGTGGCAATCACCGTGCCCGCATCGTGGGGTCGGGGCTCCCTCCAATTGAGTTCGGATTCGAGCATCCAGAAATAGGCGGTGCCCAGGATCCCGGCCACCGCCAGGCTGCCAACCCAACGCCGGTCCGGGCTGCGTTGGACGTATTCCCCAAAGATCCATGCGCCCAAGGCGATGGTGACCAGGAATAGCCCGAGCCACAGCAGGCCATCCGCATCATAATGGCCCGCGGCGAGACTCAGCAGCCAGGCGGCCGTCGCGAGCATCGGGAATCCCATGGCCATCTTGAAGCGGATCATCCAGGCACCCGGTTTGGGGAGAAGCTTCATCCAACGTGGCTGGAGGCACAGGGCCACATAGGGCAGGGCCAGACCCGCCCCTGCGGTCAGGAAGAAGAGCAGGATCACCCCGGGATTGAGGTGGGCATCCTGGGCGACGGCGAAACCGATGGAGGCACCGAGGAACGGTGCAGTGCAAGGGGTGGCCAACACCGTGGCGAGGACGCCGTTGAAGAAGGCGCCGGTGAGTCCTTCACGGGTGGAGAGTTGGGAGGCGGTGTCCATGGCCCCGCCCGCGAGGGTGACCTCGAAGATTCCGAACAGGTTCATGGCGATGAGCACCATGAGCGTGGTCATTCCCACCAGGAAAACCGGGCTCTGGAACAGCAGACCCTGATGCGCCGTCTTGCCGGCGAGCTTGACCGCGATCACCAGGCACCCCAGCACGAGGAACGAGGTCAGGACACCCGCACCATAGGCCAATCCGAGGACGCGAATCCTGCCGGGTTGCTCATGGCTCTGCCGTACGAATCCGAGGATCTTCAGGGCGATCACCGGCAGCACGCATGGCATGATGTTCAGGATCAGCCCGCCCACAAAGGCGAAGAGCAGCATCAGGGAAAAAGAGGGGCCGGACTCCGCCGCGAGGTCGAATTGCTGAGCGACCAAAGAGTCCCGCATGGGATTGAAATCGCCACTGACCCGGTACCCGGACAGCGGTTTTCCATTGTCGCCCAATTTCACCAGGACACCGGGTATCTGGCCGGGCCAAGCCGCCCCCGGGAGCTCCAACGCCTTTTCCACCGTGAGGCGGCCGCCCATCCCCGGCTTGCCGACGGTGCTCACGGTAAAGGAGCCTTCCTTCACCGGTTCCGGAAAGAAATCCCAGGTTCCTTCGGTGCCCAGGAAGGAAACCGCGAAATGCCGGATCTTGACCGCCGGCGGGTCGATCCAGCGGAAATTCACCGGAAACGCCTGGGGCGAAGGGAGCGTCTGACGAAAACCAGCAAAGGCGTTCGCGTCCGCAGCGGCAACGCGCTCGGATCCGATGGTCAGGCGGCCTTGAAGTTCGGATTTTCCCGGGACGCAGATTTTCTGGCACTCCAGCCAGCGGACCTTCGCCTTGATGTCGATCGTGCCGTTGGGCGCGTTGCTGGCCACCTGCAGCGGAACCAAGAGAATGGCCCGGCCGGCGAGGGTGAAGATCACGTCATCCAGTTCCTGGTTCTTGGTCGGAATGGGCCATTCAATGGGACCCGCCGAAACATAACTGGGGAGTTCCCAATCGATCTGGGTGGGTTGTCCGGCGATGCCGGAATCGCTGGGGTTCTGCCAGTAAGTATGCCAACCCTCGGGCATCTGGAGTTCCACGGCGGCATAGACGGTATCCCCGGGCCGGAGTTGCTCGGCCTCGAGAAGCAGCCGGGTTCGGGTCTGGAACTGTGCGGAAGCCCAACCCGGCCAGGCGAGCCAGAGGAGGCACAGGAAGACGCGGACTCGAAGCATGCCGGAGAGCATACCTCAGGAGATCATTAGAAAAAGCTGCGGTGACAAATTAAAAAGGGGGCGCATTGCTGCGCCCCCGTATTGGGAAACCGGTTATCTGCAGGGCTTGCTTACTTGCTGCTGCGCCGTGCCCCAACCAGAACCAAACCGGCACCGACGATCATCAAGGCCACCGTGCCCGGCTCCGGAACCGCGGTGATGGTGGCGATGAAATTGGCGGTCGGTACGCCGCCGATAAAGGTCTTCAACGCCCAGTCATTATCACCCGTACCGGTCTTTTCCCAGAAATCATTGAAGGAAGACCCGATCACCGGCGTGCCACCGGGAGCGATCAAACCCGCGGCATGCCCCGCGGTGAGACCCGCGAATTGGACCGTGTAGGTCAGCGAACTCGGGATGACATTGGGTGAACCGAAATTGAGGGGGTAGCTGATGTGGACCGTCGCGCCATTGCCGAGCACATCGGTGACGTAGGTATCGATCAGGGTTCCCGGCGATGCCTGACCCTGGATCAGCGGACCATCCTGCGCGTAAATCCGGAAAGTAAGCCCGGCCGGCAGGTCGTAATTCGCGAAATACTTGAACGTGAACTCCGTGATGACGCGGTCCGTCCCAGCCAACTGGATCTGGTCGCCGTACTCAGACCCAGACGTGTAGCTGAAATTGCCCCCGTTGCCGACCATGTCGTAAACGGTTGAGGCAAAGGCGGAAGTCGCCACTGTGAGGGCGGCGGCGGCGGCGATCTTCAAAATTGAATGACCCATAGGAGCTTTTGAAATGGGGTTGGCGCTAATCTGGAATGAACACAACGGTCCAACTGGGAGTGAGTTAACGGGTGCGGGGGTCTCTCCGTCAAGGGTAAATTCGGGGGGAATTGAAACCCAAGCCAATGGTCCCCGCCCGGCCCCGGATGCCGGCCGACAGCCCGTACTTGCCCTAACCCTCCTGAAGGGTAGGTTCCGAGGCCATTCGCCTGTGAAAGCTCTCTTGGATACTGCTGAGCGCCGAACCGACCGGGTCTTCCTGGTCGGCGTCGAACTCAAATCACGCTCCGCTTGGGACGTCCGTGATTCCCTCGATGAATTGTTCGAACTCGCTTCCACCGTCGGGGCGGAGGTTCTGGGCGAAGGGATCCAACGGCTCGAAACACCCAATGCCGCCACCTTCATCGGTCCGGGCAAGGCCGCGGAATTTGCCGTCCAATGCCGCGAATCCGGGGTCGACACGGTGGTTTTTGATGACGAATTGAGCGGGGCACAAGGCCGGAATCTGGAGGAAATCTTCGAGTGCAAGGTGTTGGACCGGACGGCATTGATCCTGGAGATCTTCGCCCAGCGGGCTCGCACCCGGGAGGGCAAGCTGCAAGTGGAACTCGCCCGACTGCAGTACCTGTTACCCCGCTTGACCCGGTACTGGACCCACTTGTCCCGACAACGGGGTGGTCTGGGTGCGATCGGCGGCGAGGGTGAATCCCAGTTGGAAGCCGACCGGCGCAAGACCCAGGAACGGATCGAGAAAATTGTCGAGGAACTCGATCTCGTCCGCCGGCAACGGTCCACCCAACGGGCCGGTCGACAGCGTCACCAGTGGCCCCTGGCCTCCATCGTCGGGTATACCAATGCCGGCAAATCAACGCTGCTCAATGCCCTGACCGGTGCGTCCGTGGTGGCGGAGGACAAGCTTTTCGCCACCCTGGATCCGACCACCCGCCGACTGCGCCTTCCCACCAACCAGAATGTCCTGTTGAGCGATACGGTGGGTTTCATCCGGAAGCTGCCGCACGGTCTGGTCGAGGCGTTCAAGGCCACGCTGGAAGAGGTCGTCGAGGCGGATCTGCTCCTGCATATCGTCGATGTCAGCCATCCCCAAGCCGAACAACATATCGAGGCGGTCAATGCCGTCCTGACGGAGATCGGGGTCGGGGAGAAACCCACGCTCATGGTGTTCAACAAGGTGGATCGGCTGGTTGACCCGGCCCTGGCCACGCGTTTCCTGGAAGTATTCCCCAAGGCCGTCGCCCTCTCGGCCCGGACCGGTGTGGGATTGCCCCAATTGCTCGGAGATTTGGGCACCATGCTGCGCCCCGTCCGTGATGTGGTTGATTTGGAGGTGCCCTTCGGACAAACCCGGGTGCTCGCCCGCCTGCACACCGTCGGACAGGTGATGGCGGAGGATTTCACCGGTGCGACCGCACGCGTCCGGGCCATGATCCCGCCCTACGCCCGGCACGAGTTCAGCCCGTTCATTGTGGCGGAGGTGCCTTGAGCGTCGGAGATCGGGGTTCGGAGATCGGAGATCGGGCCTGAATTGGAGACGGACGAAATTGGAGCCGACTGGCTGGAGACGGTTCCCAGCCAATCCCCCATCCCCGATCCCCGAACTCCGATCTCCGATCTCCGAAACCCGAACTCCGATCTCCGAAACCCGATCTCCGAAACCCGATCTTCGATCTTCGGTCCCCGGTTCCGGTCTCCCCGGTTCCGGGCACGGGAGGTGACTTGACGCAGCGCCTGTGAATTGAGGACGGTAGCGGTCGTCACAATCCCCCTATGAACGCATCGCCTTCTTCCCGACGGGAATTTCTCCGCACCGGGTCAGCGGCGGCCGCAGTGGCCATCGCCGCCCCCGCCATCCTCATTCGCCAGAGCGCCTTCGCGCAAAATGCCGACACCCTCAAGATCGGATTGGTCGGGTGTGGCGGTCGGGGAACCGGCGCCGCCGGCAACGCCCTCACCGCCGACCCGAACCTGATCCTGACCGCGGTGGGTGACGCCTTCCCGGAGCCGATCAAAGGGAGCCTGAAGGGATTGCTGGCCTCAGACGAATATGGCAAGCGGGTGCAGGTGCCGCCCGAGAAACAGTTTGTCGGCCTGGACGCCTACCAAAAGGTGATTGATTCGGGCGTCGATGTCGTTCTTCTGGCCACGCCCCCGGGCTTCCGTCCCACCCATCTCCGGTATGCGGTCGAAGCGGGGAAACACATCTTCTGCGAAAAGCCGATGGCCACCGACGCGCCGGGGATCCGCCATGTGATGGAGTCGGTGCGGATGTCGAAGGAAAAGAAGTTGAACGTGGTGGCGGGCTATTGCTGGCGCTACGACCTGCCGCGTCAGGCGTTTTACAAGGAGATCCACGACGGCGCGCTCGGCGAGGTGGTGGGGGTTTACGGCACCTACCTGACCGGACCGGTGAAACCGATGCCACCCGCCCATACCCGGCCCGCGGGCATGGGCGACTTGGAATGGCAGAAGCGCAATTGGATGAACTTCACCTGGCTGGGCGGTGACGGCATCGTGGAGCAATGCATCCACACGGTGGACAAGGTCCTGTGGACTTATAAGGACATGCCGCCGCTGAAGTGCACCGCCAACGGGGGCCGCATGCACCCCAACGGCGAGGGTAATATTTTCGACCACGTGACGGTGGTTTACGAATGGGCCAATGGCGCCCGGGGTGTGGTGGCCCAACGGCAGATCGCCAATTGTTACAGTGACAACAGCGATTATGTCCTCGGCTCCACCGGCAAGGGTTGGAGCGGATGGAACACGCCTTATATCAAGAGTGGCGAGCAGACCAAATGGCGTTATCGCGGCGAGAAACCGATCGACATGTATGTCATCGAGCATCAGGTGCTCTATCGGTCGATCCGCGAAGGCCGTTTCCACAATGACGGCGACCGCATGGCGCAGAGCACGCTGGCCGGCCTGATGGGCCGCATGGCGGGTTACACCGGTCAGGAAGTCACTTGGGAACAGGCGTTGAATTCCCAGCAGAAGCTCTCCCCGGACACCTTGAGCTGGGATATGAAGCTCCCCATCGAACCCCTGGCCCTGCCCGGCAAGACCAAGTTGGTGTGACCTGTCGCCGGCGCCCTGTCCTCCCATGATCCTTCGCGGGGCGCCGGCGGTTGACACCGGCGCCCCGTTTGCGTTTCCACCCTTTCCAACTTCCATCTGCCGCCCGTCATGAACCGACGTTCCTTCCTCACGACCTCCGCCGTGGCCGCCGCCTCCCTGATCGCACCCCGCGTCCTGTCGGCGGATCCGCCGCGTCGGAAGATCCGCAAGGGGATCATGTGGGGCACCGTCGGGGTGCCGGGCACGGTCCTTGAAAAAATGCAGGCGGTGAAGACCGCCGGATTCGACGGTGTGGAACCGAACGGGGGCATGGACCAGGACGAGGTGGTCAAGGCTCTCGAGGCCACCGGGCTCAAGGCCGGCAGCGTCTGTTGCCACACCCATTGGGCCAAGCCGCTCTCCGATCCCAACCCCGCGGTCCGCCAGTCGGGCTTGGAAGGGCTCCAAATGTCCCTCCGTGACGCCAAACGTTATGGCGCACCCGCCGTGTTGCTCGTGGCCGCCGTGGTCAATGAATCGGTCTCCTACGACGACGCCTACCACCGTTCCCAAGCCGAGATCCGCAAGGCCATCCCGCTCGCCGAGGAACTCGGGGTGAAGATCGCGCTTGAGAATGTCTGGAATAATTTCCTGCTCAGCCCGATGGAGGCCGCCCGTTATGTCGATGAGTTCCAGTCCCCGGCCGTCGGTTGGCATCTCGATTGCGGCAACCTCATCCATTATGGGTGGGTCGAGCAATGGGTGCGCATCCTGAACCACCGGATCGCGACGCTCCACATCAAGGAATTCAGCCGGAAAAAAGCCGACAAACAGGGCCGGTACGAGGGATTCAACGTCGAATTCCTGAAGGGCGACAACAATTGGCCGGCGATCATGAAGGCCCTCGACGAGGTGGGCTACCAAGGCTGGGGCGTCGCGGAGCAGGGGGGTGGGGGTTCACCCGAAGGACTCCAGAAGCTCAGCGGTGAGATGGACCGCATTTTCGCATCCTGACGAATCCGGATTCTCTCCGCCATGTTCCGTCGATTGCCTTCCGTCGCGTGCCTGGCTACGGCCGTGGCTGCTGTCGTCAGTCTTCCGCTCCAAGCCGCGCCCAAGGTGGCGTTGGAGCTGGTCGCCGAAGGCCTGACTTCGCCGGTGTCCATTGCCCCTTTGCCCGATGGACGGGCCTTGGTGGTGGATCAGGTCGGGTACGTGCGGTTGTTGCGGAAGGGCGGGGGACTGGAGGGGGAGCCGGCGTTGAACTTCACGAACCGCCTGTCCGTGCTCAACCATGGGGGCTTCGATGAACGCGGGTTTCTGTGTGTCACCTTGCATCCGGGATTTGTCTCCAACCGCCGGATCTTCGCCACCTACACCGCCCCGAAACGCGCCACCGCACCGGCCGACTGGGATTGCACGCTGCGGTTAGCCGAATTCCGACTTCCCGCCGCCGAACCATTGCGCATCGACCCGGAAAGTGAGCGGGTGGTGTTGGAAATCGACAAGCCCTATGGCAATCACAATGGGGCGCGCCTGGCATTTGGTCCCGATGGTTTTCTCTACCTGTCGGTCGGCGATGGGGGCAACGCCAACGACCAGGGCCGGCGGCCGGAAAAAGGCAATGCGCAGGACACCTTCTCCCTGTTGGGAAAGGTGCACCGTTTGGATGTCAACGGGGCGAAGCCTTATGACATTCCGACCGACAACCCATTTGTCGGGGGACGGGGCGGGCGGCAGGAGATCTTTGCATACGGATTGCGCAACGCTTGGGGTCTCAGTTTCGACCGGGGCGGGATGCACGAATTGTTCGCGGCGGACGTGGGGCAGAACCTGTTCGAGGAGGTCGACATCCTCGTCAAGGGGGGCAATTACGGTTGGGCGTTGCGCGAAGGATTCCATGGGTTTGACCCGAAGGCGCCGAACACGCCGGTGGATCCGGGGACGCGGGTGGGAAGCCGCGGTGAGGCGTTATTTGACCCGATCCTCGAATACCGGCATCCCGGGCCGAAAAAGGATCCGGACGCCCTCGGGATCAGCATCACGGGTGGCTACGTTTACCGCGGCCGTGCGCTGCCCCAGTTCACGGGTCATTACATTTTCGCGGATTGGACGCACAACATGGCGCTGCCCCAAGGCCAGTTGATCGTGGCGTGGCGTCCGACGGATGGTGCGGCCCGCTGGAAACACGAGGTGATCGAGGTCGTGCAGCCGGTCAAATGGGGGGCGTATGTCACGGCGTTCGGACAGGACGACGACGGCGAGCTATACGTGATGACCAATGGGTCGAATGGACTGAGGCCGGGAGCGGGCCGGGTGTGGAAACTGCGTCCGTCGGAATGACGGGATCGGGGGGCGGATCCGGCGTGATGACACGGGCGCAGCTGGGCATCGTGGGAAGGCGGGCCATTGGAAAAGCGGGACGGGTAGGAAAACCCGCCCTCCCAGGGCGGCCGCGACAGCTCCGGGGGGGCGGGTTTTCCTACCCGCCTGCCCACATGCCCAGATGCGCGTGATGACACATTCTCGCGAACCGAGGATTGCGGTGGCGTCCGGGACCGGGCTTGATGACGGGCCCGTGAGCACGGAAATTCGCACCCGACCGGTCCGCCATTTCGCCTCCGACAATTATGCCGGCATCACGCCCGAGGCATGGGCGGCGTTACAGGAGGCCAACGCCGACCATGAGCCCGCCTACGGCAACGATCGCTGGACCCAGCGTGCGGCCGACCTGGTCCGCGAGATCTTCGAGACCCCGTGCGAGGTGTTCTTTGTC
>JANYCC010000012.1 GCA_025360495.1 Verrucomicrobiota bacterium | reverse complement strand
TCATCTGCCATGGCGACGCCGCGTTCCTGGACCGGCAATACACGGCTTTCGGCTGTCTGCTCTCCGGTCTCGACACCCTGGACAAGATCGCCGCGGCGCCCTGTCGTCGGGTGGGTGAATCCTCGCCGAGCCGGCCCAATGAACGGGTGAATGTCGTGAGCATCCAGGTGGTGGAGCGCGCGACCCTCCCGAAGTGATGCCACCTGCCTTGCCCGGAGGTTGGACGGCATCGGCCCGTGACCCTCGGCCGACCGCAGCGCCCTGACACCGTCCATGGAAATCCGCCCCTGGCAAAAACTGGGTTCCCGTCCCGCCGGTGACTTCCGCATTTTCACCCTGCGCTCGGATCTCAAAGTCAACCCGCGCACCGGGGGCGAACATGACTTCTATGTCATCGATTGCGTCAACTGGGTGAATGCGTGCGCGATCACGCCCGACGGCCAACTGGTGATGGTGGAGCAATACCGGCACGGCTCCGACACCATTGAACTGGAGATCCCCGGCGGGATGCTGGACCCGGGTGAGACCGATCCGGTGTCGGCCGGCGTGCGGGAATTGCGGGAGGAAACCGGCTATACGGGCCGCGACGCGCGGGTGATCGGCGAGATGTTCCCGAATGCCGCGATCATGAGCAACCGCTGTCACACGATCGTGGTCGAGGATGTCCGTCCCACGCACGACCTCGATCTGGACACCGGCGAGGACCTGGCGGTGCGACTGGTGCCGCTCGACGAGATACCGCGGTTGATCGTATCCGGACGCATCCGGCACGCCATTGTGCTGGCGGCGCTCCATCATTTCGACCTCTGGCATCGCGGCATCCGCGCCGCCTGATCCGCCGACCGACCCTTTTCCGCATGCCCGCCCTTCCCCCACTCCCCCCTGGTGTCACGCTGCACCGACTCGACAACGGCTTGGAAGTCATCCTGCGCCAGGACCGTTCCGCGCCGGTGGTGAGCGTGCAGGCGTGGTGTCGCGCGGGCAGCGTGGATGAAGGTGCATGGCTCGGGGCCGGGCTCTCGCATGTGCTGGAACACATGCTCTTCAAGGGCACCACCACCCGCGGCAGTGGACGCATCGACCAGGAGATCCAGGCCGCCGGCGGGTACATGAACGCCTACACGTCGTTCGACCGCACCGTCTATCACATCAGCATCCCGAGCACCGGGACGACGCTGGCGGTCGACATCCTGTGCGACATCCTGCAGCACGCGACGCTGCCGGCCGATGAACTGGCCAAGGAACTCGACGTGATCCGGCGCGAGATGGACATGGGGAACGACGACCCGGGGAGGCGTTCGAGCAAGCGGTTGTTTGAGACGGCATTCACGCGCAGTCCGTACCGGTTTCCGATCATCGGAGTGCCCGACATTTTCAACGGCTTGAGCCGGGAGGATATCGCCCGCCATTACCGGGACAAATACGCGCCGAACAACTGTTTCCTGGTGATCGTGGGGGACCTGGATTCGGCGACCGTCCTGGCCCAGGTCCGGGCGGCCTTTGCCGGATGCCCGGCCCGGGCGGTGGCCCCCCCGAATCATCCGGCCGAATTGCGCCAGACCGCTCCGCGCGAGGTGGCCGAGGAGGCGCCGGTTGAACTGGCCCATTTCCACCTGTCCTGGCACACGCCGGACCTGCGGCATCCGGACTCCGCGGCGCTCGACGTTTTGTCGACGCTGCTGGGCTCCGGCCGCAGCTCGCGCCTCTACCAGGCAGTCCGGGAACGCGCCGGCCTGGTTCATTCCGTCCACGCCTGGACTTATACCCCGGGCCAGATCGGTCTCTTTGGCGTGAGCGGGGTGTGCGATGGCGACAAGTTTGCGGGCGCGCGCGACGAAATCCTGGCCGAGATCGAGCGGATGAAGACCGAATTGGTTTCGGCGCCGGAACTGGCCAAGGCGGTGAAGCAGTTCATGGCCGGCACGCTGGCCACGCGCAAGACGATGGACGGCCAGGCGCAGGATCTCGGCGGCAGTTGGATGGCGGCGCACGATCTCAATTTCAGCGAACGTTATCTCGCCGCGGTCCGACGCCTCACCCCCGAGGACCTCCGTCGCGTGGCGAACGAGCACCTCACCGATCCAAACCGGACCGTGTTCGGCCTGTTGCCCGCCGGCACCACCCCCATTTCCTCCACGGCCGTCGAGAGTGTCACCGAGAACACGACCCGGAAATTCACCCTGTCCAACGGGCTCCGGTTGCTCGTCAAGGAGGACCATCGCCTTCCGTTTGCCGAATTCCGGACGGTCTTCAACGGGGGTCTGCTGGCCGAAACCCCGGCACACTCCGGGGTGACCAATCTTATGGCGCGTCTGCTGGTCAAAGGGACCCGGCGCCGCAGTGCGGCCGAGATCGCCCTCGAGATCGAAAGCCTCGGGGGCAGCCTCGAACCCTACGCCGGCAACAATTCGTTCGGGGTTTCCGCCGAGGTGCTCAGCGGGGACTTTGCCGCCGGCCTGGACCTGTTGGCCGACGTCGTCCTCCACCCGGTCTGGGCCGATGCCGCGCTCGAACGGGAGCGGGAGATCCAACTCGCCGGGATCCGCGGCCAACGGGACCAACTGTTGCAATGCGCGTTCAAAGGGATGCGCCGCGGTCTCTTTGGCGACCAAGGTTACGGCCTGGATGCCCTCGGCACCGAGGAATCCGTCCGCGGCCTCAACCGCGTCCATCTTGACGGGTTCCACGCCGGACTGGCGGTCCCGAACAATTGTGTCCTCGCGGTGTATGGCGACGTGCATGCCGATGCCGTCCATGGGGCGATCGAGGCGGCCTTCGGCGGGTGGCGCCGCGGCCCGGTCCCGGGTTTGCCCACCAGCCCGGCGGTGGTCCCGGTTCCACGTACCGAGGAAACGCGGGAGAAAGAGCAGGCCGTCCTCGCACTGGGTTTTCCGGGGACCACGTTCGATGCCCCCGACCGCCACGCCCTCGAACTCATCCAGGAGGCCTGCAGCGACATGGGTTCACGCCTCTTCCTGCGGATCCGCGATGAACTCGGGCTCGCCTATTATGTCGGGGCCAGCCATTTCCCCGGTCGCACTCCGGGTTACTTCGCATTCTATTGCGGGACGGCGCCGGAGAAGGTGGACCTCGTCGAGACCGAACTGCGTGCCCAGGCGGAGGGATTGCGTCGGGACGGTCTCACGGAGGCCGAGCTCACCCGGGCCAAGGCCAAGGTGATCGGACAGCGGAAGATCGCGCGTCAGGATCTCGGGCAGCAGGCGATGGCGTCGGCGCTCGACGAATTATACGACCTGGGTTTCGACCATGGGGACCGGGAGGATGCCCGGTTTGAGGCGGTCACGCTGGCGGAGGTCCAAGCCGTGGCGGCCCGGTATTTCATCCCCGAAAAATCGGTCGTGTCGATCGTGCGCGGCCGCTGAGGCGCCGTTTACCGGAACCGGAACGGCTCGTTGGTGCGGCCGCAACCCGGGCACCGGCTCCGTTCCACGCCGGGATCGTCGGTGTAAACCAACCCGCAGGGATCACAGCGGAAGATCTGGTCCGGATCGCGCGCCGGTTCGAAACTGCGCCGGCGATGTTCCCCCCACAGCGCGAGGGCGCCGACGAGCACGAGGCCGGCCACGACATAAAGCAGGATCAACGTCTCGGCGTCCATGTCAGCGCACCGAAGCCGGGGGTTGGGTGTGCCATTGCACGATCACCGCACCGGCCGTGAGGGATCCGGGCGCGAAATCCACGCGACGCGACGCCCCGGGCACCGCCAGGAATCGCGCGTCCAACAAGGCCTGCCGCGCGGTTTCGTCCGCCGCACGCAAACCGCTGCTCTCCCCCACCTGGGCCGCCACCACCCAACCCTGCTGGTTCACCCACACGTCGATGCGGGTCGATCCCAGCAGGTCGGGACCGGACCACGACCCCAGTTGCGGCGGCCGTTCCCAAGCCCGCGAGGACAGGCTGCCGGCGACCGCGGCAAGCGTTTGGGTTGCGATGAGCGGGGACGCGACCCCACCGGGCAGGGACGGTTGCGCGACGGCGTCCGACCGCGGAACCAGCGGGGCCGGAAACGGTGCGACGACCGCGGCCAACGGGGGGTTGCTCAACCACAGCGGCGGCGCACTCCATTGGGCGAACTGATAGGTCGGACGGGGCAGTGAATTCCGGGCGATGGCCTGGAAGGGATTGCGGGGATCGTCCCCAAAAGCATCCGGTTGGGCCCCGAAACTTCCCTGCAAAATGGCGGCCGCCGACGGGGCATCCCAGACCCAGGCCGAGCCTCCGGCCACCTCGGCCGGACCGTGGCTGAACGTGGGGGCCTTTCCCCACCGCAGCACGATCGAGGTCTGGAGCACCGTGAAGGCCACGGTGACCCAAACGACGCGCGAACCCGACCAGGCCCGGGGCCCGGCCGGTTCCGGCGCGGTGGGTTCCGGAGCCGGGTTCATGGGGGTGGCCGGGTGACGAAGAACAGGCGCGTGAGCCCGGCCTGACGGGCCAACTCCCCCACCAGGACCTGGGTCTCCTGGGTCACGCGCCGGTCGAGGAGGACCACCACGACCGGCGGGGCCGGGGCGCGCACCCGGAGTTCGGCGAGGCGTCGGGCGAAATCCGACTCGGTCACGAATCGGTTTTCCAGATAGAGGCGTCCGAGCGAATCGACCGCCACCACGATCCGCGGAAGGGCGGGATCGAGGCGGACGCCCTGGTCGGCGACCGGGAGTTCGACGAGCACTCCGCGAGGCAGGACGAGGTACTGGTTGAAGAGCAGGAAAAACGCGAGGGGGAACAGGACGCAGAGGAACGGCAGGGCATCCCACTGCCCACTCAGGACCTGCACCGTGCGACGGAACCTCATGGCTTGCGGGGGACCGCCGGTTCCGCCACCAGGCGCAGGGCTTCGGCACTGGCCTTTTCCATGTCGAGGACAATGGAGTTCACCCGGCCCACGAGGAAATTATAGGCGGTATGGCTGAGAATCGCGATGGCCAGGCCGCCGGCCGCGGAATAGAGCGATTGCCAGAGATGATGGAACAGGTGGGCGGGGGCCGCGAATCCACCCCCGGCCTGGAGGTCGCGGAACACGCCGATGAAGCCGAACAAGGTTCCCAACAACCCGATCATCGGCGCGATCTGGCCGATGGTGGCCAATACATTCAGCCGGGCTTCCAATCGCGGCACCTCGACCAGGCCCACCTCCTCGATGGCCTCCTCGACCCGCTCGCGCCCGCCTTCCCGTGCCAGGATCGCCGCCTTCACCAGGCGCGACACCGGCCCCGGGGTCGCATCGCAGATCGAGATCGCCTCCACGACATTATCCCGACGGAGCACATTGCGGACTCCGGCGAGGAATTCCGCCGAATTGATCTGTTCGCGATGGCACACGAGGTAACGGTCGACGGCCACCGTGATCATGGCGCCACTGACCGCCAGCAAGGGCAGCAGCATGACCCCGAAACGGGCCAGAAAACCCGGCTCAGACACCGTCCCGGACGTGCCCAAGGCCTGGGTGACATCGGCAAGCAAGGGGCCGAAGAACATGCCGGGGTTATAGGGCCATGACCGGCCGAACCCCACCAAAAAGCGTGCCCCGGAACCGGCGCATCTTGGAATCGTGGGAAGCCGGGGCTTTGCCGTGGCGGGGTGGGACGGGGCGGGTAGGAAAACCCGCCCTCCCAGGGGGGCGCGACAGCTCCGGGGGGGGCGGGTTTTCTTACCCGCCTCCCCACGATGCCAAGATGCGGGCCCCGGAACCGGGCTTTCCGGTTTCCCTTCGTCCCGTCCGGCCGTATCGTGACGCCGTGCCAGAGCGTCCCTCCGCCGGCGAACGAGTCTACCGCGGCGTGCCCGTTTCCGGCGGCGTCGCCCATGGACGGGTCATTGTCCTCGGACAATCGGCCCGCCAGATACTGCGTCGTGAACTCGATCCCTCCGAGGTGGCCGTCGAGATTGCCCGCCTTCAGGGGGCCCTCACCCAGACCCGGAAAGACCTGTTGGAGATCCAGCATCAGGTGACCGCGGCCCTGGGCCAGGACGAGGCCTCGATCTTCGACACCCCGCTCCTCGTGCTGGAGGACCCGATGTTGCTGAATGACGTTCACCGGTTGATCCGCGACCAAAGGATCAACGCCGAGGCCGCTTACCAGCAGGTGTCGGAGAAATTCGCCTCCGCCATCGGCGCCTTGGAGGACGACTATTTCCGCGAGCGGGCGGCCGACCTGCGCGATGTTGCCGGCCGCGTCCTGGACCATCTGCTGGGGCATCGGTCGGAGCGGGACCTGCGTTCCCTGCCGGAACCGTGCATCATTCTGGCTCCCGACCTGGCACCGAGCACGACGGCCACATTGGACCGGGCCCGGGTGCTGGGGTTCGCGACGGATGGCGGGGGCACGACCAGCCACACCGCCATCATGGCCCGCAAACTTGGGATTCCGGCGGTGGTCGGGTTGGGCGACATCACGGCCCGGGTTCGCAACGGCGAATACGCCTTGCTCGATGGCCATGGGGGGGCCCTGACGATCAATCCCACCGACCAGACGCTCTTCGAATATGGTCAGTTGAAGCAGCGCCGTGCCGCCCTCGATGAGCGCCTCAATGCCTTGCGCGAGCATCCCGCGGTCACCTTGGACGGACACGGACTGATCCTGGCTGCGAACATCGACCACCCTGATGATCTGGCCGATGTCCGGGCGTCCGGGGCCGACGGGGTGGGCTTGTTCCGCAGCGAATTCCTCTTTCTCAACCGACGGGAACTGCCCGGGGAAGACGAGCAATTTGAGGCTTATCGTCAGATCGCGGCGGCGGCGGCCCCCCATGCGGCGATCATCCGCACCCTGGACCTGGGCGGGGACAAACTGCCCGCCGCCTGGGCCCGGTTGGGGGAACAGAATCCGTTCCTGGGCTGGCGTGCGATCCGCATCAGCCTGGCGCTGCCGGAACTGTTCCGCACCCAACTGCGTGCGATCCTCCGCGCCAGCGCCCACGGTCCGGTCAAGGTCATGTTCCCCATGATCAGCAATCTCGCCGAGGTCCGGGAAGCCAACGCGGCCCTGGAACGTTGTCGTGAGGAACTCCGCGAGGAAAATGTCCCGTTCGACCCCCTGATGGAGGCCGGCATCATGATCGAGGTTCCCGGGGCTGCACTGATCGCCGACATCCTGGCCCGGGAAGTCCAGTTCTTCAGCATCGGCACCAACGACCTCACCGGTTACACGCTTGCCGTCGATCGCATGAACGAGCGGGTCGCGCCCCTGTTCACCCCCACCCACCCGGCCGTCCTGCGGCTCATCCAGATGACCATTGAAGCGGCGCACCGGCACGGACGATGGGTCGGGGTGTGCGGGGAAATGGCCGGGGATCCCGCGCTGGTTCCCCTGCTGGTCGGGCTTGGCGTCGATGAGCTGAGCGCCACGCCGGCGTCCGTGCCGGCGGTGAAGTTTCTGCTGCGACGCCTGCGGCTCACCGAGGCCCAAACCCTGGCCCAAGCCTCCCTGCAAGCGGAGGAAGCCGAGGAGGTCCACCAGCATTCCCGCACCCTGGCCTGCCAGATCGCCCCGGAACTTTTTGGTGCGGGATGAACCCGGCCCGCCCATTCCACCTCATTTGCCCCCTTCCCAGCCGCCGCCGCTTCGTTACGCTCCTCCCAGCACCATGAAAGTCCTCATCCTGGCCGCCGGTTACGCCACGCGACTTTACCCCCTGACGTTGATGCAGCCCAAGCCGCTCCTTCCGGTGGCGGGAAAGCCGATGATTGACTACGTCCTGGACAATCTCGCCCCGATTCCGGGCATCGACCGCGTCTACCTCGTCACCAACGCCAAGTTCGCCGGCCACTTCCAACGGTGGGCCGATCAATACGTCTCCACCAAGGCCCGCCTGAATTTCACCATCGTCAACGACGGGTCCACGGACGATTCCAACAAACTGGGCGCGATCGGTGATCTGAACCTCGTGTTGGAACGGGAGCAATTGGACGACGACCTGATCGTGGTCGCGGGGGACAACCTGTTCAACCAATCGCTGGAACAGTTCGGGACGTTCTGCCGCTCCCAGAACCAGGTGGTGCTCGGGGTCTACGACGTGGGGAACCTGGACCAGGCGAGAAAGTATGGCGTCGTCGAGGTCGATCCGGCAGGCCAGATCGTGAGCTTTGTCGAGAAGCCCACCCACCCGGCGAGCACCCAGATCGGCATCGCCCTCTACTACTATCCCCGCCACACCCTGGGACTCATCCGGGAGTATCTCGCGGCCGGCAACAATCCCGATCAACCGGGCCGCCTGATCCAATGGCTGTACCCGAAAGTGCCGGTGCGCACCTGGTCGGTCCCGGGCCTGTGGTACGACATCGGGTCCAAGGAAACTCTCGAGGAAGCCAACCGCATTTACGCCAAGCGCTGACGGCCCGGGCTCTTCCCTCCCTCCGCCAAACTCCCGATTCCGCTCCCGGCGGGACGGCGGGCCACGGATGACCCACGCCGGGTGCCGTCCGTCACCGGGGCAAAACCAACCTTGACGCTCGGACGGGTGAAAACGTAGGGTCCGGCGTCACAATAACTTTCTCGGCCGGGGTAGACCGGCACGCGCAAGTCGGAGGTGAAAAACTGCCGGCTTTTTTTTGTCCGCGCGGAGGGAGAGGTGATCGCAGGGGTGATCGCGTATGAACGCTGAGTTTTTGGCGGTGCTCGAGTATTGGGAAAAAGAGAAGGGGATCCCCAAGGATCGCCTCCTGAATGCTGTTCAGGAGGCTCTTCTCGCAGCGGCGAAGAAGGCCGTCGGCCCGGCGCGTGAGCTCCGGGTTTCCATCGACTCAAAGTCGGGTGACATCAAGGCTTATGCCAAGCTGATGGTGGCCGACAAGGTGCTCTCCAAGCATGATCAGATCTCGGTGTTCGACGCCCGGCGCGCCGGCTTCCCCGACGCCAAGCAGGGCGACGAGGTGGAGATCGAGGTCACCCCGGCCGGGTTCGGTCGCATCGCCGCGCAGTACGCCAAACAGGCGCTCATGCAACAGGTCCGGCGGGCCGAGAAGGAACTCATCTTTGCCGAGTTCAAGGACCGCGTCGGTGATATCGTCAGTGGCACCGTCCGGCGCTTCGAACGTTCCGATGTCGTCCTCGACCTCGGAAAATTCGAGGCCCTCATGCCCAATCGCGAGCGCGTTCCCACCGAGGAATACCAGATCGGCGAGCGCATCCGTTGCTACGTCAAGGATGTGGAGCAGACCCCCCGCGGACCCGAGATCATCCTCTCCCGGGCCGACCCCCAGTTTGTCCTGAAGCTCTTCCGCCTGGAGGTCAGTGAGATCGCCGACGGCACGATCGACGTGAAGGCGATCGCCCGGGAACCCGGCTTCCGCACCAAGCTCGCCGTCTACAGCCGCGATTCGAAAGTCGATCCGGTCGGGGCCTGCGTCGGTCTCCGCGGTCAGCGGGTCAAGAATATCGTCCGCGAATTGAACAACGAGAAGGTCGACATCATCCCGTGGTCCCCGGAGGTGAAGACGTTCATCGCCAATGCCCTCGCCCCGGCCCGGTTGAAAACCTTCCAATTGGATGAGGTCAACCGGCGGGTTTATATCCGCTGCGCCGCCGACCAACTCTCGCTGGCCATCGGCAAACGGGGCCAGAACACGCGCCTCACCGAACGGATCAGCGGCTGGCGCATCACCATCGAACCGGAAGCCGATGTCGTTTCCGGGTTCGCCAACAAAGTGGAACACGCCGTCCAGGAATTCGCCGGCATCCCGGGCATCTCCCCGGATCATGCCCGCGCCCTCGTCAACGCCGGGTTCCATTCCGTCGAGGATCTCGCCCAGGTGGACCTGGCCGACCTGCAGGCGATCCCGGAAATCGGCGATGCCGCCGGAAACCTGGTCGAGGCCGCCCGCGGCGAATTGGCCCGCCGCAATGCCGGAGGCAATGGGACCCCAGCCTGAACCGATATCTATCCCCGCCCCGCCCGCGTCACCTTTTCGCCCGGCGGGGCGGTTGAATTTCAAAATTATACTGTATGCCCGTCCGCATTTACGAAATCGCCAAAAAACTGAACTTGGAGAGCAAGGTCGTGCTCGCCAAGGCCAAGGAACTGGGCATCCACGTCGCCAAGGTCCCCTCCAGCTCGCTCGATAAGATCACCGCCGAATATCTCGAGCAGCAGATGACCCCGCTGGCCGGCCCCGCGCCCGCCGCCTCCGTCCCCGTCACCCATGCCCCGGTCGTCCTGATCCCCTCCCCCCACCCGGAGCCGG
>JANYCC010000003.1 GCA_025360495.1 Verrucomicrobiota bacterium | reverse complement strand
CCGGTGCCGACAAGGTCAGCATCAATTCCGCCGCGCTCTCCAACCCGGAACTCATCCGGTCGGGCGCAGCGAAATATGGCAGCCAATGCATCGTGGTATCGATCGATTGCAAACGGGTGGCGCCGGACCGGTGGGAGGTCTTCCTGGCCGGGGGTCGCAAGGCGGCCGGTTGGGAGGCCGTCGCCTGGGCGCAGCGGGCGGTCGAACTGGGAGCGGGCGAGATCGTGTTGAACTCGATCGATGCCGACGGCACCCGCGAGGGGTTCGACTTGGTGATCACCCGGCGGGTCAGCGAGGCGGTGGGAGTGCCCGTGGTGGCCAGCGGCGGGGCCGGCCAACTCGATCATCTGGCGGACGTCCTGGTCGAGGGCCGGGCGGATGCGGTCCTGGCCGCCAGCATTTTCCATTTCGGCACTTATACCGTGCGGCAGGTGAAGGAGCACCTGGCCGCGCGGGGGTTGCCAGTGCGCCTCACCTGATCTGGCAGCTGCGAAAAAGGACCCTGGATGATAAGATCGTGGTGGCTGCCCATCCTTCTGCTGCTCGCGAGCAATGTCTTCATGACTTATGCCTGGTACGGGCATCTCAAGCATCGTGATGTGCCGATCTGGCAGGCGATCCTGATCAGTTGGGGCATCGCCTTCTTTGAGTATTGCCTGATGGTCCCCGCCAACCGGTGGGGGAGTCACACTTACGCCCCGTACCAGCTCAAGATCATTCAGGAGATCATCACGCTCACGGTGTTCGTCGGGTTCGCGTTCTTCTATTTTGGCACCAGGCCCCAGTGGAACCATCTCGCTGCCTTCGTCTGCATCCTCGCCGCCGTCGCCTTCACGCTCATTCCCGTCCGCACCCCGTGAACGGGATACTCTTCATCCTTCACACTTCATCCTTCATACCTGTTCCGTAATCCCCGGTTTCCCCCTTTCCGCGCATGAACTTCCTCGATCAACTCAAATGGAACGCCGACGGACTCATTCCCGCCATCGTGCAGGAACATCGCACCGGTCGCGTCCTGATGATGGCGTGGATGAACAAGGCGTCCCTGGAGAAGACCATGGAGACGCGCCGCACCTGGTTCTGGAGCCGTTCGCGCAACAAGTATTGGATGAAAGGCGAGTCGAGCGGGCATGTGCAGGTCGTCCGTGACCTCGCCTTTGATTGTGATGGGGACACCCTGTTGATCCAGGTGGAGCAGACCGGTGCGGCCTGCCATGAAGGCTATCAATCGTGTTTCTTCCGGAGCATCGGGGACACCGGTGAGGGTTGGCACGTGACGGAACCACAACTCGAAACCCCCGAGGCGATCTACGGTCGCAAGTGATCTCCTGGCACCGATGAAGATCCCCAGGCTCGACGACTTCGCACCGTTCCTGTCCGGGGGTTGGTGGGCGTTTCTCGGAATGCTGGTGGTGGCGCGATCGGCCGATCTGTTTTCGACCTGGGTGGCGACTCCGCATCTGGAGTTGGAAGCCAATCCGATCGCCCGCCGGTTGGGCTGGCGTTGGGGGATCGTGATGAACGTGGCGATGTCCCTCGGTTGCGCGGCGTGGCCACTCCTGGCCGTGTCCCTGGCCACGACCAGTTGCCTGGTGGCGGCCCGGAATTTCCAGAATGCATGGCTGATGCGGTCGATGGGTGAGGCGGGCTATCGGATGTGGTTCGCCGATCGGGTGGCCGCGGCGCCGCGGGGTTGGGTCTGGCTGTGCTTCCTTTCCGAGGGTCTGCTCACGGCCGTGATCGGGGCGGCGCTGATGCTGTTGGGTCCGGCCCAGTTGATCCCGTTTTCAATCGGGCTGGGGATCTTCGCCTATGGCTTCGCGGTCGGCGTTTTCACGGGTCTTTCCCTGTGGCGTTTCCATCGGTCATCCTACGGTTGAAAGCCATGAAGGTCTCCCGGTCCCGTCGTGCCAACCCTTCCGCGTCCGCGTCCGCCCATGGACTCGCCCGTGCCCGTTATGCCGACGTCGGGGTCGACACCGATGCGGCACTCCGGATCCTTGCCGGAATCCCGGTGTCGATCCAGTGCTGGCAGGGGGATGACGTCCGGGGGTTTGAGACTCGGACGACGGTTCTGGGCGGGGGATTGGCGGTGACCGGCAGCCATCCCGGACGGGCACGCACGCCGGACGAATTGCGCTCCGACCTGGACGCCGCCCTGGCCCTCATACCCGGCCGACACCGGGTCAACCTCCATGCCATGTATGGCGAATTCGGGGGAAAGCCGGTCGATCGCGATGCGCTGGAGCCGGCGCATTTCCGGGGGTGGATCGATTGGGCCCGGCAACGGGGATTGGGATTGGATTTCAATCCGACCTGCTTCGCGCATGCACGTGCGGCGGACGGATCCACCCTGTCCCATCGCGACGCCGGGATCCGACGTTTTTGGATCGAGCATTGTCGGCGTTCGCGAAAGGTGGGTCTCGCGATGGGGCGCGCACTCGGGACGGCGTGTGTGACCAACCTGTGGATTCCGGACGGATCCAAGGACACCCCGGCGGATCGGCGGGGCCCCCGGGAACGGTTGGAGGAATCGCTGGACGCGGTGTTCGCGGATCCGCTTCCGCCCCGATATAATGTCGATGCGGTCGAACCCAAGTTATTTGGGATCGGCGCGGAGAGTTATACGGTCGGGTCCCATGACTTTTATCTGGGTTATGCGGTGAAGAATCGCAAGTGGCTGTGTTTGGACACCGGGCATTATCACCCGACGGAGAGCCTGGCGGACAAGTTGAGCGCGGTGGCGTCCAGCGTGCCCGGGGTCTTGCTGCATGTGAGCCGCGGGGTGCGCTGGGATAGCGACCATGTGGTGACGCTGACGGATGAGCTGTTGGCGGTGGCCCGGGAAGTGGTGGCGAATGACCAACTCGGACGGGTCCGGCTGGGTCTGGATTATTTCGATGCCAGCATCAATCGGGTGGCGGCGTGGGTGATCGGGGCGCGGGCCCTGCAACGCGCGTTATTGGCGGCGTTATTGGAACCGCCGGCAATCCGTGAGGCTGAGGCGGCGGGCGATCTCACCGGCCGATTGGCACTGCAGGAGGAGGCGAAGGGTTTGCCAATGGGCGCCGTGTGGGACCGCTTTTGCGAAATGATGGACGTGCCGGTGGGTGCGGCATGGTTGACCGCGATGCGTGCGCATGACCGGCGCGTGACGGAAGAACGGACCGGACTCAGCCCCTGATCCCTTTCATCCGGTGACGCCGCTGCTCCAACTGGAAGGTGTGACCAAGTCCTTTGGCGCCGTGCGTGCATTGCGGGGGGTTTCCTTCGACCTTTTGGCCGGCGAAGTGCATGCGTTGCTCGGTGAAAACGGGGCCGGAAAATCGACGTTGATCCGGGTCGTCACCGGCGCCCATGCACCCGATGGCGGCACGATGAGGGTCGCGGGAACACCCGTCACGGGACTCGACCCGGTGACC
>JANYCC010000430.1 GCA_025360495.1 Verrucomicrobiota bacterium | reverse complement strand
GCCGCATTGTATCTGAGCCCCGGAATCTCCCGGACCGCCTCCGCCAGCCGCCACCCCAGATGCCGCGTCCCCACCGCCAGCACGGCGTCCCGGCCCCAGTCCCCGTGACGGCCCGTCATCTCCTCCCACTTCCGCCCCAGGATCCGCTCTGCGGCGCCGATCAGCGCCGGCCACGACGGGCGTCCCGCGCGCTGCAGCCTCCGCGCCCCGGTCTGCTCCTCCGGACGGGCCGCGGCCCCCTTCAGAAGCGCGACCGCGTCCGCTTCTTCCCCCAACACGACACCCCCCACCAGGCCCTCCCACGGACTCTCCATCCGTCCCTGCCGGATCGGGGCCTCCGTGTACTCGCGCAAAGCCCGGGCCTGCTCTTTCCGGCTCCGGCCCCCGCAACCGACTCCGATGCGTCCGGTCTCCAACCAACCGACCCGCGATTCCGTCCCCGAGTACACCCGCCATGAACTCCAAGGATACTCCCGCAGGGTCCGGAGGCGCGCCGACACCAGTTCGGCCCCGGGATCCTCGCAGCCGATCACCCGGGCCCGACGCTGATCAGGCTTCCCGAGGCCCAGACCACCCACCCGGACCGGGTTCAAATGGACGTAGCGGGCCACCTCGTCCAACCGCGTCTCATCCAGGATGAGCACCGACTTGAACCGCCCCTGGAGCACGTGCCCGCTCCGCCGGTGGACCAGGTTGAAGCGCACGGTGTACGAGACGTTCAGCCAGCGGAGACCCTCGCTGAGATTGGCTTCCCGGGTCCGCAGGAGCAGATGGTAATGGTTACCCATGAGGACGAAGCCGTGGACCTCGAAGGAAAAACGGTCGGGCAACTCGGAGACCAGGCCCATAAATCGCCGCCGATCCGTGTCGTCGAGGAAAATCGCCTGGCCGCCGTTTCCCCGGCTCATCACGTGATACCAGCCACCCGCCAACTGAAGCCGCAACGGTCGAGCCATGCCTCCAGTCTCCAGATCCCGGTTGATCTGTCACTACTATAGATCTGACCCCGTTGCTCAATTACCCCGTTTCCCAATTACACGTTTTGCCGGTTGGCGCGCGGCCGCGGAGGGCGCATCTTCTGTTCATGCGATTCGCAACTGCGCTGTCCCTGATCTTGCTGCTCGGCCTGGCCCGGGCGGTCGGGGCCGACAATGTCCGGGGCTTGGAACAACTCGATTTCCGCCAGGTGGTCAAGGAAGGCAAGGGCAAGGTCTTCCCCGCCGTCGTCTTCATCAAATGCGTCCGCGAAGACATGCAACGCGGCGAAAAACAGAGCCAGGAGGTCGCCGGCTCCGGCGTGCTGATCAGTCCCGACGGCGAAATCCTTTCCAACTGGCATGTCGTGGACAAGGCGACGGAGGTGCGCTGCCTCCTGTATGACGGCCAGGCCTATGCCGCCAAGGTGCTGGGGTCGGACAAGGACACCGATGTCGCCCTGCTGAAACTGCAACTTCCCCCCGGGGCGCCCCCCCTGCCCTGCGCGGTGCTCGGGGATTCCACCCAGCTCACCGAGGGCGATTTCGTGATGGCCATGGGCGCGCCCTGGGGCCTGAGCCGCAGCGTCAGCATCGGGATCATCTCCTGCACGCGGCGTTACCTGCCCGGCGCCAGCGAGTACAGCATCTGGCTGCAGACCGATGCCGCAATCAGCCCCGGCAATTCGGGCGGCCCCTTGGTCAACATCCGGGGTGAGGTCATCGGGCTGAACACCCGCGGGATGATGAGTGGCGGGGGCGACATGGGGTTCACCATCCCGATCGAGGTGGCACGGGATGTCTCCGGGCAGATCCGGGCAAATGGCCGCATGGATTGGGGTTGGACGGGACTCCAATTGCAACCGTTGCGGGACTTCAACAAGAACGTCTATTTCCCGTTCACCAATGGCGTGATGGTGGCCGAGACCGATCCGGAAAGTCCGGCGCGGCGGGCGGGTGTGCAGGCGGGCGACCGGTTGGTCAGCCTGAACGGGGACGCGGTGAACGGCATCACGCAGGAAGACATCCCCAACCTGAACCGCCGGCTCGGGCTGCTGACCAAGGGGACGGCGGCACGGCTCGGATTGGTGCGCCAGAACCAGGCGCTGAATGTGGAGGTGACGCCGCGTGCCAAGGGGCGGGTCGAGGGCGAACAATTGGATTGCCCGCGCTGGGATTTCACGGTCAAGGCGATCAACCAATTCGACAATCCCGACCTTTATTTCCAGCGCAAGGAAGGGGTGTTCATCTATGGCGTCCGGTTTCCCGGCAACGCGGCCGCGGCGGGACTCGCCGGACAGGACATCCTGCTGAAACTGGACGGCCATGAGGTGAACAATCTCACCGAGGTCAAGCAGGCGCACGAACAGGCGCTGGCCCATGTGGCGGACAAGCATCGCGTCCTGGTCTCGCTGTTGCGCAACGGGGAACTGCGCCAACTCGTCCTCGATTTCAGCCGGAATCACGAGAAGGAGTGACCGCCCCGCATTCGAAGTTGGTGCGCCGTCAGGCTCACGCTAGCCTCGGCCCATGAAGCGCCCGCTCGCCGCCATCCTTGCCCTGTTCCTGGCCGCCGCGGCCTGTCCCGGGATCGTCCACGCCAAGGATTCCAGCCCGGCCAGCGTCCTGCAGTCGGTCGCGCCAGGCCTCGTGCGGGTCGAGATCGACCTCCAATATGACAAGGGAGAACCCCCGGTGGGCGTGACCGACCAGGATCCCGGCTCGCGTTCGCGCCCGGTCCATTCCCTGGCCGAGGTGGTCGAGGAGGAACGGCCCTTGGAGACCACGGGTTTCCTGGTGGCACCCGACGTCGTGGTGGCGATGGATTGGACCATCCATCCGCGGTTCATCAAGACGATCCACGTGCGGGTGGCGGGCGACGAAACGACCGCTCAGGTGACTGGCTACGGACGGGATCAATGGGCGGTCTTCCTGCATCTGGCGAAGCCGTTGGCCGGAACCAAACCGTTGTCCTTCTCCACCGGGCGCGGGGTGTATCTGGCGACCTATTACCGGCTCGAAGGTGGGATGGTGCGCGAACTCCTGCCCTTCCCATCGCGGATCCAGCAATTCGAAGGGGGCCGCACCTGGCGCATCGCCGAACAACAGGGCGTGGCGATCACCCCCGATGGACGACCGGTCGGCCTGGTGTTGAGCCGGCGTCTGCCCCTGGATGATTCCTGGCAAATCTCACCGACCCGATGGCCCCAGATCCCCGTGGCGGATTACGCAACGTCCCTGGACCGGTTGGGCAAAACCACCCGTCAGACCCTGTTGCGGGTGCGATTGAGCTTTCGCAGCCCCAAGGCGTCACCGGCGAGCGGTCGCCAGCGCTACCGCGCCGATGCGGAAGACGAAGGTGATGGGGACCAGGCGACCGAGCGGGACGTCTTGGGCGTGGTGTTGCCGGGCAACCGGGTCGCGGTCCTGGCAGCGTTGCGACCGGTGACGACTGCACGGCTCCAACGGATCACGATTCATCCGGACGGCGGGGCCCCGATTCCGGCGCGGTTCCTGGCCTCATTGAAAGATTTCGGGGTCTTGGTGGTGGAACCGGAAACGCCGTTGACCGGGGCGCCGGTGGCCCAGGTGGCGCTTTCGACCCTGATTGAGCGACTGAGCTATCGGGCCGACGTGGTGCTCCAAGGTGAGAGCCGGGTGGAATATCGTCACCATGCGCGGATCAACGGCCTGCGGACCGGACCGCGGTTGGACGCCTATCCGGAA
The DNA here is from genome assembly GCA_025360495.1 of Verrucomicrobiota bacterium. Lineage (GTDB taxonomy): Bacteria > Verrucomicrobiota > Verrucomicrobiia > Limisphaerales > UBA9464 > UBA6176. Next base: position 449 of record JANYCC010000430.1, on the reverse strand, counting down.
TTGCCGGACATGGGGGACGCGGGCCGGGCTTTCCTGTTCACCACCGATCTGGAACTGGCCGTCCTGCCGGTGGCGCACCGGGAGCATTCGTGGAAACGCGCCCCCCGTTTCGGCCCCAATCAAGGCGGAGCGGAACTCACGCCGGCCCGGTTGCTGGCGACTGCGGTGGCGGCCCTGCCCGCTTCGGCCGATCCGGCGAACATCCCGGTGATCGAGGGGGACGAGAACCGCCTCGCCTGGCTGGGCGCGGAACTGCAGCCGATGACGCGGGAACTGGCGCGGGCGAACAATGTTGCGGAAAATACCCAGGATGGCGAAACCGGGGCGCTGGTGACCTACGTCCATCCGGGGTCCCCCGCGGCGTTGGCGGGGATCAGTGCGGGCGCGGTGCTGCTGCGTTTGCGGGTGCCCGGCGAACCGCTGCCTTTAATTCCCGCAGATTTATCCGC
>JANYCC010000396.1 GCA_025360495.1 Verrucomicrobiota bacterium | reverse complement strand
TCCCGCCCCCGGTGGCCCGGCAGGCCGCGAATTGGGCGGGACCGGTGATCGCGACGGCCCCCGCCAACAATGGCGACGGCAACATCACGGGCCAGGTGTTCGACTTTGCGGGCGCCCCCGAGATCCTGTCGTTCACCGGGCGGTTTTCCAACCTCGGCCGGGCCCACGTCAGCCTCGACAAAAGCTATCTCTACCTGGGATTGGAGTCGGTGATGCTGCCGGATGATGCGGATGTTTACGCGTTCCTCGAGGTTCCCGGCGTCCCGGGGGTTTCGTCGTTGGCCGGGTTGGGCAATGGGATCCTGGATCCCTCGGGCCAAGGGGTGGACGCTCTGGATTTCCTCGGCAATCTGTCGTTCGGCAACTTCCATCCGTCGGTCGCGTGCGTGTTGGGAGACGAATATGCGGACGGCACCTTGCGATCGTTCCGTCGTCCCGGGCTGACCAATGCACTGGGGCAGGGTGTGTTCCGGCTCATGGCGGGATTCCCGTCGGTCGAGGGGATCCGGTTGCAGCAGTTCAACCGATCACCGCAGGACAACGCGCCGGCCCCGGAACAGAATGCGGACCTCATCGAACTCGCAATCCCAAGGACGGTCTTGGGGGATCTCGCGGCGGGTTCGGTCATCCGGTTGGGCATCGTCACGGCCCGCGGTCTGGACACCGTTGGGCGCACCCGGTTCGTGGACACGGGTTATATAGGGAACGGGCTGACCGGCGGGGGATATCAGGGCTCTTCGCTGGAGGGGTTGGAGGTGCAATTGCCGGACGATCCGTATCCCAATGACCAGAACCTGACGCTGCAGGCCCGGGCCGACGGGATGTTGGTGCTGGATTGGTCCACGGTGCCGGGACGCCGGTACGACCTGCAATCCACGGACCGGCTCACGGGCGTCTGGTTGAGCGAGCCGGGATACCCGCGCGATGCGGTTTCCATCCACGGGCAACAGGTGGTCCCGAACCTGGAGGTCACCCGGTTTTATCGGACGCGGCTGGCACCCTGAGACGTGTCGGGTTCACGTTTTCGGAGATCGCACCCGGAGTCTCCAACCCTGCCAGACGTGCCAGGCCAGCAGCGCGGGGAGGAGGAGACCGAGGATCCAATGCAGGACGCTGATCACGGCGCGGGATTCCTCACCGCCGAAATAATAGAGCGCATAGCCGGAGAGGATCAGCAGCCCGTTCAAGGCGAGCAGGGTGATCCCGCTGCGATGGTTCCTCCGGATGTTCCAACCCCGGCGCACATGGCCCGGCAACAGGGAACCAAGGACGATCAGGGTGACCATCGCCGCCGCGCCGTGGACCTTGAGCAGCCACGGTTCCGCCGGGTTCGAGGCCGTCCCGAATTCACCCTGGCTGCGCCCGCCGAAATGGAATGGCAACCAGAGTGCGCCCGAAAGGAACAGGACCCCGAAGGCGGCATAAACCCAGACCTGATGCCGGCGGCTGAGCCGGATGCCCTCACGCCTCATGGGATGTCCCGGATGAAACCAACCCGCCGTCGCGACTGAGTATGAAACCGGTCGCCGCATGCTGGCGCAGGATCGGGAGGCTCGCGTCACCGAGGATCATGAGGACCTTGGTCAACGCATCGGCGATCAGGCACGACGGGGCTTGGACGGAGACGCTCACGCATTCCGTGCAGGGCCGGCCGTCGCGCGGGTCCACCAAGGGGGTGAGCCAGCGTCCGTGGCGGCGTTTGCGCGAATGATAACCGGCCGAGGTGGCCAACGCGGCGTCGGCGAGGCGCACCAGCGGCATTGTCTCGCCGGGCCGCAAGGGATGGCGGACGTGGATCAACGAGGGCGTGGGGCCGAACACCCGGAGATCGCCACCCGCATTCACACACCCGGACGACGCGCCGTCGGACCGGAGTGCGGCGATCGCCTGGTCCACGGCGAATCCCTTGGCGATGCCACCGAGATCGATTTGCAGCGGTCGATGGAAACGCACGCGGTTTCCGGGCAACAGTTCCAGGGCGTCTTGCCCGGAGTTGTGGCCGCATCTTGAAATTGTCCCCATGGATGCCACCGGGACGGCTCGGGCAGAGCCTCGCCCTACCAAAACGGACCCTGCGGATGGGCTCTCCGCATCGGTAGGGCGAGGCTCCGCCCGAGCCGC
>JANYCC010000365.1 GCA_025360495.1 Verrucomicrobiota bacterium | reverse complement strand
CTTCGACCACGCCCCGGCCGACACCGTGGCCACCGCGACGGTGCAAGGATTGCTCACCTCCTTTCCGGCCCCGCCCCGATGGACCCGCACTGCCAATCTTCCGTCCACCAACGGGCTCGACCTGTTGAACGCCAATGGACGGGTCTGGTCGCGGCATTCCCTCCCGCTGGACGCCCAGGCCGTCGTGCCCTTCCAGTGGGTCCGACCCGCGACCAGTCTTAAACCCGGCACCAACGAACCCGTGTCGCATCCGGGCCTGGATCTCTTCACGCCCTATTGGATGGCCCGGGATGCCGGCGTGATCCCTGACGAAGCCGCGCCGCTCGCCGGCGCCGGCTCCGGGGCCCGACGTCCGATGGAGTGGCGCAACCGCACCAATGCCCCGCTCAGCATGCCCGCACCGACCCCCGTCGTCAGTGACACCAACTCCGCCCGTCCCCGTCTTTGAAGCCCCCTCAGCGCAACGCCCGGACCCACACGAGCACCACTACGAACAGATCCCCGGCGATCAGCAGCGACGTCGCCACCCAGCCGATCTGGTCAAACAGGCCGCTGACCCGAAACACGACAAGTCCCGCCAGGATCGCCAGGGTCAGCACGATGGGCACCAGCACCACCACCCGTCCGTGGTTCCGGTTCCGGTTCGTTCCCGTCGATCGATTCGATTGCACCCGCCCCGTCTAATCCTTGGCGGACACCCCGTCAAAGACGCATTCCACCATCACCGGTTCCGGACCCCCGTTTCATCGCCTCCCGAACGGGTGCGCACCTGCCACGCACGCCTTCGCAGACGCACCTCGACCCAGCCTTCCTCGTCCGTGAAATGGATGTCCCATGGTCCCGCCCGCAAACGCTTCCGGGCCGCCCACGACAAACGATGCGGTGCCGGCCGTTCCCCGGATCCGATGATCACCAGACGGGGATCAACGGCGGCGAGGAATTCAGGCGTCAACGGTTCGCCATGCGTCGGCACCCCCGCCACCACGATGTCCGCCCGCAGTCGTTCCGGGCCCGATTCCACCAACCGCCGCTGGGCCGCTTCACTGAGCGCCGGGACCAGCAGACAGCGGACGCCGCCCAGTTCGGTCGCGAGCACGACGGCGCGATCATCGGCCCGTCGACTCGTGGCCCCGGTCTCCGGCCACAGCACGCGCCAACCATCCTTCGTCCAACCCTCCGTCGCCCGCTCGGGAACCGGATCCGGCGCCAACCCCGCGGGAGGCTTCCAAGCGGGCGCAACCGCCAGATGGCGGGGCGCCAATTCCGTCACGACCTCCGGCCAACCCCCTGCGAAACGCGCCTCACCCACGGCCAGGATGGCGTGTTCCAACCGGTTCACGCCGCGCGTCCGGAGCCACGGCACCAGCACGCGACCACCGAATCCGCGGGCCCCGCAATTCACCAGCAACGGTCCGGCACCGGTCTCGCACCAATACGTTTCTCCGCCGGCGGACACCACGATCCGCGACCCCTCCCGCGACCAGGCCCAGACCGCGATCGCCGCAGTGATATAAAGCCCGGCACCGACGCCCATGCACCAGCGCCATCCCCGTCCGGCCACCGGCCACCGGGGCACGAGAACGCTTCCCACGACATATAAGATCCACCAGGGCCACACCGGGGCGGCGACGTACCAATGCCCGCCCGGCAACTCCGCGGCCCATCGACTCCCCGCCATCATCCCTTTCATCCAGACCCAGGCCGATTGGTTGAACAATTCCGACAACCACGGCCACCAGGAGGAGGTGACCAAGGCGCCGACATTCGCCGTGAGGCACAGGCTGCTCAGCGGCACCACGATCAGGTTGGCCAGCAGGCTCACCGGGCTCACGAGATGGAAATAATGCACCACCAGCGGCAGGGACGCACACCACGCCGCCAGGGAGGTCGACAGGTTGAGCACCAGCATCCGCACGGGCGGACCCAGCCATCGTTGCCACCACGGCCGATGGCTTTCCGGTATCAACGGATCGAACGCGACCCACCGCATCAGCATCCCTTCGATCGACCGCGTCCACAAAGCCATCCCGGCGACGACGGCGAAGGAAAGTTGGAAGCCCGGTTGGAACAATTGGGAGGGATCGAACACCAGGATCACGCCGGCCGCGGCGGCCAGGGAATTGAGCATGTCGGAAGGCCGGCGCAGGGCCCAACCGACCGCGATCACCGTCGCCATCACCGCCGATCGCACGGCCGACGCCTGCCATCCGGTCGCCGCCACATAACCCCAGGTCACGGGAACGACAATCAACGCACACCATGCACGGCCGATCCCGAACAACCGCAGCGCCTGCGCCACCAAGGCCGCCACCAGCGCGATATGGAGGCCGCTGATCGCAAACACATGCAACGTTCCGGCCCTCAGGAAGGGGGTTTTCAATTCCGGGGTCAGGCCCGGTTTCCATCCCAAGGCCTGCGCCCGGATCAATCGCGCGGCGGCATCGTCCGGCAATCCCCGACCGAGCGCGGCATGGGCCCAGGCGAGAAATCGCGCACCCCAGTCCGGTTCGGCCGGCGCCTCCAACCGCGTCACGTCGCGCCCGTCGTTCAACCGCAATTCGCGGAAACAACCGAGCATCGCATAATGTTCCTGGGCATCAAAACCGCCCGGCAACACCCCGGGTGCCGGCTCCGAAAGCACCCCGGACAACTCGACCTCATCACCCGGCCCCAAATTGATCCCCGATCCGTCGGCCAACCTCCATCGGATCTCGCCCCGCACCGGAATCCAATGACCGTCCCCGTCCCGCAAGGCCGCCACCGTCAGGCTGCCATGCACGGCGATCCGTCCACGGGGCCGGGCCGGATCCGGTGGGTCGACCTCCGCCCCGGTCAACTCGCCGCGCACGCTGGCCAACCGCGGTTCCGGACCGGTGACCACGGAAAGGTCAAAAGGCCCCAGGCAACGCCAGGTCGAGTGATGCCACACACCGATACCCACCGCCACGGCGGGGAGCAGCCAGGCGCGCGAGGCCGGGAGAAATCCCCACGCGATCGCGGTCAGCAGTCCCAGCGCGGCTGCGGCCCCCATGCCCGGCTCAAGCCAGGCATCCAGGCATAATCCCAGCGCAAAGGCGCCGACTGGGTATAATAAGGGTCGGTCCATGTTTGGGTGAACCCGACCCTAGCAGACCGGAGGCGACTGCCAAATGACGGCATCGCAACCGCCCTCAAGGCCCCGACATCCACACGCTGTAATACCTCGAATCCTGGGTCGGTCTTCCAAGGACCGGTTCAGATCTCCGCCGGGTCCACCCACCAGTCATGACCGGACTGAAAGCCATGTCCATAGACAGTGGCCGGGGCCGGGATTGCGGTCATGCCACCGAGATGATTCAACAGTCCGGGGGCACGATGGCGGGGGACCGACACAAACAAGGCCTGCAGACCGGCAGCCAGCGCCGTCGCCAGCGCCTGCTCCAGAAGCCGCGCACCGTCACGGGGCGTGGCATAGGTGAAGGCCGACAAATGGGCCGACAACATCTCGTCCCCTGAAGCCAGGAAAAGACGCTTCCCAAGGCGCGTGTCCTCCACGATGCCCGCGGCGAGTCCTCCGTCATCCACCAATGGGACCGGATGCATCGCGGACCGCAGCGCCGCAGCGCCCGGGACTGCGGTATAACCTTTCCGGGGCCATTGCGCATGGACCGAAGAAACATCGGCGGAGCTAAACCGTGCGTTTTGCGGCTCCGCCATGCAGTCCGCGCCGGGCGAAAGTCGCAGGATCATTATCTCGCCCAAGGCCACCAATCCAGGCACCGCCAGCCGCCCGGTATAATCGGTGGGACGTCGCCCCGTGCCGTCCATCACGACGCAATAAGCGGCCTGGACCCCGTCGGCAATGATGTGCCGCAGGGTGGAGGTCATCAACCGCGCCAACACCCGTGTACCGCGTGATTTCGGGGCCACCTTCAGATCACAGAGATAGTGGGCCGCCTGGATCGTCACCGTCCCCGGGAGCCGCAATTCCATCGTCCGGCGCACACTGGCCAGAGTTCCAAGGACCAAGCCGGACTGTTCGGCCACCAGGACGCCGGCCGCGCCCATCGCCCGGAAAAAAGGCAGATATCCGGGTCCATGCGAAATGCGGAAGCTTCCCGCCGCCCCGAGCGGATATCGGAATTGTTCCTCAAAGGTCTCGAGCGCCGCGGCCAGCCAGGCTGCCGGCGGCTCCGTCAGCGAATGCAACGTCATGGACGGGTTCCGACAAGGATTCCCGGATAGAAAAAGCTCCGGTCCCTGGCCTCGAAAGCGGCCCCCATGGATCGGTCCCATTCCAGATCACATCCCAGATCCTCCACATCCAGAATGGAATTGAGCTGCCGCAGGATCACCCGCCCGCCGGGTTTCAAGGCCTGCCCGACATTCCGCATCAGCGTCTGCGCCTGCGCCGGGCTCAGCCAGTCCAGGATATTGGAGAGATGGATCATATCGACACTCGCCCGGGGCAGGGCCGCCAACACCTCGTCCATCTTTCCCAGATGATAAACGGCCTCCGCACGAAGGGGTCGCCCACAGCCGGCATCCGGTTGCAGCCAGTCATAGGGGTGCCCGGGCGGGAAACATCCGGCCAGGATCTGCCATAGAAACGGATTGGTCCGGGCCGGAATCCGGCCCAACACGCCCCGTATGCGTCGTGCGAAATGTTCCGGGAACGGTCGCCTCGGATTCTGTGTCGCCTCCGCGCCGAAAAGGCAGACCAGATGGGGCAATGCCATGGCCGCGCCCAGCGCCGACTCCAAGGCCGTTCCCAAGGGCGTGCCGGGCCCTACGTGACCGACCGCCTCGCGTGGATTCTCCGTGTTCAGCACCGCCATCAAACCGGTCCGTTGAAGGGCCAAACGGCGGCGAATCTCGGCAAAGACCCTTTCATATCGGCCCACATGGTCCGGTCCATGGTCAGCCACATAATCCGGCGGCCCAAGAACCCCGGCCGGCAAACCCAGAAGCTCGAAGAGATGATCCAAGTGGGCCTTCCGTTGGTGGCCCGGCATCGGTTGATGGCCCAGCACGGACGCGGCGGCGGCGGCGGCGGCATGTCCCGCAAGATGCCATTTGCAACGGGTGAGCGCCAATTGCGCAGGGTTCGCATCGACCAGATGCAGGCGCCGCAACGGGAGCCGTCCGAGCCGCACCGCCGTATCGCCCCCCGAGGCGATCATCACCACGATGGCATCCGGGGGGAGCCCGGCTGCAATCTCCACATCGAGACGGGGATCCTCCCGGACCTGGGCGAAGCCCAGCGGTAGCGTGGCAGCCTCCCGCACCCAGGCCGGAGGGGCAGCTGGCTCGGGGATTGGGATCATGTCTTCGGGACCCCGGACCGTCGGCCCCACGGACTCCGCCCCACGCTGTGACGGATGAAGTCCCGCACGAACGACCCGTAGGAGGGGATATAAGGTGCGCCTCGCCTTTTCAATTCAGCCTCGAGGGCGCCATGCAGTTCCGACAGATGGTGCCAGGGAACCCCGGGATATAGATGGTGCTCCAGATGATAGTTCTCGTTGCACATGAAGAAACGAACCAGCGGGACGGTGAGGATCGTCCGCGTGCCCCGTATCTCATCGGTGACATGCTCCAACAAGGTGTGCTGGCTCATGCCCCGGATGTTGACCATGGTGTTGATGAACAGCATCGGGATCAGCCATCCGTGCACCCACCATACGGTCGGGACTCGGGCCGCCATCAACAATCCCACCACGCCCGCCGTCGCCAGCAATTCCGTCAGGATGCCCACCCTGTCCCGGAGGGCGCCATGCTTGAAACCCAGCATGGGAATCGCCACGATATAAACCGGGTAGCCAACCAGAAGGCGCAGCCAATTCAGGGAGAAGATCATCCAGGTCCACCGGGTGTAATTGGCATAGTGATCCGGATCCCCCTCCTGGCCCAGATGTTGATGGTGGCGCAGGTGCAACACCCGGTAGGCCGAACAATTCTGCAACACCGGGATGGCACACAAAGCCCCGAGCACGTCATTGGCAAACCGGTTCTGCATCAGCGTGCCATGGACCGCCTCGTGCGCGAACAGGCTGATGCCATGCAATGAGGCCGCCGCCAGCAGGTAGCAGGGGATCGCCACCAGCCAGGTCCATCCGCCGGTGGCATGCTCCGCCAAGAAGATCGCGGCGCCGGCCCCCACCCCATATAAGCCGACAAAACTGATCCACCGCACTCCATGACGCCACGGATCCATCCGATGGCAATCCCGCAGCAGCCCGGACGACAAGCGGGGTGGGACATTGAGGTTCATAAGCGCACCTGAACATCATTCCAGAGGTCGTCATAAAGCCGGTTGAAGAGGTGCAATCCCAGTGCGAAGCCATCCGCCACGGCCCGGTGGGGTTCGCCACTTTCGTTCCATGCGGGCTCCACCATGCCGAAAAACTCCGCCGCGTGCCGTTTGTCGATCTCGGCATGCAACTGATAGTGGACCAATTGCCCGGCCGGAACCCAACCCCGTTCCACCACCACGCGGCCGATCAAAGCGGAGATGTCGGCGAAGACGAACTCGATGATGCTGAGGCAGGCGAATGCCATCTCGGTCCGTTCCGTCAGGCAGGCCCCCATGATGCCCAGGTTGAAAGCCCGCACGGAAGGCCCTTCCCGTTGCCGGCGCATCTCGTCAACGGAGGTCCCCAGCGTGCCCAGGAAGGCAAGAAACGTGAGATCGTGGGCCAGGCCGGGTCGGATGCCGGCATTTCCGGGCGGGGACCCGGGGAGGTCCAACTGCTCCACAAAACCATGTTCCTCAGCCAGATTATGGAGAAGGGCCTGGCGGGCCGTGGAGGTCGGCATCCGGGCCATCAGGGCCGCCATCGGGCGGGAAAAAAAACGCACCGCGAAATAAAACTGCTGCTGCGAATCCCGGAACGCGTCGCGACCCAGAGTGGACCTTCGCAAGGCGACGAAATAGCGGTTCTGCAGGATGGGACACCGGGCGAGCGCCGCTTCGACACCCTGTCGGAGGGCCGGATTCGCAAGGCTGGGATGAGTTGGATTCGTCACTGGATGCGCCCAGACAAGAAGGGGCATGCCGGAAGGCGTCAACTCCAATCCCGAGGGCGAGGAATCGGGGGATTCGGATGGAATCGTTGGCCCCCGGATGCTTTGAATCCGCCGTCCGCACCGCCCACGTTAACCGGGTGCCCTGCCGCGGAGAGGATGAAAATGGTACCGGACCTCAGAAAGGCCAGTTGATTCCCACCGTGAAGTAGACCCCGCGCCCGAGATCCAACCGGGCTTCGCGACCGTCCCGGCTGAATTTGGTGTTGGTGAGGGACATGAACTGCGCCCCCACGAAGAGGTCGGCGTTTTCCTGGACGTGATACAGCACCCGTCCGTCCACATAACCGCCGAACACAAAATCACTCGTCCCGAACCGGCCCGAATTGCTGATGGAACCCCCCTCCGCAAAGCTGCCCGACTCCTCATAGCGATAGTCGCCGTTCACCCAGCCCAGCGCCCCGCCCAAGCCCACGCTCGCCGCCCAGCGATGCCCCGATTCCCAGTGCAGGGTCGGGCCGAGCCGAAGGTGGTAGAGATTGACGTCCAGCGTCTGTTTCCCGGTGATGGTGCCGGAGACGGTCTCATCGGGCAACGCGGTGGCCACGTCCCCGATCAGGGGCCCCAATCCACCCGTTCCGCCATGATAAGGGGCCTGGGGCAACACGATGTTCCCTCCACCCAATGGATTCTGCGGAACCTCAAACTGGTGGACGGTCGTCACGAACGTCCCAAGCACATTCAGCTTGTTTTCAAGCGTGATGGGCAGGATGCCGAATCCCATTTCCCAGCCCAGGTCCCAACTCCCCGAATGGACGATGCTCCCGCCATAAGCCATGTCGAAACCCAGGTAAGGCGCATCCTCCACGCGATCCCGGTGGTCACCCACGTTGACCGATTGGGCGCTGTGAAACGTGAGGGTCTGGGGAGAAGTCGTGGAGAGCTGGCTGGGATTCTCGTACCCCCAGTTGGACGTGAGCCCGAGGGCATTGCCGGTGTCGTCCTTCCGCACATAACCATCCCCATAGATATGATCGACCCCACCCACGCCCGCGGGCCCCGCCTGACCACCTGGGACGCCCAATGTTCCACTCGTGCTGAAGTCCCCGTGGATGTTCAACGCGATCGTCATCCCGATGCGGAAATTGCGCGTCCAATCTTCGGCCCGGCCGTCTTCCGGGGCGATCACGCAGACTGCGGCCAGGGGTAGGAACCAATGGGGTCGGGAGAGATTCATAATAAGATATCCCTGAAAGACAAAAACGTATTCCCCGATCCCTTAGGGAACCAGGACAGCGCGGTAAAAACGCATGATGTTGGTGGGACGGGAGATTGTTTTCGGCGGCCCGTCATCGATCCATTGCACCCGGTCCGCCGGCGCCACCAGGATCGGTTGGGCCGCCCGGGGGTTCGTGAAGCCCACATTGTCACTGTAAAGGATGCGGTACGACATCCCCGGGTCGGATTGGAATTCGATGAGCTTGGCCCCGGAAGCCAGGGACACGATCAGCGAGATGTTCGGGGGCGAACTGGTCGACCCGGTCAAATCCGGCAACGCGACCGGATAAGCCGTGAGCGTCGGGGCCGGGATCAACGTGCGGGCCGGGACAAAATATTCGAGAACGAGGTCCGCCGACTGTCCCGGGGCCAGCGCTCCGGTGAAAACGACAAAAGGATTGCCGCCGTTGGTGCCGACCGCATTGACGAGCCGGTTCGTGAGGCCCCCGACCACCACGCGGGTCGCGGGGATGTTGGTCGCGGCGATGTTGGAAAGGCGGATCGTCTGGGTGACCAACCCTGTCTGCGGGTCAAAGACCTGGTCGGGAACCGGGACCGCGCTGATCAGACCCAAGGCCGGTTGGAGGACGACCGTGGAACCGAAACCCGGATTGCCGCTGGCCGTGCCCCCATTGCTGGTGAAGCTGAAATTCGTCACCGACAACACGGCGGCGTTCGTCGGCTCGATGACGAAGAAGGCTCCCGAGTTGGTTCCGACCGCCAGGTTCCCCAAGTTTAGCACCAGGACATTGCCATTGAAAAACGATCCGGTGTTGGTGGGCGACAGCGAATGAAAGATCACCCCGCTCGAGAAAATATTGCTGATCAGCAGATCCTGGGCGGCCGCCGTCCCGCTGTTGGTCGCCACCAGGTGAACGGTGAGCAGGTCCCCGAGAAATACCTGGCCCGTGGGCAAAATCGACTGGATCGAAACCACCGGCACCAACGGCGCCGTGACCCCCGTCACCAAACTGGTCCCCTCGGGGGGGATGTTGTTGGCCGACACACTCACCGAATCAATGATGCTCACCGCAAGGTTGGGCGTGACGACAATGGTCAGGGTCACCACCTGGACCGCGCCCAGCAGGTTGAGCGTCGCCGTCACCGTGGAGGCATTGGTGGTGAGGACTCCCGCCGTGGTCGTCACCCTGAGCAGGTTCACCGACCCGGGCAACGTGTCGGTGATCACCACATTCCCGAGGTCCAACCCCACCAGGTTGGTCACCGTCACGGAATAAGTCAGCGTGCCACCCACGGCGACCGGATCCGCGGACGGAGTGATGCCGATTCCAAAGTTGGCGGCCTGCACCCCCCGCGGCAGACAGCAACATAGCAATAGCCACAGGCAAAGGGCGACAATCGATCGGGCGTTGCGCATAAGCCGATATCCAGGAAATGGGACTTGTGAACCGGGCTCGGGGATGGGGGGATCGATCAGGATTCTGTCGGATGGGAAATGGGCTTCGCAAGTGAACTGGAGCTGTGTTTCCGGGTGTTTTCCATCAGGGATGCTCCGCCGAAGTCTGGATTTGGTTTCGTCGAGTTGTCTAATGATCTGATTCTTATTCACGACCCGACATTGTCAAGGCCGTATCCAAGGAGGATGTGCCCCGGGAGGGGTTTTGACGCTCGACATTCAGTCCCCCCAACCCGGTAGGTTTCCCCATGGTTTCACGGTCCCTCCAGTCGCTGCTCGTCGCCCTGTCCCTGCCCTGGCTGGGATTCGCCCAAGAGAAACCGCCGGCCCCCGACAAGCCGCCCGGCATCGAGGCCAAGCCCGAGGCCAAGCCCGAGGCCAAGCCCAAGGATGACAAACCCACCGAGCGGTTGGTCGAGACGAAGCACACCCTCACCCTCAATGGGCAGACGATCGCCTACACCGCCAAGGCCGGCACGATCTTCCTGCGCGATGCCGAGGAGAAACCCACCGCGTCCGTCTTTTATATCGCCTACACCCGGGACGGCACCAATGACCTCGCCGCGCGCCCGGTGACGTTCTCATTCAACGGCGGCCCCGGATCCTCCTCGGTCTGGCTTCACCTGGGCCTGCTCGGTCCCAAACGCGTCCAACTCGAGGACGATGGCATGCCCCTGCCACCCCCCTACCGCCTGCTCGACAATGACCAGTCGCTGCTCGACGAAACGGACCTCGTGTTCATCGACCCGGTCAGCACCGGCTTCAGTCGGGCCACCAAGCCGGAGGATGCCAAAAAATTCCACGGGGTTCGCGAGGACGCCGTCTCGGTCGCGGAGTTCATCCGGCTCTATGTGACCCGCAACCAACGCTGGACCTCGCCCAAGTTTCTCATCGGGGAAAGTTACGGGACGACCCGCGCCGCCGCCCTGTCGACCGAACTCGCGGAGCGGCATCGCCTGAATGTCAACGGCATCATGCTCGTGAGCGCCGTGCTGAACTTCCAGACCCTGCATTTTGCCGAGGGCAACGACCTTCCCTATGTGCTCTATCTCCCCACCTACACGGCCGCCGCATGGTACCATAAGAAGCTGCCCGCCGACCTCCAGGCCCGTCCGCTGGCCGCGGTCCTGCAGGAGTCCGAGGCTTTCGCCGCCGGCGATTACCAGGCGGCCCTGTTCCGAGGTGCCGCGTTGACGGAGGCCGAACGCGCCGGCCTGGTGAAACAGGTCGCGCGCTTCACCGGCTTGGGCGAGGCCTATGTGGACCGCTCGGATCTGCGGATCAGCATCGGGCGGTTCACCAAGGAACTGCTCGCGGCGGAGCACCGGGTGATCGGGCGATTCGACAGCCGTTACCAAGGCTATGTCCGCGACCGGGTGTCCGAAGCCATGGAATATGACCCGAGCGGCGAGGCCGTCTTCAGTGCCTATGCCTCGACGTTCAACCAATATCTGCGCGGCGGGCTCAACTTCGAAAGCGACCTTCCCTATGAGATCCTCACCGGCGCCGTGCAACCGTGGAACTGGGGCGAGAGCAACAGCTATCTGAACGTGGCCGACAACCTCGCCGATGCGCTCACCCACAACCCCTTTCTCCGGGTCCACATCTCCAGCGGATTCTATGATCTCGCCACCCCGTATTTCGCCACCCGTTACACCTTCAACCACCTTCATGCCGACCCGGCCCTGCGGAAAAACATCACCCAGGACGAATACACCGCCGGCCACATGATGTATCTCAACCAACCGGACCTGAAGAAACAGAAGGCCGACCTCGCCCGGTTCATCCGCAGTGCCAGCGGTCACTGAACGACGGCAGGCAACGCCGGACCTTCCCCCAGTTCCATGAGCATCCCCGCGCTCCAGGTCCACTCGCTCGCCACTTACCCCGTCAAGTCGTGCGCCGCCATCGCAACCGACACCGTGTCCTTGGACGATTTCGGCTTCACCTGGGACCGGCGTTGGATGGTGGTGGATGGGGAGGGACGGTTCCTGACCCAACGCGAACAACCCCGTCTGGCCCAAGTCACCGCACGGGTCGATGCCGAGAGCTTGGAATTCGGCGCGCCCGGACGACTGCCGTTCCGACTGCCGCTCGAGGCCCCGCGGAGCGCCGTCCTCCCGGTGACGGTTTGGAAGGATACGGTTGCGGTTTGGGATGAGGGCGACGCGGTGGCCGCCTGGCTGTCCGATTGGCTGGGGTGCCCGGCCCGACTGAGGCGGTTCCCCGAACAAACGGTCCGCCGGGTGAATCCGGAATACTCGCCGGAGTTCGCCCGCACCGCCTTCGCCGATGCTTATCCGGTCTTGCTCGCGACGACCGCTTCCCTGGCCGAATTGAATCGGCGACTCATCGGGCGGGGCGCCGCGCCGGTGACCATGGATCGATTTCGCCCGAACCTCGTCGTGGAAAGCAACGGACTCGAACCCTTCGCCGAGGATGACTGGCGGCGGATCCGGATCGGGGCGATTGAATTCGACCTCGTGAAGCCGTGTACCCGCTGTGCGGTCACGACCACGGACCAGACGACGGGCCTGATTCCCGAACCCGGCGAACCGCTGGCCACCCTCGCAACTTTCCGTCGTTGGCAGGGCCACGTGATTTTCGCCCACAATCTGGTCCATCGCGGCCACGGTCCGCTGCGGGTGGGAGATGCGGTGACGGTTGTCGGGTGAGCCTTCTCCGTCTCCCGGCAGCAGATTCACAGAAGGGAAGGACTGCTCTGCTTTATCCGCGTTATCCGTGGCATCCGCTGTTCATTTTCTGGAAGGGTCACGGGGTGCCAGGAGGGTTTGGCCTTGCCGGCGCCCGCTCCAACCCGTCACAACCGCCCCGCATGCCGCTGCCGTCACTCCGCCCGATTCGCGACACCCTTGCCGCCTGGCGTTCGTGGCGGGGATTGGGCGTCGCCCATCCAGGCCTGTTCCCGGCGACGGACGCCCTGCTCGGATACTCCCGGGTGCTCGAACCCCAACGCCTCCGCCATTGGATCGGTTGGCGACATCTTCGCGCCGGCTGTGACGTCACCCCGGATGTGGAGGGGGGTTATCGCATCCATGTGAGGTCATTGGGACTCGACTTCTTCTGGCCCTCCCCGCCGGACTGCGATACGTGGTACGCCTTGGAGCAGGAGGTGTGGCCGGGGCATCCGCATTATTATACGACGCCCCCGATTGTCACCGGGCCGGACATCACGGTGGTCGATGTGGGTGCCTGCGAAGGATTGTTCGCGTTCCGGATGTTGCGGCAGAAGCTGGCCGGCCGGGTCATCGCCTTCGAACCGTTCCCCGAAATGGCGGCGCTGCTGATCCGCGGGGCCCGGGCGAACGGCCTTTCCGACGGCATCCGGCATGAGCCTCTGGCCGTTGCCGGGCGTTCGGGGACGGTGGGGTTTCGCACCGACCTCGGCTCCGACAGCAACCAGGTGGTGGAGAATCCGCCGTCGGACTTCACCGGGCTGCGGGTGGCAGCGGTGAGCCTGGACGATTATATGGGTCGGACCGGTCTCGAACTGGGTCCGCGGGATCTGGTCAAGATCGATGCGGAAGGGGCGGATTGGGAGGTGTTGCGCGGGGCCGAGAAACTGATCCGGGAACGGGCGCCACAAATTGCCGTGACCACTTATCACACCGACCGTCACGCGTATGAGATCGCCTCGTGGCTGAAGTCGGTGCAGCCGAAGTACCGGCTCCGGTTGAAGGGGTTCGCCTATTGGACGCCGGTGCCGCGCCCGGTGCTCTTGCAGGCGAGCAGCATTCCGAAAGGATGACTTATGAAGTATGAATTATGAAAGTTGAAGGTTGCAGCCCCAATGACCGGGCACATCTCGGCACTGCGCCGGAAGGATGCCACCGGGGCGGCTCGGACGGAGCCTCGCCCCACCTTGGACAGGCAGTGCGATGTTTTTTGGTAGGGCGAGGTTCCACCCGAGCCGCAGCAGAGGGGCGTGGGAGCGATCGGGCCTGGGTGGGAAGCGGCGGTGGGAACGGCTCGGGCGGAGCCTCGCCCCACCAAAATCAAGTGTCCCGATGCGCCCGGAAACCAACGCGGGGAGTCTTCATAACTCATCCTTCGAACTTCATCCTTCCCGCGACAGGATCCGTCCGCGGCCGAGATCGAAGGGCGAGATTTCCAATTGGACCCGTTCACCGACCGCCAGGCCGCCGAGGACGTCTCTCAGCTTCCGCGCCACATGCCCGTGCACCACGTGACCATTCGGGAGTTCGACCCAATACTTCAGATTGGGATGGATCTCCGACACGGTGCCGGTGACCAGGATCGTTTCGTTTTTGGTCCACATCGAAGGTTTCATTCCGCCACCTTGTCGAGCGCACCCTGCACGTCCGCATCGGGGACCTGCTGACCCCACACGACGCCACCAATACGCTGCGCGAGGACGAACCGCACGGCACCGTCGCTGACCTTCTTGTCGAGGCGCATCGCGGCGAACAATTTGATCCGCTGCGAGGCCGTCAATCGGACGGTCACCGGCAACCCGGCCCGCACGAACAACTCGCGCACGCGCGCCACATCCGAGGCGCTGAACCCGGTCCGCAAACTGAGATGCGCCGCCGCCACCTGCCCGATGCTGATCGCCTCGCCATGCAGGTAACGGCCATAGGCGGAAATCGCCTCCAGCCCGTGCCCGATCGTGTGCCCGAAATTCAACGTCGTCCGCACGCCGGATTCCGTCTCGTCCTGGCCCACGACGTCGGCCTTGATCGCGCAACACCGGGCCACCACCGCGCCCAACACCGATTCCTCCCGCGCAAGGATCCGGTCCAGATCGCGCTCCAACCGGCGGAAAAGTGCGGGATCGTGGATGATGCCGTACTTGATGACCTCGGCCAATCCGGCCCGGAATTCGCGCTCGGGGAGGCTGCCGAACGCCGCGAGATCGCAGAGCACGAGGCGGGGTTGGTGGAAGGCGCCGACCAGATTTTTCCCGGCCTTCAGGTTCACCCCGACCTTGCCGCCGACCGAACTGTCCACCTGTGCCAGAAGCGTGGTGGGGACCTGGATGAACGGAATCCCGCGCAAATAGGTGGCGGCGACGAATCCCGCGAGGTCCCCGACCACGCCCCCGCCCAGGGCGACGATGAAGGACTTGCGTTCGAGCCGGTGCGCGGCGAGTTGATCGTAGCAACGTCCGACCACCGGCAGCGCCTTGGAGGTTTCCCCCGCGGGCACCGTGATCACCACCGCGTCGAACCCCGCCGCGCCCAAGGACTCCAACGCGGCCTTCGCGAAACGGGGACCGACCTGGCTGTCCGTGATGACGGCACAACGTCTTCCCAAACCCAGACGGGCGCACTCCGGTCCCAGCCGGGCCAGCAGGCCGGGACCGACCAGGATCGGATAGGAACGGTCACCCAAGGAAACCCGCACGGTACGCATTGGGCGGAATGCTAGGCGGGAAGCCGGCACGGGGGAAGGACGGTGGCGACCTTGGTCAACCCCTGCCGGCGGATCCACCACGACACACCCAACCCGCCGCCGAGAAAGAGGCCGACCGCCCATGCCGGTGCGAACGGGCTTCCCGTGGCCCACATCGCGATCGTGCTGACCGCCGGTCCACCAAAGATGCCGCAGCCGATGAACGCCTCGTGAATGCCGCCATGTGCGCCCTTGGTGTCGGAACCGTCCATGGCATAATACAGGGACGAATAATAGAGGACGGCGGTGGCCCAGCCGAAGAACAACTGGGCCACGACCAACACCCAGGCGTGACGGGCGAGCACGATGGCCACGAACCCGCCCAGCAACATCATCAGTGCGGCGGCGAACCATCCGAAACGGTAATGCCAGCCGGACCAGAACCAGAGCACGCCGAAGGCCCCGGCCCGCACCATCAACCACAGCGACATCAACCAGCCGATCTGGTCCACGTCATAGCCCAGTCGGACGCCGATCGCCGGCACGAGGGCGAAGACGGTGTTGACCGCCATATAATTGAAAGGGTTCCCCAGCAGCGCGAGCCGGCGGAAATAACCCGGTCGCCGCGGGTCCACGGGGCTGGCGACGGGTGGACGATCGTCGGCGGGAACCGACGCCAGCCAGGCATCATGACGGCGGGCGAGCGGGAAGGTGGCGAGCAACTGGGCAAAATGAATGGCCGCCGGCAGCCAGTAGAGCGAAGCGGCGCCGAGCCCCTTGTAGATCGATCCGCCCGAGAACACCCCGATGGCGGCGGTCGCGGCCCAAACCACATTGTAGAGACCGACCCGGTGGGGGAGTCGGGCGGCGGGTTCGTGTTCGCTGACGAGCGCCTCCAACATCGGCCAGGTGAAACACATCGCCACGGTCCAGAGGGCCATGGCACCCAACTGGGCCCAGGCGGCGGGGAACCAACCGGCGAGGGCGGCGGCGGCCGACAACCCCGCGAATCCGACTCGCAGGGCGGTGAAATAGCCATGGCGTTGGCCGAAACGACCGCCGTACCACGAAAACGGGATATAAATCAGGCCGTGGACCGCGCAGAGCCCGAGGGATTGCAGGTCGGTGAACCCGTACTCGCGCTTGAGGCGTTGGAGCAGGTAGTTGAAGAAATAGGCGGTCGCGAAGGAGTTGAGTCCCTCGAGAACGTAGTAGCCGGTCTTGCCAGGCGAGGACTTCACGCAGGTCCCCGGTCGGCGGGGAGCGCGGAGTGAAAGGCCGGCGGCGCAGGGACGCGAGCGGTTTTTTCCACCGGTTTCTTCTACCGGTTGGCGCGATTGAGCGGATCCCAAAACTCGGAATTGGCAAGGGCCTTCACGTTGCCCGCGCCCGGATCCATCGGCGGGTTGATCTGGGCGTCTTTGCGGGCCTCGGCATGGCAGTCGGTGAACACCACCACGCCCTTGTCGCGATGCCGCTTCTGGTCAATCCCCTCGTAGCCGCCGCCGCTGTACTTCTTGTCCATGCACCCATTGGGCCACCACAGGCTGCTGCTCCACATGCCGTCGGCTTTGGGCATCGCATCCCCGATCATGAGTGTGTTCGAGGGATTGACGATGGAGGTCCGCTTGAACCAGGGACTGGAGCTGAAATTGATGCCTCCCAACGAGAGTGCCCCGGACGGGTAGGGATGGATGCCGAGAAAGAACGCGTTGAATCCATAGCCCACCTTGTGGCAATCGAACTTCCATTCCCACGCCACGCCATTTTCCAACTGCTTCCCCTTGATGCTCGGGCAACGGAACAGGTTGGTCTGCCGCGGGGTGCTCCCCAGAATCGTCGTGCCCCACCAATTGGTCA
Source organism: Verrucomicrobiota bacterium (assembly GCA_025360495.1). GTDB lineage: Bacteria > Verrucomicrobiota > Verrucomicrobiia > Limisphaerales > UBA9464 > UBA6176. Next base: position 7,784 of record JANYCC010000365.1, on the reverse strand, counting down.
GGGATTGGGTGGCATTGTCGGTGGTGAGTCCGGTGTTGCGGTGACCGGGGAACGTCTCGCGATATTCGTCCACATACAGGTGCATGAACAAACCGATCTGCTTCAGGTTGTTCAGGCAGACCGTCTGTTCGCCCTTGGCTTTCGCCCGTGACAACGCCGGCAACAGCATGCCGGCCAGGATCGCAATGATGGCGATGACGACCAGCAACTCGATCAGGGTGAAAGCGCGGCGTCCGCTGCCTTGGTGATGGTTCGGAAGGACTTTCATGGCATCAGGGAGCTTCCGTGATTCATAGCTGATTTTCCCCGCGCCACGCAATGCCCTGTTTGCAAAAATCACTTGTTGGAAGCTTGCTCAGTGACGACCACTTCAGACATCTCACCGGCGTTCACCACCACCTCCGTCGGACGTGAACTTGAGGTCCAACTGCACCTCCCCTTCGTCCGGCTTTAACAAACGCGTGATCTGCGTCGCATAACCGTCCGCCGTGAATTTCAGGATATAACCCGGATTCTCCACACCGCTGATGATCGCCTCCTCGAACGAATGCCGGAACTGCCCCCCCACGAACGCCACCGAATGACGGTCGATGGAACTCCAGTGAGGCTCCACGTTGGTTCCCGATGCGCCCGGTTGCGGCCAACCCGCGGTCATCCGGAATTGCGGCACCGGTTTGCCCGTGTCTGCATCGATCACGGTCCCAAACACGGTCAGGGCCCGGTTGAGTCGGGCGGTGACATCGGTCGCATCCGGTTCCAACACGATGTTGTCCCGGCGAAGGAATCCCTTGGCCGCCACATCGAACGTGAGCCGGCCCTCCGGGGCGTCCTTCCAGAGAACCACGCCATCGGAATCGGCCGTCGCGGAGAATTCGGCTTGTGCGGGTCCGGACTTTGTTTTGCCGGGGAACACCCCCTGGTTGCCCCAAGTGTCATAGGCAACCCAGGCCTTGGCGATGGGTGAACCGTCGGGATCGACCACCAGCAACCGGATCCGACGACCCGGCGCCAGCACGAGTCGTAGCGGCTTCAACTCCGCCGTCACCTCGACTTCCTGGGTGCTCGCCGCATAGCCATCGGCTTCGGCGGTGACCGGTTGCGGACCCGACGGACAGGCCTTCGCCTCGAACCATCCGGTGGCGTCGGTGGTGGATTCCCGGGTGCCCGAAAAACCGTTCGGTCCCACCCGGACGCGGGCTCCGTTCACCGGTTCCCCATCCTTGTTGACGACGGTTCCACGCACATCAATCCCCCGGCCGAGCTTGAAGAGGTGGGTCTGGGCGCGGAGTTGTTCCAGCGCCGCGGGATCGTTCTTAAGAAACAGCATGGGGGACCCGATGTGGTCCGGATGGGTCGCGCTTCCATAGAGCTTGGACAGCATGTCTGCGGCGATACGGTCCAGATGCCAACGGCCGGAAGGGTCCGATTGGGCTGTCATCCAGACAAAATCATGGGACTCGACCGCGTCATGACTGGCCATGCCGTCCTCATGGTTCCAGCCGATCTGGGCACCGGCCACCGGATGACCTTCGGCATCGACCACGGTGCCGCCCAACAAGACCCCGGGAACCAGCCGCACCGTGTATTCGGCCGGGATCATCCGTCCGCGTTCCGGCACCCAATGCAGCATCGTCGCAGCGTAATGGGCGGCGGCGGCCACCACCCGCAATTCCTGGGTGTCCGCCGGATAATGGATCACCACGATCCCGGCGGCGTCGGTCAGCGGCTTCTTCGGACCCCGATAACCGCGCGGAGCCCAGGGCAAATCGAGATCGGCTCCCGCCAGCGGTTGTCCGGTGTCGGCCGCCAGGACGGTGAGTCGAAGCGCGGGTTGGTCCTCAGGATCGCCCGACTGTTTGCGGGCACCCTTGGCATCCGGATCCGGAACGACCGGGGCCGTGACAGCCTTCTGGGACTCCGTTGGCAACCGGTCACCCGCCACGGTCGGCGGGGGGCGGTTCGCGACCATTTCGCGCGCGGTCACACCCGTGTTCAGGGAGGCGGTCTTGGGGCGAAAGAGACCCATGGTGGTGGCAATCCCCAGGGCGCCGACGACCAGACCGATCAACGCCCATTTCCCGGCACCGCCAAGAAGCCACGCCAGTACTCCGGCGCCGGCCACGGTTTTTGTCGCCCCCGCAGGCAATGACGCTGCGACCGCCCGTCCGATCTGCGCCCCCAGGCCGGTCGGTGCCGCCGCAACCGCCTGGCCCGCCAGCGCCACGGCCAGGGCCGCCGCGGTCGAAGTCACCCCGCGTTTTGCCAGCGCCTCCCGCAGCTTTTCCAGCGCCCGATCCACGCGCATCCGGGCGGCGTTTTCGGAGACTCCAAACCTCAGCCCCAGTTCGGCGAACGGCCGCTGCTCAAAATGGCGGGCGAGCACCGCGGTACGGTCGGACTCGGTGAGGTCGTGCATCGCGTCGTCGAGCACGGGTCGGAGTCGTTCCCACTCGGGTGCCGGATCGGCGGAGGCAGGGGTCAGGTTCATCATCTGGGCGGCGGTGTCCTCGTGGTGACGGCGGCGCTGCTCGGTCCGCCGGTGGTTGGCGGCGGCGAACCGGGTGCTGGTATAAAGCCAACCGGTCAACGAGGGATGGGTCGTGAGGCGGGCCGCCTGGCGGGAGAGGTCGATGAAGACCGATTGGGTCACATCCTGCGCCGCGTGGGCGTCCCCCCCGACCTGGCGGAGCGCGGCGGAATAAACGAGGTCCACATGCCGCCCGATCAACTCGGCGAAGGCGGCGTCGGACTGTTCGGTCCGGTAGCGCCGTAGGAGATCGGCGTCGTCGTCTTTCATATCAACCCTTAACAACCGGCCGCAGCCAAACCGCACGGGAAACAATCAGCGATCGCCGCCTATTTCCTCCATCGCCGTCCGACAGTACCACTTCACCGCCGCACTCATCGGCGGCACCAATCCTTCCAATTCCGCAGCCGTGCACCACCGGATGTCGTGATGTTCCGCCGGGGCGAGTTGCAGTTGTCCCAACGTCGGTCGGGCGAAATAGATCATCCCAATGTGCTCATGGGTGTCGCTGATACGGTGGATGTCCAGGAAACGCGGTGCGATCAACGCCCGGGTCCCGGGACCGGTGGTGGGCGGACGTTCCCCAACCAGCTCAATTTCCAATCCGCTCTCCTCGCGGGCTTCGCGCAAGGCCGCCTGTTCCGGGTCTTCCTCCAGTTCAATATGTCCCCCCAACGGGAGCCATCGGTCGAGTTTGCGATGGTGCACCAGCAGCACCCGGTCACTTTTCACGACGAAGACGGCCACGGTGAAATCGATTTTCTCGTGCAAATGGGGCATGGGTCCAGTGTGCCGACCGACCCCGACGACGGCCAGCGCTCCGGTGCACCGTGGCGTCAGGCATCCCTACCGGACAGTGGGGCCGGCTTCCAGCCGCCCACGAAACGCCTCCCATCTCCCATCTTCCATCCATCCCCTCCCTGCCCCTAAACTCCCCCCATGCCTCCGCGCCTCCTCGCCCGCACGGTCCTTGCCGCCGCGCTGTTCGTCGCCGCCGGATCCGCGCCCCTGCTCCGGGCGGATGACAATGCCCGACTCGCCACCCTCTCCAAGCTCGTCCGCGACGACGCACCCCAAGTCCGCTTGGAAGCCGTCCGCGCGCTGGCCACCATCCACGACGCCCGGGCCGCGGATCTCGCCCTCGGTGTGCTCGACCGCCCGATGGATCCGACCCTCGATTACGCACTCTGGCTCACGATCAACGACCTTTCCGACGTGTGGGTCGCGGCGTTCGAATCGGGTGCTTGGAAATCCGAGGGTCGGGAAAAACAGTTGGAATTCGCCCTCAAAGCGCTCCGTCCCGAACTGGCGTCCCGCGTCCTGGGCCGCGCGCTCGCCGTCCACCCGCTGACCCGCGACGGCGCCGGTCCATGGATTGAATTGATCGGCCAGGCCGGCTCCGCCCACGAATTGCGCCTGGTGCTGGACCAGACCCTCGCCGCGGGCTTTGACGATGCCGCCGGGGTACGGGCCCTGCGCGCCTTGGGCGACGCGATGCGGTTGCGCAAGCTCCGACCGGAGGGCGATCCCGCCGGGGTGACGCGTCTCTTCGACCACGCCAACGCCGGGATCCGGGAACAGGCCGTCCGGTTGGCCGGGGCGTGGAAACTTCCCGGCGTCACGGCCCGGATCGGTCACCTCGCCGGCGACGACACCACGCCGATGGTGCGGACCGCGGCGATCGAAACGCTCAAACAAATCGGTGGAAAGGAGGCCGTGGCCGAACTCACCCGCCTGGCCGCCCTGCCCCGTCCCGAGATCCAACAACCGGCATTGGCCGCACTGGCCAGCCTCGATCTTCCGGCGGCGGTTCCGGGATTGCTGGGGTTGGCCTCCACGCTCACCGACGAGACGCAGGCGCAGGATTTCTGGCGGGCGATCCTGCCGGTCAAAGGGGCGGGAAAAATCCTCGCCGACTCCCTCAAATCGCGTCTGGACCAGGGTGCCAAAGACCTCGTCGCGCCCGGTGCCGCCCGTGCCGGCATGCGGGTGGCCCGGGAAGGGGGACGCAACGACATGGAATTGGTCATCGCGTTGGCCCGTGCCGCCGGCCTGGCCTCCGATGTCCAGGCCTTCACCGGCCAATTGATCCGGGATCTTGCCGCCAAGGCCACCCGACAGGGCGATCCGATCCGCGGTGAACTCGTCTATCGCCGTGATTCCCTGGCGTGCATGAGTTGCCATGCCATCGGGGGTGCCGGCGGAAAGGTCGGACCGGACATGACCTCCATCGGCGCGAGTGCCCCGGTGGATTATCTGGTCGAATCGGTGCTGCTCCCCAATGCCAAGATCAAGGAGGGCTATGCGGCGCTGATGCTCACCACGCGGGACGGCACCGAGTACACGGGCACACTGGCGCGGGAGACGCCGCAAGAGGTGGTGTTGCGCAATGCGGCCGGTGCGGAACAGGCCGTGCCCAAGGCCGACCTCGCCAAACGCGAAGTGGCGTCCACCTCCCTGATGCCGGCCGGCCTCATCGACCCGCTATCCGAAGGCGACCAACTCGACCTCTTCGCCTTTCTTTCGCGTCTCGGAAAACCGGGGGATTTCGACGCCAGCAAAGGGGGCGTGGCCCGTCGCTGGCGCCTGACCCAGACCGTCCACACCGACGCCCAGGCCGGCCAGGAAGACTGGCCCCTGAAGGCGGGCTGGGAGGATCGCCGTTGGACGCCGACCTACTCACTGGTGAAAGGCGGGCTGCCCCAGCCAGTCCTGAACGAGGTGCTCAAGTCCGAGTTGTGGAGTTCGCGACTGGGGGTTTACGCCGGCACCGAGATCACGGTGGCGCAGGCCGGACCGGTGCACTTCCAGCTCACCGCGAACCCGGCGGCCGGACTTTGGGTCGATGGCCGTCGCATTGGCGGTGCCGGTGCCTCGCAAGTGGAGCTTTCCGCCGGGGCGCACCGGGTGGTGGTCCGGTTGGATCCCAAACAGATCCCCGCTTTCCTGAGGCTCGAGAGCCCGGACGCGTCGTTCGTGCTGAATTAGTGTTCAGACCTCCCACCCACTGCGGTAGTGGCCTTTGACCAGATGGCTCACATCGACGTTGCGGGCCCGCAGGTTGGCCGAATCCCATTCGACCAAGGTCTGGGACAACACCGCGAGATTGCCGAGCAACACCCATTCGGTGAACGGGCAGGCGTACTCGAAATTCGATCCCGTGTTCGCCCGCAATCCCTTGCAGGCATCGATCCATTCCTTGTAATGGCCGGGCGAACGTTCGAGCGTTTTGGCCGGAGTCGCGAACTCCCGGACCCCTGAATCCGGGGTGAACTTCGGACTCCCGCCATAGGTCTCACAGGTGATCTTGCCTTTGTCACCGATGAACAGCGAACCGTTGTCCGGGACCTTCTCGTTCGGACCCAGGCCCAGCAAGGTGCGGTCGGGCTTCTTCCCGCCGTCATGCCACATCAGTTTCACGGGCGGCAAGGCGCCCCGCGCGGGGAATTGGTAGGTGATGATCTCCCATTTCGGTCCGGTCTCCCCGGTGGCCCCCTGGCTGTACGCCACCACCGAATCGGGACTCCCCAGCTTCAGCGCCCAACACGCCGGATCCATGAGGTGACAGGCCATGTCACCCAAGGCACCCGTCCCAAAGTCCCAGAATCCGCGCCAACTGAACGGATGATAACCTTCCTGATACTCCCGGTACATGGCGGGTCCCAGCCACAGGTCCCAGTCCAGGTTCGCCGGCACCGGCTTCGATCCCTCGGGACGCCCGATCCCCTGCTTCCACAACGGCCGGTCCGTCCAGCAGTGCACCTCCCGCACCGGACCGATCGCACCGGCCCAGATCAATTCGCAGAAGCTCCGGACGTCGTCGCTCGAATGGCCCTGGTTGCCCATCAACGTGGCCACCTTCGTCTCGCGCGCGGCCTTGAGCAGCGCCCGCGCCTCATAGACGCTGTGGGTCAGCGGCTTCTGGACGTACACATGTTTCTTGAGCCGCATGGCCCGGATCGCCGCCGGGGCGTGGTGATGGTCGGGCGTGCTCACGGTGCAGGCGTCGATCTCCTTCACCGTCTCCAGCATCTTCCGGTAATCGCGGAATAACTGGGCTTTCGGGAACTTTTCCGCCGCCTTCCGCAACCGGATCTCGTCGACGTCGCACAAGGCCACGACATTCTCGGTCGAGGTGCCGGTCTTGGCGTCATAGCCCGCCGCGCCGTACATGTCGGACTCGCCTTTTCCGGCGACGCCGATGATGGCGAGGTTGAGTCGGTTCCCGGGATTGGCAGCTTGCAGGAACGCCGGGGGCGCCGCGGCAGCGAGGATGGCGGCAAGGGCCGATCGCCGGAGAAACCCGCGGCGCGACCCATCAAAGGCAAATGACGGCTTCATGGTGTGGAGAACGGAGGCGAAGCTAGCCGGGATCGGTCCCGGCCCCAATCGGCATTTTGGGGGATGAACCCCGGGCTTGACCGGAGGCCGCCGGGCGGGCATTAAATCCAACCACAAATGAGCGCACACCGGGTCACAGTCCTTCTCGTAGGCGGCAATGCCGCCGCGGGGACTTGTTGCGCTTGATCAAGCTTTCACAAGAACCCACGGCTGGCGACGGCCGTGGGTTCTTGTTTCCCCACGTCCGGCGCCACCACCCAAGAGAAATACACAGCACATGAGCACGGCAACACACAGCCCCGGCACCGAACCCAAGCGTGAAATCGGCCCCCTGATGTTGGGTCGCGACATCTTCGTCCGCGCCTTGGAACGGGCCGGCGTCGAGGTCATCTTCGCCTATCCCGGCGGCGCCAGCATGGAACTTCACCAATCGCTGACGAAATCGACCATCCGCACGATCCTGCCCCGTCACGAACAGGGCGGCAGTTTCGCGGCCGAGGGTTATGCCCGCGCCTGCGGCAAGGCCGGCGTCTGCATGAGCACCTCCGGCCCCGGCGCCACCAACCTCGTCACCGCCATCGCCGACGCCTACATGGATTCGACCCCGCTGGTCGCCATCACCGGCCAGGTCGCCCAATCCATGATCGGTCGTGGCGCCTTCCAGGAGACCGACATGATCGGGGTCACGATGCCGGTGGTGAAACACTCGTATCTCATCACCGACATCAACGACATCCCGCGCATTGTCGCCGAGGCGTTTTATATCGCCGAGACCGGCCGCCCCGGACCGGTGGTGATCGATTTCCCCAAGAACATCCAGCAGGCCAAGACCCAACCCATCTGGCCCACGCCCGAGGAAATCCGGCGCGGTCTGCGCGGCTATAATCCCGGCGTCGCGGCCGGCGAACTCGAGTTG
>JANYCC010000306.1 GCA_025360495.1 Verrucomicrobiota bacterium | reverse complement strand
CCTTGAGCTTGTCGATCAGCCAAACGGCCTGTTCGTGGGCGACGTATTTGTCGTCGGTCCCGTGGATGCAGAGCGTGGGGGCGGCTTGGGGGGTGACCCAATTCAGAGGGCTGCCGGCAATATGCTCCCGCCGCTTCTGTTCGAGGTTGCCGCCGAAAAACAGCGGCAGCACTTCGTGGGCATCGACACTTTTGCCGTACGATTGGGTGAAATCGCTGGGTCCATAGAAGCTGACCACACACTTCACGCTGCTGGACTGATCCAGGTTTCCCTCGCCTTCAAAGACTTTCACTGCAGGGGTCACACCGAGGAAGAGGGCGAGGTGACCGCCGGCGGAACCGCCCATGGCCCCGATGCGTTCGGGATCCAGGTGGTATTTTCCCGCATTGGCCCGCAGCCATCGGACCGCCGCCTTGCAGTCCTGGACCGCCGCGGGGAATTGATAAGCCGGTGACAGCCGATAGCTGAGGGTCACGGCGACGTAGCCGTTTTGGGCAAGGGTGACGCACAGGGGATCGTAGCCTTCCCGTGTGCCGGCCCGAAAGCCGCCGCCGTGGATGCAGACGACGACAGGGAAGGGGCCGGCTCCGGTGCGGGGTCGGGCCAGGTTCAGTTGCAGATGCTGGTTGTCGGGGTTGGAGAACTCGATGCCGCGCTCAAAGACCACCGCGTCAGGGACGGCCACTTCCGCGGCGGAGAGCCCGACCACGCCGAGGCAGGACAGAGCCCACGGGAGCAGGAAGCGAATCCAAAGGGTTTTCATGATGGGGTGAGATTGACGGGATGCCTGCCCGTCGCCAGTCGATTCGGAAGAGGAAGACTTCCAGGCCGGTATCGCGATCCTTCACCAGGAGCCGGAACCCAAGTCCAACCGGGCATTCAAAGGGATCCGGGCGCGAATTCCTCCCATGTGCCCCGTGCTCCATCGGCGCAGCCGGACTCTTTGCGTCCCTTTGCGGACAACTTCAGGATTGCCAGCGGGGGCGGGGTTCGGTGTTCATACGCACGCGTATGAATCCTCCAGCGGCGGGTGCGTCCCGGTTCACCCTTGTCCAGTGGTTGGTCATTCTCGTGGCTGTCATCGGCTTCGCGTTCGACACCTATGAGCTGCTGATGCTGCCGTTGATCGCGGGTCCGGCGATCGCGGAAATCCTCCAAGTGCCGCCGAACAACCCGGTGGTCACGGGTTTGGTGGGTGATCTGCTGTGGATCACTGCCCTTTGCGGTGGAATCTTCGGTCTGCTCGGGGGTTGGCTGACCGATCGTTTCGGGCGCAAGACGGTGTTGGCCGGAAGCATCGCCCTTTATTCCCTTTCCCCCGTCGCCGCCGCCTTCAGCACCTCGGTCACTTGGTTCTTCGTCTTCCGCTGCGCCACCTTCGTCGGGGTCTGCGTCGAGTTCGTTGCCGCAATCACCTGGCTCGCCGAAATGTTCCCGGAACCCGGCCGGCGCCAGAAGGTCCTGGGCTGGACGCAGGCGTTCGCATCAATCGGGGGCCTGTTGGTGACGGGAGCCAACAGTTGGACCCTGGCGCATGCCAGTTCATTGTTCGCGATCCCGGTTCCGGAGCCTTTCAACCAGCATTCCTATTGGCGATACACGTTGATCTCGGGAATGTTGCCGGCCCTGCCAATCGCCCTGATGCTGCCCTTCGTGCCGGAGTCGCCGATTTGGAAGGCCCGGCGCCTGGCCGGGACCCTGAAGCGCGCGAGCTTCGCCGAACTGTTTTCCCCGGCCTTGCGCCGGACCACCTTGGTGACGGCGGCCTTGTCGGCGTGCGCGTATGGGGCGGCCTTTGGGGCGTTGCAATTGACTCCGACCCGCATTGTCCCGGGATTGCCAGACCTCGCGGAACAACGGAAGGCACTCAAGCCCCTTCAAGAGGAGGCGACGGGATTGAATGCACAGTTGAACCAGTTGATGCCGCGCTATCGGGACGCTTTGGAAGGTACGCCTGGACTGCCCGAGGTGGCCGGCCAACGTGCCAAATTGCGGGTGGCCCTGCGCGCCACCAAACGGCTCCTGGACACCCCGGACACGGATCAGGCCGGGCGGGCCGCGGTGTTGTCCCAATTGACCGGGATGAGCAATAAACTGGCGGTCCTCGATGGCGAATTGACCCGGGTGACGGCGGACAAGCCGGACGCGAAAAAGGCGGTGATCGACCGGGAGAAAGTCATGGGCCAGATCGGGGCCAATCGTGAGAAACAGGAACCCGCCGACCTGGCGATCAAGGGCCGGGGCAACCGGGTGCAATTCTTCCAGGAAACCGGCGGGTTGGTGGGACGGATCCTGCTAGCGTTGCTGGTCGCGCTGGCGGTGGGTCGCGGGACGTTGCTCAGGATCTTCCAGGTGCCCGGTTTGATCGCGCTGCCATTGACGTATTTCTTCCTGTTTCGCAACGAGCCGGAGTGGTTTGCGTGGGGCGTGGCGTTGTGCGGCCTGCTGACGGTCGCGCAATTCAGTTATTTTGGCGAGTACCTGCCGAAGGTGTTCCCCGTGCACCTGCGCGGGACCGGTGGGAGTTTCGCGACCAATGTGGGGGGGCGCATGATCGGCACTTCGGCGGCCTTTGTGACCACGAAACTGGTCGCCCCTCATCTCACCGGCACCACCTTTGAACAGGTCGCGACCGGGGCGGGAATCGTGGGTTTCTCGGTGTTCGCCCTCGGGCTGCTGCTGAGTTTCCTGTTGCCCGAGCCGAAGGTTGCGGTCGACTGATTCACTCAGGAATGATGCGCGGCGAGGTAACGTTCGGCATCAATCGCCGCGGCACAGCCCATGCCCGCCGCGGTGATCGCCTGCCGGTAAACCTGGTCGGCACAATCCCCGGCGACGAACACGCCGGGCACGCGCGTGGATGAGCCCCGGCCCAATTGGAAATAGCCGTGGTCATCCAAGTCCAGAACGCCCTTGAACAGCGCCGTGTTGGGAACATGACCGACGGCGACAAACAGACCCGCGCACGGAAGTTCCGAGGTGGCATCGGTCTTCAGATTCCGCAAGCGAACCCCGGTGACTTTGCCGGCTTTCACATCCAGCACCTCGGTCACGACGCTGTCCCAAACCATCTCGATTTTCGGGTTGGCCAGGGTGCGGTCCGCCATGATGTGTGAGGCGCGGAGATGATCGCGTCGATGGACCAGGTAAACCTTGGAGGCGAAGCGGGTGAGATAAGTGGCCTCTTCGCAGGCGGAATCGCCCCCGCCGACGACCACCAAAGGTTGGTTGCGGAACATCGGGAGCGCGCCGTCGCAGGTGGCGCAGTAGGTCACGCCCTGCTTTTCCAATTCGCTTTCGCCCGGCACGTCCAGATGCCGGTGACCGGCACCGGTGGCGACAATCAGGGTCCGGGTTTCGATCGCTTCACCGTCCACGACCAACCGGATCGGGGTGCCGGAAAGGTCGGCCGAATCCACGGTCGCGAAATTGACCTTGGCACCGAACTTTTCGGCCTGTTGTTGCATGCGGGTCATCAGCTCGTAGCCGTCGATGCCCTCGGGGAATCCGGGGAAATTCTCCACGATGCTGGTGGTGGTGAGGAGGCCTCCGGGCAGGATGCCGGTGAGGACGAGCGGGGCGAGGCCGGCGCGGGCGGTGTAAATGGCGGCGGTAAGGCCGGCACAGCCGGTGCCGATGATCACGACTTGTTCCATAAGGCGGCCGCAAGGTAGCGAGGCCCGGGAGGGGTGGTAGCGCGAAAACGCGGGAACCCGGAGAATTGGGGGCCCGAACTCCCATGTTCCGTCCGCATCGTCGCCGCTTAAAGGAGTTCTTCCCCCCGGGTCTTGAGCCAATGCTCGGCCTCGGCATACACCGGGCAAATGCGGGCAACTTCGGCCCAAAACCGGCCGGAATGGTTCAATTGCCGGGTGTGGGCGAGTTCGTGGAGAATGATGTAATCGCGCACGGACACCGGGGTTTGGATCAGGCGCCAGTTGAGGGAGATCACCTTGCCCGCGGAGCACGAGCCCCATCGGGAGCGCTGGTTGCGGATGGAGACCCGGCGCACCGAGTAGCCGTGGGCGTCGGCCAATTCCCGGACCCGCGGGGGAAGTTCCACGGCGGCCAGACGGCGCAACCCGGGCTCGAGATGGGGTCGGAAATCCGCGACATTGCCGGGAGGTTCTGGAAATCGGTCGGTCCCGAGCAGCAGGAGTGGCTCGGTGGGGGATCGCAGGAGGGGGAATTGCTGGCCGCGGAGCCAGACCGGGGTTCCGAGCCGCCATTCGCGGGTGCGTGCCGGACGCGTGGCTTCGGTGCGGAGACGGGCGGCCAGCCAGCCATGACAACCCGCCACAAACCGCCGCGCTTCCGTCAGCGAACCCCGCCGTGGAACCGTGCAGCGGGCCACACCGTCGCGCTGCAAGGTCAACCGGTACCGCAACGCCCGGGCATGCCGTCGATACTCGACGCGCAAACGCACGCCTCCCACCTCGATTTCGTCGCTGTGAAGGGACGTCCCGGGAACCGCGACGGGGGCCGGCGCCGGGGGCAGGCCGCGAAGGGATTCAGGCTTCGGTGGATTCACTCGATGCCTCAGGAAGGGGATGGGTGAGGAACACAAACTCCGCCACCGGGCAGCCTCCGATCACATGTTCCTGAAGGATTCGTTCCAAGACCGCCGGCGTGCAGGACCGGTACCAGACGCCTTCGGGATACACCACGGCGATGGGTCCTTGGGTGCAGATTTGGAGACAATTGGCCTTGGTGCGGGCCACAAGGGCCCGGGGTCCGGTGAGATCGAGTTCGCGGAGACGGCGTTTGAGGTATTCCCACGACTCGAGGCCGGAGGCGCGATTGCAGCACTTGGGCTTGGTTTGGTCGGCACAGAGCAGGATATGGCGCGTGACCGACGACAGGCCGACCGCGGTGGTCAGCCCTTGCAGGATGGCGGCGGCATCGGGGGTGAAGGCGGAATCCGACACGGGGGAACTGTAGAGGCCGTCCGTGGGGGAGAAAGGGCGAAGACTGACGGGATTCAGAATGCCCGGTGAGCGGACCGGCCGGCAGATTGCGAGTGGCTTCAGTCCGCTGGCCGGTCATTCTGTCGCCATGTCCGTGACCACCGCACGTGGACGGGAGCCGGAGCCGGTGCTCCAGTTCTCCGTTTTCATCCCCAACCGCATGGGCCGCATGCACGAAGTGGTGCGTCGCCTGGTCGAACGCGAGGTGCATATCGTCGCCCTCACGGTGCTCGACACCACCGACAGCACCATCCTGCGGATCGTGGTGGACGATCCGGATGGGGCGCGCCGGTTGCTCGACGAACAGGCGTTTCCTTACTCGGAAAATGTCGTGGTCTGCGTGGAGATCGAATCCGAGAAAGCGTTGTCGGGGGTGCTGCTGGCCTTGGTGGAGGCCGAGTTGAATGTCCATTACACCTACCCCTTCCTGGTCCGCCCCGATGGGAAGGCCGCCTTGGCGATGAGCATCGAGCATCACGAGGTGGCTGAGGAAGCCCTGCGCAAGCATCGGTTCACCGTGCTCTACCAATCCGATATCTCCCGCTGAGCTCCGAGATGGACACCCCCAATCCACCGCTGACCGGGACCCCTTCCGGAGCCTCCGACGATTCCGATCCACCGGTCCACCAGCGGCGCCAGCGGTATGCGGGACGGAATCCGCGTCGATTTGCCGAGAAGTATAAGGAACACCAACCGGGAAAGTATGCGGCGGATGTGGCCCGGATTGAGGCGTCGGGGAAGACGCTGGCCGGGACGCACCGGCCGGTGATGGTGTCGGAAATCCTGACGGCATTGAAGCCGCAGGCCGGGGAGCGGGCGGTTGATTGCACGCTGGGGTATGGAGGGCATGCGCGCGAATTGTTGGCGAAAATCACCGGGCCGGGCGGTACGGCCGGGACCTCAGGGACCGGTTGCCTGCTCGGGTTGGATGTCGATCCCATCGAGTTGCCCCGGACCGAGGAACGCCTGCGCGGGCTGGGATTTGGCCCGGGGAGTTTCCAAGCGCGACATTCGAATTATGCCGGGTTGGCCAAGGTGCTGGCGGAGATCGGTTGGGACGGAGCGGATGTGATCCTCGCCGACCTGGGCGTGAGCTCGATGCAATTGGACAATCCGGAGCGCGGCTTCACCTATAAGACCGATGGCCCGCTCGACCTGCGGATGAACCCGGAGCGCGGCGTCTCAGCGGCGGACTGGCTGGGAAAAGCGACTGTATCCAGGTTGGCGACGGCACTGAAGGACTACGCGGATGAACCGCGGGCGGACAAATTGGCCGCGGGCTTGGTGGCGGCCCGGACCGTGTCGCCGCTGGTGCGCACCCGGCAGTTGGCCGACGTCGTGCGGACAGTCCTGGTGGCGGTGGCCCGCGACGAACAGGACGCCTGCCTGCGACGCGTGTTCCAAGCCCTGCGGATCGCCGTGAACGATGAATTCAGCGCCTTGGACACCTGGTTGCGCAACCTGCCTTCCTGTCTCCGTCCCGGTGGCCGGGTCGCGGTGCTGACGTTTCACAGCGGCGAGGATCGGCGGGTCAAACATGCGTTCCGGGACGGTGCGGCGCTCGGGTTGTATTCCGAGATCGCAGCGGATGTCATCCGGTCGGGACCGGAGGAAATGAGGTCGAACCCGCGCTCCGCTTCCGCGAAATTGCGGTGGGCCGTGCGGGCGATCACCTGAATTCCGTCAGGCCGACACGATCGTCTCCAAACCACGGTCGTTCCGGCGCGGACTCACCAAGGCGAGCGAACGCTGGGCGGGCCCGAAAAAATCACGGGCGGCGGCGCAGATCTCGGCGGCGGTCACAGCGGAAACCCGTCGTCGGATTTCGTCGGGGGGGATGGCGCGGCCATAATTGAGCCACTGTTCGCCGAGCCACATCATGTGGGATTCGGTGCCTTCCAGGCTGAGATCGAATTGCCCCAGGACATAATCCCGCGCCCGGCGGAGCTCGCCCGCGGAAGGTGCCTTTTCGCGGAGACGGTTCAATTCCCGCAGGATCAGCTTCAGCGTCTTCTCCAGTTCCCGGGTCTCCAATCCGGCCGCGATCACGATGTCCCCCGTGTCGGCCCAGGTGGTGAGGGTGCTCTGGATGTTATAGGTGAGCCCGTGTTCCTCGCGCACCACCTGAAAGAGTCGCGAACTCATGTTCTCTCCCAGGATGACGTTGAGCAGTCGGAGTGCGGCCCGCCGCGGGTCGTGCCGCGAGGCGGTGCGCACGCCCAGCGCGAAATTCGTCTGCTCCGCCGCCTTGCTGTGGAGATGCACCGCGGGTCGGCCGCGCGGGGGACGGACGGCCGGGACCGGCGGTCGCTCGCCCGGTCGGAAATGCCGGGACAGGCGCCGGACCCGTCGGACCAGGTCTTGGTGGCGCACATTGCCGGCGGCGGCGATCACGGTGGCCCCGGTGACATAATGGGTGCCGAGATAGCGGGCGAAATCGTCGCGTTGCATCCGGCGCAGCGTGGCGCGGGTCCCGATGACCGGGCGACCGAGCGGGTCGCGCGGGAATTGGAGCGCGTTGAGGAGGTCCTGCACGTGGTCCGCCGGTTGGTCGCGGTACATCGCCAGTTCTTCCAGGATCACAGTCCGTTCCTTGTCAATCTCGGCGGGATCGAGGCGCGACGCCAGGAACATGTCGAGCAGCACATCGAGCAGATCGGGCAACCGGCCGGCGTGCGCCCGGGCATAAAAGCAGGTGTGCTCTTCGTCGGTGAAGGCGTTGAGATAACCGCCAATCCCTTCGACGGCCTCGGAAATCTGGCCGGCCGTGCGACGTTGCGTCCCCTTGAACAGGAGATGCTCGATGAAGTGCGAGACCCCCGACAATCGGGCCGGTTCCTGCCGCCCGCCGACCCCGACCCAGACCCCGAGGGCGACGGACGCCATGTGGGGGAGTTCGGCGGTGACGATGCGGAGACCGTTCGCCAACAGGGTTTCGTGGTGCATTGGTTGGGACTCAGCGGAAGGCGGCGGGCACCGTCTCGGGAACCCCCACGCTGCGACGGTAATCCTTGAGGATCTCGATCGCCTGGGCCGGGGTGTCGACGATCTTCAGGAAATCGAGGTCCCCGTCCGACACAAGCTTGCGGGGTTCCATCTGGGCCCGGACCCAGGCGAGGAGGCCGGTCCAGAATTCCGAGCCGTACAGGATGATGGGGAAGGCGGGAATGCGCTGGGTCTGGACCAGGGTCAGCACCTCGAACATTTCATCCAAGGTTCCAAAGCCGCCGGGCATATAAATGAAGCCCATGCTATACTTCACCAGGCAAACCTTGCGGCTGAAGAAATAATGGAAGTTCACCTGTATGTTCGCGTATTTGTTCCCTTTTTGCTCGAAAGGCAGCTCGATGTTGAGGCCGACGCTCGGGCCCCGGCCCTGCGCCGCGCCCCGGTTGGCCGCCTCCATGATGCCCGGTCCGCCGCCCGTCACCACCGCGAATCCCTCCTTCGCCAGACCCAGCGTGACCTCCTGGGTCGCCTTATAGATGGGATCGTCGGACTTCGTCCGGGCGGATCCGAACACGGTCACGGCGGGGCCGAGACGGGATAGGGTGTCGAAGGAGTCGACGAACTCCGCCATGATCTTGAAGACCCTCCAGGGATCCTCGGCCACGCGCTGGGCCTGCGAACTGTTCATTGGTGCCGGGAGACTATGGATGCGTCCGGGATGTGCAACCCGATCGGACGGCGATCAGCCCGCAAGACGCCGGGCCAGTCGTCGATGGGTGGCGGTCAGTGGCAATTCCGCCAGTTCGGCGGGGGTCGCCCAGCGGGTTTCGTCAGCCGGCAGGGAAATCCCGCGGGGATGGGTGAGGCGGAAGATTTCCTGGGTGATCCGATGGCAGGTGATGGTGTGTCGGATCC
Source organism: Verrucomicrobiota bacterium (assembly GCA_025360495.1). Taxonomy (GTDB): domain Bacteria; phylum Verrucomicrobiota; class Verrucomicrobiia; order Limisphaerales; family UBA9464; genus UBA6176. The sequence continues at coordinate 3,095 of JANYCC010000306.1, read as the reverse complement.
GGCCGTCCGGAACGAATTTCGAGACCGGCACGCCCAACCAATGCGCGAGGGCGGCCGCCGGGTCGGCCTCTGCGCTGAGTTCCTCGTTGGGAAACTCCCAGAACCCGGCATTGACGTCGCCGGGAGCGCGGCGGCGTACGAGCCAACGGCCACGATGATCCCAGAGGACGGTGGTGAAACGTCGCGGGAGGGAAGCCGGGCGGGCGGCGGTGGCCGGGTATCGAAGGGTGTGGCCGCGGGCATGGGCCAGGCACAGGACCTGAAGCGGACACTTCTGGCAGGCGGGTTGGCTGGGCGTGCAAACGGTGGCGCCCAGTTCCATCAATGCCTGGTTCAACAGGGAACTATTGCCCGCGAACCGCATAAGTGAACCCGGCGCCGGGTCCACCACCGGCGACGTGGATGCGGCCAGGACCACTTCGCCCGCGAGTTCCCAAAGGCGACGATTGAGGTCGCGCGAACGCGGGTCACCCCCGAGGGCGAACAGGCGCGTGAGCACCCGGATGACATTCCCGTCGAGGATTGGGGCGGGTTGGTTGAAAGCGATCGAGGCAATGGCGCCGGCAGTGTACGGACCCACGCCGGGCAGTTCCTGCAAGGTGGTGGAATCGCGGGGGAAACTGGCGTCGGGGCAGTCCAGGATCGCGCGGGCAGCCCGCCGGAGATTGCGGGCGCGGGAATAATAACCGAGGCCCTCCCAGAGTTTGAGCACGCGATCCTCGGCGGCACCGGCGAGGTCGGCGACCGTGGGCAGTTCCCGGAGCCAGCGTTCCCAGTACGGGATCACGGTTTTCACCTGCGTCTGTTGCAACATGATCTCCGAGATCCAGACCGCATAGGGATCGGTCGTGCGCCGCCAGGGCAGGTCACGGGCGGCGGTTGGGAACCAAGCCAGCAGGAAGGCCGCAATCGCCTCCGGGGTGGGACTCCGCAGCCCGGCTCCGGGTTTTGAAACCGCGGATTTCACGAGGACAAATCAGACTGGGACGCTGAAAGAGGATTGCCCACGAAACGCACGAAACACACGGATTGAAACCAGCCCTCGCCCGGTTCGGTTGTGCCGGGTCAGGCGGCCTGCAGGACGGTTGCGGGCGCGACGGTCAGACGATGTTCCGGGAAAGTGTCCCGGAAGAAGCGCGCCAGGGATTGTTCCAGCAATTCCAGGATTCTCTTCTTCGCGTCCGCTTCCGACAACACCTCCGCCGATTGGATCTTATAGCCCGCCAGGCGCAGGACGCTGTTGGCGAGGAAGCCTTCGATCTCGATGTGGCCGGAAGCCCGTGATCCGCCGGGCGCGGGCGCGACGCTCCACACCCGCACGTGGGGTTTGGCGGTGAGATGATGGGAATGCGGCTTGAGAAGGCCCTCCTTGCACAGGGATTCGAACTCCTCGAACGACAGCGCGAGATCCTCCACCGGGGCCACGACCGGATCCTGGATGCCGTAAACCTCCGCGTTCAGCGGGGAGATCGCCGGTCGCATCAACGGGAAGAAGATCACGTCGTCGATGTTCTCCTGCCCGGTGAAGATCATCACCATCCGCTCAATCCCCGGCCCGATGCCCGTGGTCGGTGGCATCCCATACTCCATCGCCTCGATGAAATCGAAGTCCAGGGTGTGGAAGGTGCCCGCGTCCCGTTCATCGGCGCGATAGGCTTTCCGCCACGTGGCCAGCAGCTGGACCGGATCGTTCTGCTCGGACCAATTGTCGCCGCACTCCATCCCGGCGATGAAGATCTCGAACCGTTCGACGAAACGGGGGTCGTCCGGCAACGGCTTCGCCAATGGGGAAATCTCAATCGGATGGCCGTGGACGAGCGTGGGTTGGATCAGTTCCTTTTCGACAAAGACCTCGAACGCCTTGACCAGGGCTTCGCCGATGCTGGGTTGCGGTTCATGGATCCCGGCGGCGGACAGCAGGGCATTGGCCTCGTCCAGCGTCTGGCAGGCCCGGAAATCCGCCCCGATCTTCTCCCGCACCGCCTCCGACATGCTCACCCGGCGCCATGGCATGCCGAAATCGATGACATGGCCGCGGACCGTGAATTCCGTCTTGCCAAAGACGCTGACGGCCACATGGCGGAACATGGCCTCGATGAGGTCCATGTTATACTCATAGTTCTCATAGGCCGTCATGGTCTCGACCATGGAGAACTCCGGATGATGACTGCGGTCGATCCCCTCGTTTCGGAAATAACGTCCGATGGTGTAGACCTTGTCGTAGCCGCCGACGATCAACCGCTTCAGGTAGAGTTCGTGGGAGATGGCCAGGTACATCTCGCATCCGAGCGCGTTGACGTGGGTCTTGAAGGGCTTGGCAGTCCCGCCCCCGTATTGGGGTTGGAGGACCGGGGTCTGGAATTCCAGGAAGCCGCGACCGTTCAGGAAGGAGCGGATCGCCGCCACCATTTTGCAGACGACCGCATAACGGTCGAAAGAGCTCGGTTCCAGGATCGTGTCCAAGTACCGCTTGCGCAGCACCTGTTCGCGGTCCTTCAACCCGGACCATTGGTCGGGCAGCGGCCGGATCGCCTTGGTGAGCAGGCGCAGTTGCGACACCATGACCGAGATCTCCCCGCGATCGGTCCGCATCACCTGGCCGGTCGCCTCGATGATGTCCCCCAGATCCAGCAGATGGGTCTCCGCATAGCCGAGGCTGCCGTCCTTGGCATCGGTCGGTTGGACCCCGTTGCGGCGGAGGAACAATTGGAGCTTGCCGGTCTGATCCTGGACGTGGGCGAAGGCCAGGGCGCCCTGTTTGCGCCAGGACATCAGCCGGCCCGCCACCGTGACCGTCTGGCCCTCGAGGCTGGCGAACTGATCCAGGATCGCCTGGACATAATGCGTCCGACGGCTGCGGGACGGATAAGGGTTGAGCCCCAATGAACGTGCGGAAACCGCCTTCGCGATGCGCCCGTTCCGGATGTCGACCAGTTGATGTGAAGCCACGATGGATGCTCTCTGGATTGAACGTTTCAGCTGCGGACTGAAAGGCGATCATCCTAACCGTGCCGCGGGCCGAGGGCAGCAAAAATGTCCAATGTGGGAGCGGACGGGCGCATCTGGGCATCATGGGAAGGCGGGTAGGAAAACCC
>JANYCC010000455.1 GCA_025360495.1 Verrucomicrobiota bacterium | reverse complement strand
GGGAGGGAAGATCGGAGATCGGGGGATCTCGGAGATCGGAGATCGGGGTTCGGGGTGCGGAGATGGGAGATCGGGGTTCGGAGAGGGGAGATCGGCCGAACCCCCCTGCCGTGGTTCAGCCGGTGACGAGTGCCCGTACCGGGGTCGGGAGCGGCGGCGGGGCGCCCTGGAGGAGGGCACGTCTCCGCATCTTGCTGAAAACGCCGAGGTTGAAGAAGTGCATCGCCCCGAGGATCAGCAACACGGCGCCGATCTTGGTGCTGAGCGCCTCCAGCAATTCCTGGAGGTTGGCGGCCTTGTCGCCGTATTTCAGCGCGAGCGTGACGTATCCGACATTGATGAGGTAGAAGCCGACCACCAGCAGGTGGTTGATCGAATCGGCCAGGGCCTCGTTGCCATGGAAGGCATCGACGAGGAACAACCGTCCGTTCTTATGGAGCGTCCGCGCCACCCAGACGGTGAGGGCGATGCTGATCGCGAGGTAGAGGGCGTAGGTGCCAACGATGTAGTTCATGGAATCACTTTCTTTTCCAATTGTTTCTGTGTTTTCAGTATTTAATGAAAGATAGCTTCAAAAAAAGGGGGCCGATCATTTTAGGAACCGGAGCGCCCAGGGGATGATGCTGTTCCGTTCGGAGCGGACGACCTTGCTGAGGACGCCGTCGGCCATCTCCATGAATTCGCTGAGCGCCCGGGCCTGGCGGGTGAAGGCGAGGGCTTCGGGGGATTTGAGTCCGTCGGCACGCTCGATGCAATCCTTGAGGACATTGATCGCCGGGCGGATCTCGCGGCGTTTGCGTTCACGGATGATGATGCAGAACATTTTCCAAACGTCCTTTTCGGCTTCGAAATACTCCTTCCTTTCCCCTTTCCGGATGACCCCGCGGACCAGTCCCCAGCCGGCCAGTTCGCGCAGGTTGGTGTGGGCGTTGCCGCGGCTGATCCGGAGTTCCCCCATGACCTGGTCGGTGGTCAGGGGTTCCGGCCGGATGAGCAACAGGGCGTGGATCTGCGCCATGGTGCGGTTGATCCCCCAAGCGCTCCCGATGGTGCCCCATTGGGACACGAAGGCATCCCGCGCGGTGTCGAGCCGGACCTGCTCGGCCGTGGGGATCCCGGAGGTTTCGGAAGGGTCCGTTTTCATTTCCTATTTTCAGTATTTACTGAAAATAGAAGACGGGCAAGGGAAAGTTTGAATCCGGCCGGCGGGAGGGTCGCGGGTGGGCGACGGGGGCCGGAGACTCGCTTCCACTTCATTCGAGCTTCATTTCAGCGTCCTGCCGTCCGCTCCCACTTTTTTTCCGGGTGCATGCGGGCGTCAGTTTTCTAGGATGCGGCCGAGTTCACCATGATGCATCGCCCCATCCCCGCCCCACGGATCCCCAGCCTCGTGATTTCACTGGCGCTCGCGTTGACGGCGTCCGCCGCCGACCCGGCCCCGCCCGGGACGCCCGCCAGTGTGTCCGTTCCTGCCGCGCCGAAACCGGTTTTCCAAACCACGGTGCTGACCAGCAAATCCACGCCCCGGTTGGTGGACGTGGATGTCGCGTTGAACGGGGCCCGGGAATTATACCTGGTGGTTTCCGACGAGGGATCGATCAGTTGCGACTGGTCCGATTGGATCGAACCCCAACTCGTGATGGCCGACGGCACCAGGAAGGATCTCACGACGGTCCCGTGGCGATCGGCCGAGGCGGGTTTTGATGAGGTGCGCGTGGGCAAGGCGACGGGCAGCGGACCGCTTTTGGTGGACGGGAAGACCTATTCGCAAGGCATCGGCACCCATGCGGCCTCGATCATCGCGTATGCGTTGCCGGCGGGGGTGGCCCGGTTCCAAGCGCGGGTGGCAATTGATGATGGCGGGATGATCCGGGGCGGCCAACCCAGCGACGCCGCGGTTCGTTTCCAAGTTTATACCCAGAAGCCGGCTGCCATTCCGCGCGCGCCCGCCCCCGCTGCCGTCGCCCTGATCGAGGGTCCGGCTTTGGTGCCGCCGGAATTGTTCACCGTCCCGGAGGGCTTGGAAGTCACCGTGTGGGCCGCGTCCCCGTTGCTGTTCAATCCGACGAACATCGATTTTGACGAGCGGGGCCGCCTTTATGTGGCCGAGGGCGTCAATTACCGGGGGAAAGCGGGCCGTCGTCCGGAAGGGGATCGGATCGTGATTTTGGAAGACACCACGGGTTCCGGGCGGGCGGACAAGTCCACGGTTTTCGTGCAGGAGCGGGCGATGGCGGCGCCGTTGGGAGTGGCGGTCCTGGGGGACCAGGTGGTGGTTTCGCAGTCTCCGGACCTGATTGTTTACACGGATGTGAACCGGGACGGGCGTTTCGACGCGGCCGTGGATCGGCGCGAGGTGTTGCTCACCGGATTCAACGGACGCCAGCACGATCACAGCCTGCACAGCCTCACGGCGGGACCGGATGGGCAGTGGTATTGGAACCAGGGCAACACGGGCGCGAAGTTCACGGACCGGTCCGGGAAGACCTTCCGCATGGGCAGTCCCTATATGTTGCAGGAGATCGCCGGCCAGAGGAGCGACGACGGCAATGTATGGATCGGGGGATTCACGGCGCGGATGAACCCGGACGGCACGGGCGTGAAGATCCTCGGGCATAATTATCGCAACAGTTATGAGCAGACGGTGACCTCGTTGGGCGACATTTTCCAAAGCGACAATGATGATCCCCCGGCGTGCCGCATCACGGCGGTCATGGAAGGGGGCAATGCCGGGTTCGCTTCCGCGGATGGGCTGCGGGCCTGGGAGGCGGACCGGCGTCCCGGGCAGGACACCCCGACCGCCGAGTGGCGACAGGAAGATCCCGGCACCATGCCCGCCGGGGATGTTTATGGCGGCGGTTCCCCGACGGGCGTTGCGTTCTATGAGAATGGAGCGCTCGACGAGAAATGGCGGGGTTTGTTGCTCGCCTGCGAGGCCGGCAAGAACGTGGTCTTCGGTTACCTGCCGCGGCCCGAGGGCGCCGGGTTCAAACTTGAACGATTTGATTTCCTCACGTCGAACAAGGAGCGGGAATGGGCCGGCTCCGACTTTCTGGGCGGCAGGCCGACCGGGGAACTCAAGACGATGTTCCGTCCCAGTGACGTCTGCGTGGGCCCCGACGGCGCCATTTATGTCGCCGATTGGTTCGACCCCGGCGTGGGCGGTCACGCGACGCGGGACGATCATTATAGCGGCGCCATTTATAGGATCGCGCCCAAGGGATTTGTCCCGCGCATCTCGAAGCACGACCTGAACACCACGGCGGGCCAGATTGCGGCGTTAAAGAGCCCGGCGGTGAACGTGCGCAACAGCGGTTTCGTCCGGCTTCGGGCGCAGGGCGAAAAGGCGGTGCCGTCGGTCGCGGCCCTGCTCGCGGACCGGAACCCGCTGCTGGCCGCCCGCGCCATGTGGTTGCTCGCCCAGATGGGCAAGACCGGCCGTGCGAAAGTCACCCCGTTGCTCGGTTCCCCGGATCCGATGAAGCGATTGGTCGCCTATCGGGCCCTGCGCTTTGTCGGCGGGGATATCGCCGGCCTGGCCACGCGCATGGTGGGGGACCCCTCGCCCGCGGTGCGCCGGGAGGTGGCGTTCACATGTCGGGACCTGCCGACGGGCGTGGCGGTGGGCCTGCTGGTGAAGTTGGCCCGCGGGTTTGACGGCAAGGATCGCGCCTATCTCGAAGCCGTGGGCCTGGGCAGCACCGGGCGGGAAGCGGAGGTTTATTCGGCCTTGGTCCCCGCGTTGGGCGGGGCGGCGGAATCGTGGACGGAGGCTTTTGCGTGGCTGGCGTGGCGCCTGCATCCGGCCGTGGCGGTGGCCGATTTCAAATCCCGCGCCCTGTCGCCGGGACTCACGAAGGAACAGCGCAAGCTCATGCTCACCGCGCTGGCCTTCGTGCCGAGCCGGGAAGCCGCCGGGGCGATGATCCAGTTGGCCAACACCAAGGATTTCCCATTCCAAGACGTCGCCAAGTGGTGGCTTCTGAACCGCAAGAACAACGACTGGAAACCGTACGATGTCGAGGGCGGGATGAAGGCCTTGGGATTATATGATCCGGACAAGGTGGAACTTCTCGCCGTGGAGATGCCACCGGTTCCCAAGGACGCGCCCAAGCTTCCGTCGCCGGCGGAGATCTTCCGCTTGGAAGGCGACGTGCAACGGGGCCAGAAGGTGGCCGAATCCGCCTGTCAGATCTGTCATCGGATCGGGAAGAACGGCGTCGATTTCGGCCCGGATCTCACGACATTTGGCCGGCAGCAGGTCCGTGAGGTCCTCATCCAGGCCATCGCCCAACCCTCGGCCACGATCTCCCACGGGTTCGAGGGGAGCGAAGTGAAGACCAAGGACGGGCTCATCATCACGGGCATGGTGCTTTCCACCGGGGATCCGCTGCTCATAAAATGCATGGGTGGCCTGATCCAGACCGTGCCCCAGTCGCGCATCGCGTCGGTGAAGAAACTTCCGATTTCGCTGATGTACCCGCCCGAATCGCTGGGTTTGGACGCACAGGCCATCGCCGACGTGGTGGCGTACCTGAAGAAGTGAGATCCTCACAAGGCGCGGAGTCGGTAGAACTGCGCGTCGGCGTCGCGCGGCAACAACGTGGTCGTCGTGGCGCCGGGTGAGGGCACGTCGACCACCGGCCCCCAAGGATCGACGCCGAGCCGGGTCGTCCCCTCGATCCTGTACGTGGTCCCGGACAAGCCCAGCCAGGTGAGCCGGACGCCGCTGCCGGTGCTCTCAACCCGTTGGAACCGCAGCGTGGTCACCACCGTGGTCCGGGCATCGGGCGCGGACGGAAGCGGCTGGATGCTCCCAAGGAAATCCGCGGCGGTGACATAGAACGCATAGGCGGATTGATCCGTTCCGGTGAAGGGGGCTGTGGTGTCGGCGGTGTTTTCCAGCCAGAGGGCCGGATCGCCGCCATTGGTGGCGACATAGACATTGTAGGTGCGGATCGCGGAGGGATCGCCGGTGGGGGACCAGGCGACCGGGAACGTCGCCATCGGCTGGACCGGGGCCAGCGGGGCGACATGCGCATCGGGCGGGTGATTATATAATGTATTCGTCCGGGTCCCGGTGGGGATGGGTGGATTGGTGTCGAAAACGATCTGGGCTGCGTTGGTCACCAACACGCCGTCGGCCACGGAAGCGAGGGTGCGGATGGAATACAGCACGCCCCCCTCGCCCTGCGGTGGACTCTGGTTGGGCGGCAGGAAACCGGCGGCGGGATCGTCGGGCGGCAAACCGGTGCGCGTGTCCACCGTCGCAAACCGCCACGTGGCCAGGCCGGTCTCGTGGTCGAGCCCTGCGGTGATGCGCACGGTGAAGTTCTGTCCGCCGCCGAGATCCACGCCCGCGGCCAGCGTCTGCGCATGCGAGGGCGGGACGATCCGGTGCGATCCGAAATCCACCGGGCCGAGTTCGAAGCTGTCGAGGTCGAACACCGCCGGGTCGAGGCGGTCCTGGACGAGCACCTCGCGGGCGGCGGCGGTGGCGGAAGCCTGGTTCTCAAACCGGACCGAATACCCGAGTGGTTCTCCGGAGGCGATCAGGCGATTCGGGCCGAAGCCCGACGGGCCGGCCTTTTCATTGGGATCGTAGGATTGCACCGGGCATTTCTGGAACCGCAGTGACTCGGTCGCGAACCATTGGTCGAATTCCGGCACGTCGCCCGCCATCACGGTTTCGACAAGATCCAGATCGCCACCCGGATCCACGGGGAGGTGCAAACCCTCGGGCGTGGGCGACGTGGCGCAGGCGAGAAGGAAGCAGCCGGGATCCCCGTCGACCCGCAACGCCAGCGGGATCAGACGCGTGTCGAGGGCGCCATTCCGTCCCACGACATAATGGATCACGGTGTCGCGAACCGCCGCGGTGAACTCGCCCGAATCACCGGTGCGAAAACCCACACCCGCCGGCACTCCGAGGAAAAAATGGACGTCGCCGCCGTCGACATTGCCGTGGTTTTCCACCGCGATCCACTGCACCTGGGCCACGCCCCGGCGGATCACCGGCAGGGCGACGAAATGGCAGAGATAAAGGGGCGCCACCACGGGTTCCACGCGGAAACCGTCCCGCAGCACGGGTTGGCTCCCATCGGCCAGCAGCAGGGTCACGTCCCAGAGCCCGAGGGCGACGCCGGTGAGATCGAAACGGGCAGTGACGGCGGTTCCGTCGGAATCCGTCCCGACGATCGGACCCACGACCTCCGGGTGGCCGGTCCGTCGGAGCGAGACCCGGGTGACGGCCGCGGGACCCGGGGTTTCGACTCGTGTGGTGACAGTATGATCGACGCCGCCATGGTTGGGGCGGAGGGCGAGCGGAGTGCATTTTCCCGCGGCACCGGCGCCGTGGATCGCCGCGATGTCGGAACTGGAAAGGGCGCGATGATAAAGGCTGACCTCGTCGAGGGAACCATGGACGAACCCGATCTGCTCGGCCTGCCCGAGGGTCAGGGGTGCGTTGGGATCGGGGATGACCACGGCATTCTCGGACGAGCCGGCGGCGACCCCATTTATATAAATCGTGAAGGTCGTTCCGCTGCGGACGATCGCGAGATGGTACCAGGCACCGACGACCGGTGAAAATGGGACCAGTGGGAAGAATTGGGCGCCGACACCGGGTCCATTTACGTGGAAATTCAGGACGCCGCCGCCCCAGGCGAAAAACCATTTGTTGCGGGTGCTGGGCCCCTCGTCGCAACCGATGAAGATGTGTCCAGGTTCGCCGACCGACCCGCTGTCCGCCGTGTCGAACGAGGCCCACAATTCAATGGTGAAGTCGGCGGAACCGAGGGTCCAATCGGCGCTGTCGGGGACGGTGACCCAATTGTGGCCGGTGAAATGCAGTCCGCCATGGACGAGGCCATTGATCCGCAGGGGTTGGTTTTCAAGAACCCCGCCGTGGCCGCCGGCGCGATCAACGGCCGTATCACCGGCGGCCTCATCGAAGCCCCACCAGGCGACGGCACCATCGGGAGGTGGGACGCAGGGACCGGCGGCGAGGCGGGCAGGGAAGAGCAGGAGCAGGGGCAAAAACAGAGCGGCGGCGACGGTGGCGAGGAATCTCCCGGGCAATCTCCCGGGCAATCGCGGGTGGAGGCCGTCGACCTGAGCTGAAGGGAAGGAATTCACAGGTTCATGCATCCTTTCAAGCGGGCTGCCCAAAACAGAAACAGTAGCCGTCGTGCAAATCCATGATGTCACACTCTCTGAGGAAAAAGAGGCGATAATCCTTACCTTGGTATCGCTGAATCTCAGGGGCCCCCGGCTTGCCCCCTTTGGCCTCGAATTCACGTCGGAGGGTTTCGATGTCCGCCACGTCGATGTAGAAGGATCTCCCGGACCGGAATGGCATTCGGATCCCCTTTGCCAATCGGTGAGATGGATTTGAATTGCCTCATTCGCTTAGAGCCCCGGGTCAGGGTGTCGCGGGCCGGACCTCGAAGTGGTGTGTTTTCGGTTTGCGGGCCGCGTCAATCTTGACTTCCTCGGCGGTGATCTCGTCGTCGAGGTGCTTCACTTCGGACATCCGGCGCGCTTCGACTTCCGGCCCGTTGGCCCAACCGGGGAAGGAGAAGAGTTGCACATTGCGCCAACGGTTGAAGAACAGTTCGTTCTTATGGAAGACCAGGGCCAGGACTTCCCGCGCCTGCTTGGTCACCGGGCCGGTGGCATTCGAGAGGTTCTGTCCCTTGGCCAGGGCTTCCGCGCCGACCTTGGCCGCCACCTCCCCGTCGATGGTGATCTCATACGTGCCATCCGGAAGGCCTGTCACCCGCAATTCATACCGGCTCAGATCGTCCAAGATCGGGGCCAGCTTCAGGGCGGCCTCGGCCCGGGGATCGATCGGCATCGGCAAGGCGTCGTCCAAACGGTCAAATCCAATCCGGCCATCCGCCACCGTGAGATGTTCCACGCGGCATCCTTCGCCCGAGGAGGTTTTTGCCGTGGCATTGATCTCCGCATGGGAGACCAGGGCTGGCGCCCCGAGACCCTTCAGGACCGCCCACGCCATGATCGTGTGTCCGGCGGGTCCGGGATGGACGGCATCACCCCCGCCGATGAACGCTTTCGGATCCTTCGCACGCTCGTCCATCATCACTTTCAGGTACGGATCGAACTGGTCCACGAATTGGGCGCCATTCTTCGCCGCGACATCCTTCAACCCGTCGGAGAATTTCCGCAGGGACTGGTTCTTCACGTCCTGGTCGGGGTCCGGCCGTTTGTCCTCGATCGGTTGGGGCGTGAGGAAGGCGACGCGGGTCCCGCCCTTCGCGAGCACCTTGGCGATCTCCGCCTGGCTGCGGGCATAGGCGCGGAAAATGTCGGGGCGGAACGCCTGATAGGAATGATCGTTCATCCCGAACTTCACCGTCACAAACGTCGGTTGCAACGGCAGCACGTCCCGCGAAAGGCCGCGTCCGACGGAATCCTCCACCATCTTCTGTTGGGCGTCCTCCTCGGCGGCGAACAGCTTGTCTTCCGGCGGATGCGCCCGCTGCCGCAGCCACGCCGTGTCACCGCCCCACCCGACATTGCGGAAGGTCAGCTTCCAATCCGGATGCCGCGTCAGGGCGTAGGCCTCGATGTAGGTGGTGTAGAGGCGTTGTTCGGTGATGCTGTCCCCGAGGAAGACCACGCGGTCGCCGTCCTTGATGGAGAACCCGGCGGCGAGGGCGGCGGTGGAGAGGGCGAGACTGGCGACGAACCCAAAGAAGCGATGGTGCGACATAAGGATGGCGCCGAGGGGAACGCGACAGGCCGCCAAATGCAAGGCGTCACTCGGGCCGTCGGCGGTCACGGGCGCATCTTCGGGTTGTGGGTGGGAAGACCGCCGGGATTTTGAACAGCAAAGGGCGCAAAGGGCGCGGCAACGTCTCCTCAATAAAAAGAACATCCTCCCCCACGACGGCGTGCACACGGTGCATTTCCACGGCTCCAATCGTTCAAGGGCTTCGTGGACTTGGCACCCTTGGCACCCTTTGTTGTTCAATTTCCGGGCCCGTTTTACCCACGTCTCAAAGATGCGCCCTCCCCGAAGGATGACCTGACTCCATCGTCGCCATCGCCAGGTCTTGGCTTCAGGATACGGGGCGAACTGGCTCGGTTCATCAGACCTTTTGCCCATGGATTCCTTCCCGCATCTCCGCACCGGACGCGCCCCCGGATCGAACCCCCGACCCGGGCGGTGGAAAATTCCCGCCAGCGCACCCGCCCACGTGATCGTCCGGCTGGAGGAGCGTTTGTGAGCGTGGCGAAAGGCCAGACCCGGGAACCATGGTGGCGCGAATGGCCGCTTGCCCTGGCGATCCTCACGCTGGCGCTGGCGTTGCTGGGCAAGGATTGGATTGCCTCCGCGTCGGCGCAGCCCGTGGTGTTGATCGTGTGGCTGTCGATCCTTTGCGGGGTGATCCTGGCGGCGGCGGTGGCGATCGTGCGTCATGCCGACGTGCTGGCGCACCGGTTGGGCGAACCGGCGGGCACGCTGCTCCTCACGCTCGCGATCACCGGTCTGGAGGTGGTCATGGTGGCGTTCGTGATGTCCACCGGCGCGGAAAAGCCGACGCTCGCCCGCGACACGATGTTTGCGGTGGTCATGCTGGTGCTCAACGGCTTCCTCGGAGTCGCGCTGTTGCTGGGCGGATGGCGACACGGCGAACAGCCCTACAATCTCCAAAGCGCCAACGCCTTCCTGGTGATGATCCTCCCGCTCACGGTGCTCGGGTTGGTCCTGCCGAATTATACGCGCGCGACGCCGGGCCCGATGCTTTCGGTGTTTCAAATGGTGTTCCTCTCGGTGATGTCGGTCGCCATCTATGCCACCTTCCTCTATGTCCAAAACCGGCGGCATCGCGGCTTTTTCATCCTGGCCGGGGAAGCGGCGGATGCGGTCGGTGTCACCATGGCGGAGCCTTCGCAGGATTCCTCGCGCTCGACGTTTTTCCACGCCCTGATGCTGGCGATTTACGGACTGCCGCTCGTCCTTCTGGCCAAGCAGATGGCCGCGCCGCTGGACGCGGTTGTGATCCGGTTCGAGGCGCCGCCCGCACTGGGCGGGTTCATCATGGCGGTGCTGGTGCTCACCCCGGAGTCCATCGCCGCCATCCGCGCCGCCCTGTCCAACCGTCTCCAGCGTTCGGTCAACATCCTGCTCGGGTCGGTGCTGGCCTCGATCGGGTTGACAATCCCCTTGGTGATCGCGGTGTCCCTCGCCACGGGGCGGGTGCTGGTGCTCGGGTTGGACGCGGTGTCCACGGTGATGCTGGTGCTCTCCCTGGTCACCAGCATCCTCACCTTCTCCCTGCCACGGACGAATGTGCTGCTCGGCTGTGTCCATCTGCTGCTCTTTGGCGCCTACCTCATGCTGATGTTCGATCGCTAGTTGAACCGGGAGGAAGCGGCTCGCATGGGCCGCCCCGGTTGTGGTTCCCTTGGGGCGTGTCGCGTCCAGTCATCCGCATCGTCGGTGCGCGCCAGCATAACCTGAAGAACCTCACCCTGGAGGTTCCGCGGGATCGGCTGGTGGTGTTCACCGGGCCCAGCGGCTCGGGCAAGTCGTCGCTGGCCTTCGACACCCTCTTCGCGGAGGGACAGCGCAAATACGTGGAATCGCTCTCGGCCTATGCCCGGCAGTTCCTCGACCAGATGCAGAAACCCGAGGTCGACCACATCGAGGGATTGTCGCCCGCCATCGCCATCGAACAGCGGACCAGCACCGCCAATCCGCGTTCGACGATCGCGACCACGACTGAGATTTACGACTATCTGCGGCTGCTTTATGCCCACGTGGGACAACCCCACGACCCGGAGACCGGGGTGGCGATGCGGTCGCAGACACCGGCCGAGATCGTGGACCGGGTGCTTGGGCTGCCAATGCGCTCGCGCATCCTGCTGCTGGCCCGGGTGGTGGATGAGCAACGGGGCGAATTCCGGGACGTGTTGGAACGGTTGGCGCGGGAGGGTTTCGTCCGGGCGCGGGTCGACGGGCAGATGGTGGAATTCTCCGCCGGCAAACCCGTGCGACTCGATCCCAAGGCACGTCACACGATCGAGGTCGTGGTGGACCGGTTGGTGCTGGCGGAGGGGGTGCGCACGCGGTTGGCGGACTCGATGGAGACGGCGTTGAAATGGGGTGATGGCCGGGTCCTGGTGTTATCCCAAGCGCCGGGTGAGGCGGCGGGTGCGGGCGGGTTGGGTGTGGTGAACGGAGGCCATGGGGGCAATGGGACGGCGCGGGGTTCGGGGCTGGGGGTTCCGGTCGTCAGCGTGGCGCGGCCGGCCTTGGTGGCCGTGGAAAAGGCCGGGTGGGAGGAGACCCTGCATTCGACACGGATGTATTCGCCCTCGACGGGGCGTTCGTTTGAAACGCCGACCGCGCAGCATTTCTCCTTCAATTCACCGCGGGGGGCGTGCCCGGTCTGTTCGGGGCTGGGGCAAAAGCTGGTGTTTGACCCGGCGTTGGTGGTGCCGGACCCGTTGAAAACCCTCGCAGAGGGCGCGGTTCAGCCCTACCGGAGACTCGGAGGCAAGCGGATGGTCACCTATTATCAGGGTCTGCTGAAAGGGGTGGCGGCGCATTATGGGGTGGCGATGGACACAGCCTGGCAGGCATTGCCGGCGGAATTCCGGGAACGCCTCCTGAACGGCACGGGTGCGGACGAGGTGGAGTTCGGCTTCACCCGCGCCGGCAAGGTGAGCCGCGTCCGGAAGCCGTTTGAAGGGGTGGTGCCGAACCTGGTGCGCCTTTATGCGGAGAGTGAAAGCGAATTCACCCGCAACCGGCTCAAGGCCTATATGACGCTGCATCCGTGCGACGCCTGCAACGGGTTGCGGCTGCGCCCCGAGGTGCTGG
>JANYCC010000220.1 GCA_025360495.1 Verrucomicrobiota bacterium | reverse complement strand
CTCGGCATCGGGGTGAACACGTCCATGTTCAGCGCGCTCCAGGCAACCCTGATGCGGCAGTTGCCCTATCCGGATGCCGACCGGTTGGTGCGGGTGTTCCGAACGGCTCCCCAATCGCAGAGTTGGCCCCATTCCACCGCGAACTTCCTGGATCATCGGGCCCAGAACCAGGTCCTCGAGGGCATGGCCGCGCTGAGTTGGAAGCCCTTCAACCTGGCGGAACCAGGACAACCGGCCGAACGACTCCGCGGGATGCTCACGTCGGCCGAGCTCTTCCCCTTGCTGGGAATCGCCCCCGCACTCGGCCGCACGTTCACGGCCGATGAGGACCGGCCCGGGCGGAACCAGGTCGTGATCCTCAACCATGGATTCTGGCTCCGGCGTTTCGCGGGGGATCCGAAGATCCTGGGGCGCACCCTCCGTCTGGATGGGGAGACGGTCACGGTGATCGGGGTGATGCCGGCGAGATTCCATGATCCGATGCTCTGGGGTCCGATCGATGTCTGGCGGCCGCTGGCCTTCACCGATGACCAGCGACAGGACCGGGATCACAATTGGCTGCAGGTGGTCGGGCGTTACAAACCGGGGATCTCCTTCGCCCAGGCCCGTGCCGGTATGGAGGCGCTCGGCGAACGGTTGGCCCGGGATTATCCGCCGAGCAATGCCCGGACCGGATTGCGCCTCCTGCCCCTCGCGGAATCCGGAATGGACGACACGGGCCGGAAGGTCGTCTGGCTGACGACCGGGTTGACGGCATTCGTTTTGCTGATCGCCTGTGCGAACCTGGCGAACCTGCAGTTTGCCCGGACCGCACTGCGCCGGCGCGAACTTGCGATCCGCGGTGCGTTGGGGGCACCGCGTGGCCGGTTGTTGCGACAGTTGCTGACCGAGAGTCTGTTGATCTCGTTTCTCGGGGGCGGGTGCGGGCTGATCTTTGCGATCTGGGGAAACGAATGGGTGGGCCGTCAGATCATTGTCGGCGATGACACCGGAATGGTGCTGCCCCTGAATCTGAAGGTCCTGGGTTTCGCCCTGCTCCTGTCGACTCTCACGGGCCTGGCCTTCGGATTGTTCCCGGCCTCGCTGGCCGTGCGCAGGGATGTGAATGAGTCCCTGAAACAGGGATCCCGGGGCACCACGGACGACCGGTCGCAACACCGCATGCGTCACGGGCTCATCGTCGCCGAGGTGGCCGCCGCGCTGGTCCTGCTCGCTGGTGCGGGCCTGTTCATCCGCGGCCTGGACCGATTCACTTTCCGCGATCCGGGCTGGCAGGTGGACGGGCTGACGATCGGCCATGTCAGCCTGCCGGAAAGCAAGTATGCCGGGGAGGGCGCACAACTGGCCTTCGCGGAGCGGCTGAAAGAAAAGCTGGCGACCATGCCGGGGGTCCAGCGGGCTGCACTCGCAAGGGAGATTCCAATCTGGGATTTCAATTCGAGCTTCACTTTTGCTGTCGAAGGTCTGCCGGTCCCACCGCGAGGCCAGGAACCCCTCCGTGCCTTCAATGCGGTGACACCCGGTTACTTCGACACCCTGAGGATGCACCGGTTGACGGGACGGGATTTCAACACCGGCGACACCCCCGGCAGCCCTCGGGTCGTCGTCATCAGCCAGGCGCTGGCCAACGCTTATTGGCCGGGCGAATCGCCGCTCGGCAAACGCATCGGCGGTCCGGACGCATGGGAGGAAATCGTGGGGGTCGTCAGCGACGTCCGGTTCCCGGCGAATTTGCGCGACCCGGACACGCGTTTCCAGACCTACCGACCCCTGGCGCAGGCGCCCCAGGGTTACCTGGCGCTCGCCGTGCGGGGAAACGTCACCGCGGAAAACCTCCGGCAGGCCGTGGCGGAATTGGATTCCGACCTGCCGGTGAACGAGCCCGGGACCGCGCGTGTCGCCACCGACCGCTACCTGGCCAATTACGCCCTGATCGGCCGGTTATTGGGCGGGTTCGCAGCACTGGGGCTCCTGCTCGCGGGGCTCGGCATCTATGGCGTGATCGCCGGTTTCGTGGTGCAACGGACCGGGGAAATCGGCGTAAGGATCGCGTTGGGCGCCCAAGTCCGCGATGTACTCTGGCTGGTGTTGGGGAAGGGGCTGCGACTGGCAATCCTGGGCGCGGCCATCGGCTTGGTGGGCGCGTTCGGCGTGGCCCGCCTGCTGTCCGCCGCCGCGCCCGAATTGGG
>JANYCC010000183.1 GCA_025360495.1 Verrucomicrobiota bacterium | reverse complement strand
GCACGGTCGATCCGCTCGGCTTCGTCGATGCCTGCGAGGCGGTCGCCCGGCGGAAGGACGCGGATCCCGAGGTGGTCTTCCTAAGGCGGTTGCAGCACGCGGAATTTGAAACGCTGGTGGAATACCTGTTGGCCCCCGCCGGTGTGGATGGGATCCACGACTCCAACCGGGTGCGATAAACCTCAACGCCCCGGGTTTTCCCAGCGGCGGAATCCGGGGGTCTCGACGGTTTCCACCGTGTCGCCCGGACGGCGCACAATCAACGTTTCGGCATGATAGCGACGGGCCAGTTTGAGGCCCCGCACCGGCCCCACGACGCTGATCGCCGTCCCCAGGGCATCGGTCGTCATCCCGTCGGATCCGATCACCGTAACCAGGCTGTGGTCAGTCAGGCCAAGCCCGGTGTGTGGGTCGACAATGTGCGAGTAACGGACGCCCCCGATTTCGACGTGTTGGACCAGATCGCCCGAGCAACAGAGGCTGGCGCGGCGGAGCCAGACGTGGCGCGTGGGTGGGGCGTTGGTGAAGTCGAGCGGCGCGACATCGATCTTCCAGCCGGGTTGACCGGGCGGCGGGTCGGTCACCACCAGGTCGCCCGCGCCGGCGACCAGGCTGCGGGTGATTCCGTGCGCTTGGAGAACCTCCGTCGCGGCGTCGAGGGCGTATCCCTTGGCGATCGCGCCGAGATCCAGTCGCATTCCCGGCCGGAGCAATCGGCCCAGTGCCGGCGTTCCGGGGCCGGCGGGTTTCAATTCAAGGGCGGACCATCCAACCGCGGCCCGGGCCGTCGCGAGCAGTTCCGGGTCCGGGAGTTGGTGTTGTCGCCGGGCCCTCCGCCACAATTGCGTGAGAGGTCCCACCGTCACGTCGAAACCGCCGTCGGACGCCGCGGAAAGTTGTTGGGCGACGACGAGGACACGGGCGAGGTCGGGCGAGAGCGGGACCCATTCACGATGGGGCGATCCGGCGCTGAAACGGCTCAATTCCGATTCGGCGTCATAGTCGCTCAGGCTGCGGTTGAGTGCGGCGATCCGGGCCCACGCGGCGTTGGCGGCGTTCGTGGCGGCGGTCCCGTCCGCGGCATACAGGACGATCCGGAAGGGGATCGCCATCTGGATCGACGTGAACTCATGGCGTTGCAGCACCGGTCGGTGCGCACACCCGGCCACGGCGACGGCCAGACACCCGGCGATGAATCCGGTGGCGACCCGGACGCGAAGGCCGATCAGGACGGTCAACAGGGTCATATCGGGGACGAGGCGCATTTCCGTGCGCTTCCACGTAGTGGCCGATGGAAATCGGCCGATTGGGAGGGATTGTTTTTCCTGCCGGCACGATGGCTTGAGTCCACAGGGGCGCATTTCCATGCGCGGCCACGGGAACCCCGGATCAGATTGCGGCGGCGATGGCGTCGCCCATTTCACGCGTGCCCACCCGACGGGCGGCGGGATCCGCCGGATTGAAGATGTCGCCGGTGCGCAGGCCCTGGTCGATGACGGCGGCGACGGCGCGGTCAATCGTTCCGGCCGCTTCCTGGAGACCGAAGCTATAGCGGAGCATCAGGCTGACCGAGAGGATCTGGGCGATCGGATTGGCGAGGTTTTTGCCGGCGATGTCGGGGGCGGTGCCGCCGGCGGGTTCATAAAGCCCGAAGGTGGTCTGGTCCTTCGTGGCGCCGAGGCTCGCGCTGGGGAGCATGCCGAGTGAGCCCGCCAGCGCCGCCGCCTCGTCGCTAAGGATGTCGCCAAACAGGTTCTCGCACAGCAACACGTCGAATTGGGTCGGCCGCAGGACCAGTTGCATCGCGCCGTTGTCCACAAACATGTGCTCCAACGCCACGTCGGGGTAACCGAGGGCAATGCGCGTGACCACCTCGCGCCACAGAACCCCGTTTTCCAAGACGTTTGCCTTGTCGATGCTCGTCACCTTGCGACGGCGGAGTTGCGCGGCGCGGAAGGCCACATGGGCGATGCGTTCGATTTCCGGGGTCGTATACACCATCGTGTCGATCGCCCGGTGCGTCGCGTGAAGGTTGCCATCGACCGGATCCGGGGCGGTGATGAGTTCGGTTTTCTTGGGTTGGCCAAAATAGAGACCGCCGGTCAGTTCCCGGACGACGAGGATGTCGATGC
This sequence comes from Verrucomicrobiota bacterium, assembly GCA_025360495.1. GTDB lineage: Bacteria > Verrucomicrobiota > Verrucomicrobiia > Limisphaerales > UBA9464 > UBA6176. Next base: position 27,239 of record JANYCC010000183.1, on the reverse strand, counting down.
CGTCCCCTTGCCGGTCGGGTTTGAGGGGGCAGGCATGGCTGAGGGCCTTGGGCAGGTGGACGGGACGAAGGTTCGCGAAGAGCCCGAATTCCTTGCGGATACGGAGGAGGGCGGCGCGTTCGGGACGTTGTTCCTTCGGAATCGTGGGGTCACGGTCGGGCAGTCCCACGGAGCCAAAGAGGATGGCATCGGAGCGGCGGCAGAGATCGAGGGTGGCGTCGGGAAGGGCCTGCCCGGCGGCGTCGATGCCCGCCCAGCCGACCGGGGCCTCCGTGATCTGGAAGGTGAGATGGTGACGGGTGCCGACGGCTTGGAGGACCTTGATGGCCTCCCGCATGACCTCGGGTCCGATGCCATCGCCGGCCAGGGCCGCGATGCGATAGGTGGTGGAACTCATGGCGGGCGGAGTTTGGGAATCCGGAGCCGGCGAGAAAGCGTTTTTTCGGGTTCCTCGTTCCCCCGGGATGCCAGATCGGTTAACTCCATGCCCCGATGGCGCCGAATCCGGTCCAAATACTCGCGACGGTCCTGTTCGCCCTGGCGGTGTTGCACACGTTTCTGGTGAAACGGTTCGCGCATGCGGCGAGGCGGTACCCGGACGGGTCGATTCCCGAGACCGTGCTGCATTTCCTCTCCGAGACGGAAGTGGTGTTCGGGGTTTGGGCGGCGGTGTTGTTCGGCGGAATCGTCGTCCTGAACCGCGGATCGTTCCACGAGGCGGTGGCGTATGTGGAGGGTTTGAACTTTGACGAGCCGAAATTCGTACTGTTCATCATGGTGATGGCAGCGACGCGTCCGGTGGTGACCCTGGCCGAACAGATCATCGGCGCCCTCGGACGGTTGCTGCCGATCCGCGGGCCGGGCGCCTTTTATGCCGCGGCGCTGTCCGTCGGCCCCTTGTTGGGCTCGTTCATCACGGAACCCGCGGCGATGACCCTGCTGGCGGTGTTGCTCCGGCGCCGTTATTTCGACCGCGGCATCAGTCGTCGTCTGGCCTATGCGACGCTCGGACTGTTGTTCGTCAATGTCTCGATCGGCGGGGTGCTGACCCATTTTGCGGCGCCTCCCGTGCTGATGGTCGCGGCCAAGTGGAACTGGGGCATCGCACACATGTTCGGACATTTCGGGTGGCGCGCGATCTCGGCCTGCCTGGTGTCGACGGCGCTGACGGTGGCGGTCTTCCGCCGCGAATTGGCAACGATCCCCCCGGAGGAAGGCATTCCGGAACCGATCCCGCTTTGGTTGACAGCGACGCACCTGGGATTCCTGGGCCTTGCGGTCGCGTTCGCGCATCATCCCGACGTCTGTTTTGGCGTTTTCATGATCTTCCTCGGGTTGGTGCAGGCGACACGGGAATATCAGGACGAATTGAAACTGAAGGAGGGATTGCTGGTTGGGTTCTTCCTCGCCGGATTGGTGACGCTCGGCTCGTTGCAGGAATACTGGTTGCGGCCCCTCATCCAGAGTCTGGGAGGCAACGCCCTGTTCTATGGGGCGACGGGCATGACGGCATTGACCGACAACGCGGCGCTGACGTATCTCGGTTCGCTGGTCGAGGGCCTTTCGGATCCCCTGAAGTACGCCTTGGTGGCCGGGGCGGTGGTGGGTGGGGGGCTCACCGTCATCGCCAATGCGCCGAATCCGGCCGGCGCGGGAATTCTCCAAGGCTCGAAGGTGTTCCAAGGGGAGGGGATCAGCCCCCTTTTGTTGCTCGCCGGCGCGGTCGGCCCCACCTTCGTCGCCGTGGTGGCATTCTGGTGGATCCCGGGTCCGAGATGACGGACCCCACGCCGCCGGAGAACTCTTTCGTAACCTCGGTAGTGCAAAAAAGTCTTCGTTTCCGATGCGACCCATCCCCATCCGGTCATCGGTTGCTGCGGCAATCGGGCCGTTGACACGCCCGGTATGGGGTGCCGGTTGGCACCCCTTTCGCTGGGTGGGGTGGTGGCTCGGGGCGGTGGGATTGTGCCTCCACGCCGAAAGCCGGCCGGAAGGTGAAGGCAAGCTGAAGGCCGGGGACCTGTTCGATTCCACCCGGATCTGGACCGCCCATTTCACGTTCTCACCCGAGCAATGGCAGGCAATGGAACCGGTGGGGGACGGACATCCGCAGGCGGGCATTCCGGGCGTTCCGGGCGTGTCATTGGCGGAGGGATGGATGCGGGCGGGGGACCGTGATCAGGATGGGCGGCTCTCGGCATCCGAGTTTCGGGGGTTGGCGGAGACGTGGTTCCAGAATTGGGACACCGCGCAACGCGGGAACCTCGGAACCGATGAATTGCGTTCGGGGCTGGGCCTGGCGCTGGGGTATTCCTCCCTCGGGGACCTGCCCACGATCAACGCCCCGGTGAAGGGCTTTGAATTCAATTATGTGCACGCGGGCCTGGAGTTCGCCGGGCGGACATTTGGGGACGTCGCAGTGCGGTACAAGGGCTATGGCACTTTCCTGGAGTCACGGGGTTCCTTGAAACGATCGCTGAAGATCGATCTCAAGGAGTTCACGCAAGGGGTGAAACTGGCGGGGATGAACCAGTTTGACTTCCATAACGGGGTGACGGATCCGAGCGGGATGGGCGAGGTGCTGGCCTACCGGTTGCACCGGGATGCGGGCGTGCCGGCGCCGCGGACCGCCTATAGCCGGGTTTATGTCACGGTGCCCGGGACTTATGAACACCGGTATCTCGGCCTGTATTCCCTGGTCGAGGACGTGGGCACGCGCTGGGTCCAGGATCGCTTTGGCACGCGCGATGGCGGGTTGTTCAAACCGGTCACCCCGACCCTGTTCACCGATCTGGGCAACGAATGGAAGAATTACCGCCTCCTCTATGACCCGCGCGGGAGGGTGTCGGACGACGACAAACTGCGGGTGATCGCGTTCGCCCACCTGGTGAGCCATGCGGACGATGCCGAGTTTGCGCGGCGGTTGGGGGACTTTGTCGAGGTGGACGAATTCGCCCGTTATCTGGCCGTGACCGCGCTGATTTCGGATTTGGACGGTCTGCTCGGACCCGGCCAGAACCTCTATCTTTATGTCCATCCCGTGACCCACCGGTTCTGGTTCGTACCGTGGGACCAGGACCAGTCGTGGGGCCGGTTCGGGGCCACCGCGGAGCAGACCGTCCGCCTGAGTTTGGAGAAACCTTGGAAAGGGACGAACCGCTTCTTGGAACGGGTTTTCCGGGTCGATGCCTTTCATCAGCTTTATCGCGCCCGGCTCGAGGAATTCTGCCGCACCCTTTGTGTCCCGGAACGCATCGGGGCACAGGTGGACGAACTCGGCCAGGTCCTGCGCCCCGCCGTCGCGGAGGAATCGGCGGCGCGATTGGCGGAGTTTGACCGGGCCGTCGCCGGCGAACCCGAATCGGAGGGCGGATTCGGTCGGCATGGAACGGGGCGTCCGATCAAGGCCTTCCTGAATCTGCGCTGTGCGGCCGTCCGGGACCAATTGGCGGGGCGGACCCGGGGCGAGGAGCTTGCCGGGCCGGAATCCGGCCCACCGGCTCAGGGCGGCAAGTCCGGCCCCGCGGAGTTCCTGGCACCGGCCTTTGTGAAAGAACTGGATGCCGACCGGAACGGGATGTTGACGCGGGCGGAATTCACCGCGGGATTCGCACGATGGTTTGCCCGGTGGGAAGGCGGGCGTGGGGGTGGATTGACCGCCGACCAATTGCGGGACGGGATCGACACGGACCTGATTCCGCCGGCGAAATCAGGTTCCGGCCCGGGACACTGATGCGCCCTCGAGGCGATCCGGCGGGTCGGTCACCTTGACAACTTGTCATGCTTCTTTAGCCTCGGGTCCGATGAAGACGGTCAGTGTGGCCCATTTCAAAGCCCAGTTTTCCGATCTGCTGAATTCAGTTCGTGGCGGGGAACGCTTCTGAGTGTGGTCAGCTTCTGGGAGATCTCCTTGAAGTGTTCCTTGGGCAAACTGGATCTCAAGGGGATCACTCCGGCTGAAATGCCGCACGCCGCGCGGCCAATGCAGTTGGCGATCCTTCCGGTTGAGAGCGAGGATGCCGCAACCCTTCACACCCTTCGCAAAACCACCCATAAAGACCCTTTTGACCGGATGATCGTCTGGCAATGCATTCGTCGCCAATGGCCATTGATTTCGAACGATCGGCTTCTGGGTTCCTATGAATCCCAAGGGTTGATCCTGGTCCGATGACCCCACTGTGAGTGTCCCGACCGCATCCCGCCGGCAATTGGTGCGTCTGAGCCTCCTGTTTCTCGCCGCGTGGTGCGGGCTGTTCGCGGCGGGCTGTGCCTCCCGCCGCGTCGTGGTGCTTCCGCCCCTGCGCTCTTATCTCCGGGTCGCGGAGGCGACCAATGGGACGGTGACCCTCGAGGTGGCGGTCCGGACGCTGGTGCCCATCCGGGGGGCCGGTCCGCCCATCCGAATGGTCGGGGTGACCCATCTGGGGACGGCGGAGTTCTATAAGGATCTGCAGGAACTGCTCGACCGCCAATCGCTGGTTTTGTTTGAGGGCGTGGGTGCGGCCGACAAGCAGTTCAATGCCTCCGGGGACGAGCATTATTCCCTGCAACCGGCGTTGGCCCGGGCACTGGGCCTGCGGTTCCAACTCCAGGCCATCAATTACCAAGGCTCCAATTTCGTGAACAGCGACCTGACGCTACCGCAATTGCAGCAGATCCTGTCCCAAGGTCCGGTGTCGGACGACGGTCAGTTGGGCGACCTGATGTCGCTTCTGGACGGCTCCTCCTGGCTCGGCGCATTCGTTCGATTCGGACTCACGTTCATTGAATCCAGCCCGCGCCTGCAGGCCACGGTGCGACTCGTCATGATCGAGACACTGGGTGCGGTCGATGGTGATTTGGGCGACGTGAAAGGGTTGCCCCCGGAACTCCGCCGCCTGATGGATGCGCTGATCAACGAACGCAACCGGGTGGTGGTGTCCGATCTGCGGCGGGCGGTTGCGAATTGGCCGGCGACGCGGGGTGATCGGTCCGGGCGCGGTCCGGGAATCGCCGTGTTTTATGGAGCCGGCCACATGGTGGACTTGGAGCAGCGTTGGGTTCGGGAATTGGGTTATCAGGCGGTCGCCGAGGAATGGCGTCCGGCGTTTTCGGTGAATCCGCTGGCGGCGGGATTGGGCGATGCCGAAGTCCGTTTCGCGCGGGGAGTGGTCCGTGAACAGTTGAAGGGAATGCGGGGTCGATGAATCAGCCGCCGGTCGGCTAAAGCCCGGGACACCGAGCCTCGGACATTTATTTCAGTTCGGAGAACCGACTCAGCCGGTCACGGGTCCCCTTCGAACCGTGTATTCGTCATTCTCACCTTCCCCGTGCATGCGGACGCCGGGTCGGGCTAGCGACTGACATCGACCAGGGTTTTCACCGCCCGGTTCCCTGCCGCCATTTCGCGGAACACCACCGGGAGTTCGGATAAGGTCGTGAGTCCATCCACAAAATCCGCGGCCCGCACCACACCGCTCTCGATCAATTCCAAGGCGCGCCGGATGGTGCGGGGGGTGTGATGGAAACTCGCACGCAAGCTGAGGCTGGCGTAGTGCAAACGGGTGGTGTCAAAGGTCACCGTGGTGCCGGCGGGACAACCCCCGAATAAATTCGCGCGGCCACCGGGTCGGACGAGTTGGACGGCGGCTTCCCAGACGGAGGGTTTGCCGACGGCTTCAAACACCGCATCGAATTCGCGGCCCACGAGCGATGGGGCGGATATGCCCTCGGACGACGTGTTGGCGAGGGTTTCCGTCGCGCCGAGTGCACGGGCCTTGGACAGGCGTGAATCGCCACGCCCGACGATCGTCACGGAACATCCGGCGTGTCGGGCCAGGACCACGGCCATCAGGCCGATCGGGCCCGAACCGAGGACGAGGAGGTTTTCGCCGGCAACCAGTTGGAGTTCGTCAACGCCTTGGACGACGCAGGCGAGCGGTTCGGTGAGTGCGGCATCGGCAAAAGGGGTGGTGTCTTGGAGTCGCAACAGATTCGTTTGCACCAATCGGGCGGGAATGACGATGGATTCGGCATAGGCGCCGTTGAGAAAGAGGAGGTCGGGACAGAGGTTTTCCTGTCCCCTCCGGCAGGCGGCGCAGATTCCACAGGGGGCGGAATTCGCGGGGACAACCCGGGTTCCGACCGCCCATCCGGCGGCATCCGGGTGGGTCTCGATGAGGGTGCCGGCGAGTTCGTGTCCGAAGGTGCAGGGCGGCGTCAGCATGCGGGCGTGATAGCCGCGCTTATACACCTTGAGGTCGGTGCCGCAGGTCAATGCCGCACCGATGCCCACCCGCACCTCTCCGGATTGGAGCGGAGCGAGGGCGATTTCACCGACCCGGAGATCTTCCTTTCCTTGCAGGACGGCGGCGCGCATGTGCAGGGAGCGTCTCCGGACCTGGCCCGACGGGGAAGGTTGTAATGCCGCGGTTGTAATGCCGCGGGTTCCTCATGGGGACCCTGGAAAAACCCGGTGCGCAACGGGTGCGGATCCCATGGATTCCTGAAGCGGCCGGGGTTGGGAGACGCGCCACTTTATGAATGGCGGATTTTGGAGCGGTCGGGCAGAAGGGAACCATGAGCGTGAGGAATCCATCCGCAGCGTGGAGCGGGTCATCATGAGATCCGCATCCTCTGGCCGTCGGTCGGGGTGGGGTCGAAGAATCCAGCGGGCCCTTCTGGCGTTGGGCCTGGGGGTGTTGACCGGGCACGGGGTCGCCCAGGATCCCGGTTTTGTCTGGGCCTTGGGGGCGGGCAGTCCGCTGGACGACATCAGCCAGGATCTGGCGATCGATCCGACGGGCGGCATTTGTGTCACCGGGCATTTCCAAGGAAGCGTGAAATTTGGTGACCAGACCGTGTCCACGGCGGGGGAAATGTTCTACCTGGCACGATTGAATGCGGGAGGCGGGGTGCAATGGGTCCGGCAGGGGACCGGTGTGGGACGTGCCGAAGGGCGGGGAGTGGCGGTCAATGCGGGCGGCGAGATCTATGCCGCGGGATTGTTGAGGGGAGAGGTGGATTTTGGCGGGGTGACCCTGCAGTCGGTGGAGGCGGGTGATGGTTTCCTGGCGAAATTCCGGTCCGACGGCGGATTGGTCTGGGCGCGGCGCTTCGGTGGTTCCAGCTCCAGTGAGACGGAGTACGGCAGCCGGGTGGCGATCGCCCCGAACGGCGATTGCCTGGTGGTGGGCGAGTATGATGGCGCGGCGGATTTCGGCGGGGTGACGCTGCCCGATGCGGGGGTCTACGCGACTTTCGTGGCCCGATTCCGTCCGGACGGCTCGGTTGCCTGGGTGCGTCCTGTCGCCGCCGGGTTGCCCGGGACCCGGAGAGGGGTGGCGGTGGATCCGGCGGGGAACATCCTCGTCGGCGGTGATTTTCGGGGTTCATTGACCCTCGGTTCGCAAACCGTGGACGCGCGGGGTTATGGGAACGTATTCGTGGCGAAATTCGACCCGGCCGGAAATCCGCTCTGGGTGACGGCGGCGGGCGGTGACGACCCGCAGCGTTCGGACGGGCTCGGAGCGGTGGCGGTGGATCGCGAAGGAAATGTCGTGAGTTGCGGCGAGTACTATGGGGAAGGGATTTTTGGAACGAACCGCATCCACGCCGCCGCGAACACGTCGATGTTCGTCATGAAGCACGATCCGGCGGGGAAGCTGCAGTGGGTCCGCACCGGTGACAGCGTCCAGGGCGTCAATGCGAATTCGGTCGCGTGCGGACCGGACGGCAGCGTGTTTGCGACCGGCAATTACCTGGATACCGGCACCTTCGGCGGGGTGCGGCTTCCGAATGGCAACCATGCGGATCTGTTCGTGGTGAAGTATTCCCCGGACGGGCGCCAGCAATGGGTGTTGCCGGCGGCGGGCCAGGCCTACAGCAACGGCACCGGGATCCGCGTGGACCCTTCTGGTGGGGTCTTCGTGGGCGGCTACATCCGCGGGAGCAGCCCGGTGGGTTCGCTGTATGTGACCGGTGCCGGATTGCGCGACGTGCTCGCGGTGCGGGTCCAGGATCCGCCGGCACCGCGCCTTCAAGTCAGTCCCGGCTCTGGCGGCGTGGTGGTTTCCTGGCCGCTTCCCGCCGTCGGGTTCAGACTGGAGTCCACCTTCACGTCGGATCCTGGATTCGGGGGATGGCAACGGGTCACCAATGCGGTGCGGGCGTTGGGTGACCGGAATGTCGTCACCCACCCGGCGACCGATCCGTCCCGGTTGTTCCGCCTGCAACGGCCTTGAACGGTTCAACGGGTTGTTCACCGGGCTTGCCGCGATGGGCGTGCTTCCCGCAGGGTTGACGGCTTGATGGATGTCCTAAGGCAAATCCTCGACGTGGTCCTGCATCTGCAGGATCACCTGTTCGATCTCACCACGCGGTACGGTTCCTGGTTCTATGGAATCCTCTTCGGGATCATCTTCGCCGAGACCGGGCTCGTGGTGACCCCCTTCCTGCCGGGCGACTCGCTGGTGTTTGCGGTCGGAGCGGTGGCGGCCAACGCCAAATCCGGGCTCAATGTATGGCTGGCAGGGTTGGTGATGTTGACCGCGGCGCTGTCGGGCGACACGGTCAATTACTGGATTGGACGAACTTTGGGGAAGCACCTGTCGCGACGATACCCGTGGTTGGTGCGCCCGAAGCACCTGGAGCGGACGCACGAATTCTTCGAGAAATACGGGCCGAAGACGGTGATCCTGGCGCGGTTCGTGCCGATCGTGCGGACCTTCACCCCGTTTGTGGCGGGGACGGGGGCGATGCCGTTCCCGCGATTCCTGATGTTCAGCGTCCTGGGCGCGGTGTTGTGGATCGGATTGATCCTGCCGTGCGGATGGTTTTTTGGCGGACGGGAATTCGTGCGACGCCATTTCGAGTTGATCGTCCTGGGCATCATCCTGGTCAGCGTTCTGCCCATGGTGGTGGAATTGTGGCGGGCCCGCACCCCGCGCACGAAACAGGCTCCCGGCGACGTTTCCGGAAACTGAACCGCGGATGACAGGATGACGCCGTTCGGGTAGGTTTCCGGCCCATGGCGAAGGAAGTGAGTCTGGCATTGAAGGTGGGCGACCCGGCACCGGCGTTTTCAGCCGTCGCCACCGACGGTTCCACGATCAGCCTGGCCGGTCTCAAGGGCCGGCATGTGATCCTGTATTTTTATCCGCGGGACGACACCCCCGGCTGCACGAAGGAGGCCTGTGCGTTCCGCGATGCCTATGCCGATTTCCAATCGCGCGGGGCGGTGGTGCTCGGGGTGAGCACCGACCCGGTGAAGGCCCATGTGAAATTCACCGAGAAGTTTTCCCTGCCTTTCCCGCTCCTGGCCGACGAGTCGAAGGCGATCGTGCAGGCCTACGGGGTCTGGGGGGAGAAGAGTTTCCTTGGAAAGACTTATCTGGGGACGAACCGGGTCACTTTTCACATCGGTCCGGACGGCCGGATTGCGCATGTGTGGCCGAAGGTGAAGCCGGAGGTCCACGCGGCCGAGGTGCTGGCGGCCCTGGCCTAGGTGAAAATCGGTTTCGGCCGCCGTTTGACACCCGTGGGCATCCCGGCTAACCGTTCGCCTTCGTTCGACAACATCAATCCTCAACCTGTTCGCACCATGCCCATCGCTGTTGGTTCCAAGGCTCCTGACTTCTCACTCAAGCAAAAGACCTCGACCGGTCTCGCCGACATCAAGCTGTCGGCCAATTTCGGGCAGAAGAACACCGTCCTGCTCTTCTTCCCGCTCGCGTTCACCTCGGTCTGCACGACGGAAATGTGCGATATCACGGCCGGTCTGGGCCAGTTTTCGGACCTGAACGCCGACGTGATCGCCCTCAGTGTGGACAGCCCGTTCGCCCAGGAGGCGTGGGCGCTGCAGAACAAGATCGCCATCAGGCTGGCCAGCGACCTGAACAAGAAGACGTCCGCCGACTACGGGGTGCTGCTGCCGGACCTGATCGGACTCGGCGCGGTCAGTGCCCGGGCGGCTTTCGTGATCGACAAGGCCGGCACGGTGCAATACGCGGAACAGACACCGACTCCGAAGGAACTCCCGAATTTCGATGCCGTCCGGAAAGTCCTGGCCGGCCTGAAATGACGTCGGAAGATTAGAGAATCCGGGCGGGGCGAAAGCCCCGCCTTTTTTTTGGAACCGTCCCCGTCATCCTCCCGCCCTCATCCTTCATCCTTCATCCTTCATCCTTCGACCTGGCATCCGTCCCGGTCAGCGGCGAGCAGGCGCACATCGCTGTCCGGCAATTCCGCCTGCATCGCGGCGGCGATGCGTTCGGGGTGGGTCAGGGTGAGGCAGATGAGGGTCGAACCGGACCCGCTTAGCCATCCGCCCACCGCGCCCGCCTGAACGCCGGCGGCGATCACCTGGGTGAGGCCCGGGATGAGGGGCGCCCGGTAAGTTTGATGGATCCGGTCGTCAAAAAGTCCCCGCAGCGCCTCGAAGTTGCCGGTGGCCAAAGCCGCCGATACCAGCGCAACCCGGTTCAGGCAGTGGACGACATCCGCCTTCGGATAAACTTCCGGCAGGAGTTGCCGGGCGTCGTGCGTCCGGACCTCAAACCGCGGGATCAAGGTGACGAAACGGGCCCGCGGGGAGACCGGGAATCGGAGCAGACGCACGCCGTCGGCAACCGGCCCGGCAATCGTGAACCCCCCGAAAGTGGCCGGTGCGGCGTTGTCCGGGTGCCCCTCGAGTTCGGTGACCATTTCGAACAAGGCCTGCCGGCCGAGGCGCGCGCCGCAGAGGGCGTCGAGGGCGGTCACGCAACCCAACTGCACGGTGGTGGAGGATCCGAGACCCCGGGCCACCGGGACGTCGCCGGCGATGTGGATCTCGAAGCCGAACGATTTTTGCCGGGATTGGCGGAAAAAACGCCGGGCCGCCTCGACGACCATCGCGGTGGCGGCCTCGCGGGATTCGGGCGCGATGTCCGAGGTGATGGTCATGCCCCGCCCGCCCGTGCGGGTGACCCGGACCCGGTTGTAGAGCTTGAGGGCGAGACCGAGGGTGTCGAAGCCGGAACCCAGGTTGGAGGTGGAACCCGGGACGCGGACAGTGATTGAATCGACAGGCATGGGAAGGGACACGATGGCTTTGGTGGGACGGTTCAATCCTCGGCTTTGGAATCGCGGTTCAGGAGATCTTGGACGGCACGGCGGACATCCTTGCCCTCATAGAGCATGGCATGGACTTCCTGGCTGATGGGGGCCGGGACGTCGCGGCGTTCGGCGAGTTCGCGGGCGGCCCGGGCGGTGTGGTAGCCTTCGATCGCAGAATGGGTGCTGGCGAGGATGGAGGCCAGGGGTTCACCGCGACCGAGTCTTTCCCCCAGTGACCGGTTGCGGCTCAGCCGGGAGAAACACGTCACGGTCAGGTCGCCGAGTCCACTGAGGCCGGCAAAGGTTTCCGGTCGGGCTCCGCAGGCGACCCCGAGCCGGCGCATTTCCGCCTGGCCCCGGGTGACCAACGCCGCCTTCGCATTGTCGCCGAAAGCGAGTCCATCACAGACGCCGGCCGCGATCGCCATCACATTCTTGAGGGCCCCGCCCAGTTCGACGCCCACGAGGTCGGTGCTGGTATAAACGCGGAACGTGGGACGGAAGAACAGTTCCTGGACCCGGCGCGCGGATTCGGGGTCGGCCGCGGCGGCGACCACGGCGGTCGGGATCCCCCGGGCCACTTCCAGGGCGAGGGACGGACCGGACAAAGCGGCCGGGAGCGCGCCCGGGACCAGTTGCTCCAAGATCCCGCACATGGTCAACCCGGTGCCGAATTCGATGCCCTTGGTGACGCTGACCACGAGCCCCTGAAACCCGACGAGGCGGCTGACGATTTCACGGAACGCCCGGGAAGGAACAGCCAGGACCAGGATCTCGGCATCCGCAGCGGCGCGGGTCAAATCGGGTTCGGGGTGCCAACCGCGGGGGAGGGGGATGCCTGGGAGATGGCGTTCATTGACGCCGGCCTCGGCAATCTCCGCCAAGTGGGCCGGGTCATGGGCCCAGAGCGTCACTGCATGGCCGTTCTTCTGGGCGAGAATGGCGAGGGCGGTGCCCCAGGCCCCGGCGCCGACCACCGTGACCCTCATCCGCCAGCCTCCGGTTTGCCCGAGCCCAGACGGCGTTCGGTGCCCGCCCACAGCCGTTGGAGATTTGTCCGGTGACGCCCGATGGCGAGCAGGGCCATCAACCCGGTGAGGATCACGAGGCGAAGGTCACCGGGGGGTGTGAAGGCCACCGCGAACGGCAGGACGACGGCTCCGACCACGCTCGCGAGCGACACGTAGCGGCTGACCGCCAGGGTGGTGAGGAAGGCGGCCAGGGTGATCAGGAAGCCCAGCGGCACCAAGGCGCCCAGCACGCCTGCCGAGGTGGAGATGCCTTTGCCCCCGCGAAATCTCAGCCAGCAGGTGAAGTTGTGGCCCAACACGACGCAGAGCGCCGCGATGATCTCCAATGGGACCGTTGTTTGTCCGGCCGTGAGGCGGGGCAGCAGCAGGACCGCCGCCGCACCCTTCAAGGCGTCCACCAACAGGACGAAGATCCCCGCCCGCCGGCCCAGGATCCGGAAAGCATTGGTCGCCCCGATGTTCCCGCTGCCCACGACCCGGATGTCGATGCCCTTTGCGCGACCGACCAGAAAGCCGGTCGGAATCGATCCCAGCAGGTACGAACCGAGAGCGGTCAGGATGTAGGCCAGTGGCGGCACAGGGCGGTTGTAGGGTGCGACGGGCCCGCGGGACAACGGATTTTCCCAATCGTTGTGCGGCGGCGATCCGGCCACCGGCGTGCTTGCCTCTGTTTCCGTCCGTCCCGTAGCCTGTGCCCGCTTGTCCAAGAAATAAGATGAAGGTCTGGATCGACGGGGAGTTTTTCGGCGAAGCGGACGCCAAAGTGAGTGTGTTCGACCACGGGTTGCTTTACGGCGACGGCGTGTTCGAGGGCATCCGCATGTACCACAACCGCATTTTCAAACTTCGGGAGCACATTGAACGACTGTACTGGTCGGCCAAGGCCCTGCTGTTGGAGATCCCGATGAGTCCGGAGGAATTGGTCCGGGCCTGCGTGGCGACCTGCCAGGCGAACGGGTTGCGCGACGGCTATATCCGGCTGTTGGTCACGCGCGGAAAGGGGACGCTGGGCCTCGATCCACGCCGGTGCCCGCGGCCGTCGGTCATCATCATCGCCAGCACCATCCAGCTCTATCCGGAGAAGTACTACGAGGAGGGACTGACCATTGTCACCGTGCCCACCACCCGCAATTCGGTGAATTCGGTGAACCCGGCGATCAAATCGCTCAATTATCTCAACAACATCCTGGCCCGCATCGAGGCCAACAATGCCGGGGTGGAGGAGGCGATCCTGCTCAACAGTGACGGTTTTGTCGCCGAATGCACCGGGGACAACGTCTTCATCGTCCACAAGGGCCGGTTGCTCACCCCACCGCAAAGCGCCGGCGCCCTGTACGGAATCACCCGGGGCACGGTTCTGGACTGTGCCCGCGACCTGGGGATCCCCTCCGCGGAGCCCAACCTTTCCCGCTATGACGTCTATATCGCCGACGAGATGTTCCTCACGGGGACCGCGGCGGAGATGGTCCCCGTGGTCAAGGTCGACGGCCGGGTGATCGGCAACGGCCGGCCCGGCCCGGTGACCGCGTCGTTGCTCGCCGCTTTCCGTGACCGGACCCGGACGGACGGCGAAATCATCTTCCCCGCGGATTCAGGCGCTGTCTTGACTTAGATCGAAGCCCCGCCGATATACCGTCGAACCATTATGGTGTGCCAACTGTGCAAGCAGAAGGAAGCCACCGTTCATCTGACCCAGATTGTGGAGAATCAGGTCAAGAACGTGGACCTGTGTGAGCCGTGTGCGAAACAAAAGGGGGTCAACGACCCGACCGGCTTTTCGCTGGCCGACCTGCTGCTCGGATTGGGGGCCTCCCAAGAGATTGAGCAGGCGGCGGAATCGAAAGGTGGGGAATTGAAATGCGAAGCGTGCGGCTTCACCCAGGCCGACCTCAAAAAGACCGGTCGTCTGGGCTGTTCAGAGTGTTATGCCGTGTTCGCCGAGGGGCTGGAAGCCCTGCTCAAGGGCATGCACAAGGGAACCCAACACAAGGGCAAGGTCCCGACCGCAATCCACGAAAAGGCCTCCCAGCAAGCCAGCCTCGCCCGACTCAACACCGACCTCCAATCCGCGATCTCCCGCGAGGATTTCGAGCAGGCCGCCCGCCTCCGCGACGAGATCAAGGCCCTGAAGACCGTTGCCTGAGCCCCGAGATGAACATCCAAGAATACCTCATCTCCCCGGCCGAGGCCTGCCGGCGCTCGGGACCGAATGACAAAATCGTCTTCTCCAGCCGCGTCCGCCTCGCCCGCAACCTCCGCTCCGTCCCGTTTCCGGGTCACGCCCGCAAGGCCGACCGCCTGCGCTCGTACGAGATTCTGATGCCGGTCGTGCAGTCGCTCGACGCGATGTCCGGGGATCCGTTCGCGGAGTCGATGGAGAAGTTGACCGCCTTGGACAAGCAGGTGTTGGTGGAACGGCACCTGATCAGCCGCGAGCATGCCGCGAAGAATGCGGGCAGCGGCCTGGTGCTGAACCGTGAGGAATCACTCTGTGTGATGGTGAACGAGGAGGACCATCTGCGGATGCAAGCCCTCCGGCCCGGCCTCCAGTTGCGTCAGGCCTGGCAGGCGATCGACGCGGTCGACACCGCGCTCCAGGACAAGGTCGACCTGGCCTTCAGCCTGCAATACGGGTTTCTCACGGCCTGCCCCACGAATGTCGGGACTGGAATCCGGGTCAGCGCGATGTTGCACCTTCCCGGGCTCGTGCTTTCCGAACAGGTCAACCAGATCATCCAGGCGGTCAGCAAGCTCGGGCTCGCCGTCCGGGGCCTCTACGGCGAAGGGACCGAGGCGCTCGGGAACATCTTCCAAGTCTCCAACCAAATGACCCTCGGCGAGTCGGAAAACGACATCGTCGAACGCATCAACAAGGTCCTGTTGCAGTTGGTGGAACACGAGGAAAACGCCCGCCTCTCCCTGTTGGAAAAGAAACCCAAGGTGGTCTTCAACCACATCGGACGCGCGTTCGGCATCCTGTCCAATGCCCATACGATCAACTCCAAGGAGACCATGAACCTCCTGAGCCTGCTCCGTCTCGGGGTGGACCTGGGCATGCTCGCCGCGACCCCGAAGGCGTTTGTGGATGAACTTTTCCTGCTGAGCCAGCCGGCGCACCTGCAGATCCTGCTCACCGAAAAGGAAAAACTGGCCGCCGAGGAACGCGATGTCCTCCGTGCCGATCTTCTCCGCGACCGCCTCCGCACCGTCGAGCGACCGGACCACGGTCAGGTCGGTGGCGGACCGGCGGCGCCGAAGACTTGATCCGTGCCGCCAGAAGGTGCTTCGGGAACTCGACCCGAAGTTCCAATCCCCGGATTCCGGCTGAGCATGCTCCGGATCGGGCACCCGGCCGGACGCAAGAATCTGCCGGAATGCGGAAAGTATTTTGACGCGCCTTCCACGGCTGTCCAAATTGGAGGTGTCAGGCGGCGGTACAGGGCCGCGCCCGGCGTACTCCCATGAGCGAAGAGAATCTTAATAACTTCACCCCGCGCGCACAGCAGGTTTTGGCCTTGGCGCGCAAGGAGGCCGACCGTTTTAACCACAATTTCGTCGGCACCGAGCATCTGTTGCTGGGGTTGATCAAGCTGGGGCAGGGCGTGGCGGTCAATGTCCTCCAAAAGATGGGGCTCGACCTCGAGACCGTGCGTCAGGAGGTCGAGAAGGAGGTGCGCACCGGTTCCGATCAAAAGGTCACCGGCAACATCCCCTACACCCCGCGCGTCAAAAAGGTCCTTTCCCTCGCCGCCAAGGAGGCCAAGGCGCTCAATCACACCTACGTCGGCACCGAGCACATCCTGCTTGGATTGCTGCGCGAGGGCGATGGGGTCGCGGCCAAGGTGCTCAAGAATCTCGACATCGACATCGAGCAATGCCGGCAGGAAATCCTCAAGGAACTGGATCCGCAGTTCCAGCAGGGTGAGGGCACCCCGCCGAGTGATGAGCAACTCACCAACGAGCAGAGTGAGGCGGCCAAGGCGGGCAAGGAGGGCGGCAAGAAAAGCGACACCAAGATGCCCGCCCTCAAGGCGTTTGGCCGGGATCTCACGGAGTTGGCCCGGAAAGGCGAGATGGATCCGGTCATCGGTCGCCAGAGTGAGATCGAGCGGGTCATCCAGATCCTGTGCCGACGGACCAAGAACAATCCCGTCCTGCTGGGTGAGGCCGGGGTGGGCAAGACCGCGATCGTCGAGGGGTTGGCCCAGGAAATCGCGAAGGGCAACGTCCCTGAGATCCTCCAAGCCAAGCGCATCGTCACCCTGGATCTCGCCCTCATGGTCGCCGGCACCAAGTACCGCGGCCAATTCGAGGAACGGATCAAGGCCGTCATGGACGAGATCCGCCGCAATCGGAATGTGATCCTGTTCATCGACGAGTTGCACACCATCGTCGGGGCGGGATCCGCCGAGGGCACGATGGATGCCTCGAACATCTTCAAACCCGCCCTCAGCCGCGGGGAGATGCAGATCATCGGGGCCACCACGCTCAACGAGTACCGCAAGTACATTGAGAAGGATTCCGCCCTCGAACGCCGCTTCCAGACGGTCAAGGTGGAGCCGCCCAGCGTCGATGATGCGATCACCATCCTCAGCGGCCTCAAGGTCAAGTATGAGGAGCATCACAAGGCCGAGTTCTCGCCCGAGGCCATCGAGGCCTGCGTGAAACTCTCCGACCGCTATATCACCGCCCGTTTCCTGCCCGACAAGGCCATCGACGTCCTCGACGAGGCCGGGGCCCGGGCCCGGATCGGGGCCATGCAGCGCCCGCCGGACCTGAAGGATCTCGAGGTCGAGATCGAGCGTCTCAAGGGGCGCAAGGAACAGGCGATCAAGGATCAGGACTTTGAAGGGGCCGCCCAGCTCCGGGACCGGGAAAAACAGGCGAAAGAGAAACTCGACCGCATCCTGGCCGAGTGGAAACAGCACAAGGACGAACGCCGGGTGAAGGTCACCGAGGATGACATCCTCCATGTCGTGGCCAAGTGGACCGGCATTCCGTTGAAACGGATGGGCCAGAACGAAACCCAGAAGCTGTTGGCGGTGGAGGAGGAATTGGGCAAGGTGGTGATCGGCCAGACCGACGCCGTCACCGCCCTGGCCAAGGCCCTGCGGCGCTCCCGCACCGACCTCAAGGATCCCCGCCGTCCCATCGGTTGTTTCGGCCTCCTTGGCCCCACGGGCGTCGGCAAGACCCTGCTCGCCCGCACCCTCGCCGAACAGATGTTCGGCAGTGCCAGCGCGCTGATCCAGATCGACATGTCCGAGTACATGGAGAAGTTCACCGTGAGCCGTCTCATCGGGTCCCCACCCGGCTACATCGGCTACGAGGAAGGCGGCCAGTTGACCGAGAAAGTCCGCCGTCAGCCGTATTCGGTGGTCCTTTTCGATGAGATCGAAAAAGCCCATTCCGACGTCATGAACATGCTCCTCCAGATCCTGGAGGACGGAAAGCTGACCGATTCCCTCGGTCGCATCGTGGACTTCCGTAACACCATTGTCCTGCTCACGTCGAATGTCGGCTCTGACACCATCCGCCGGAATTCGGTGATGGGTTTCGGCCGGGCGAGCGACCAGTTCGATTATGAATCGATGCGCGGGCGCATTTTGGAGGAGGCGAAGAAGGCGTTCCGGCCGGAGTTCCTCAATCGGTTGGACGACATCATCGTCTTCCGGACCCTGGGCAAGCCGGAGTTGGAGCGGATCCTGAGCCTGGAGGTCGCCAAGGTCGTGGAGCGGATCCGGCGCCGGAATGTCTCCGTGTTGCTGGACGACAAGGCCCGCGATTTCCTGATCGAGAAAGGCTTTGACCCGCAGTACGGCGCCCGTCCCATGCGTCGGGCGGTCGAGCGCTACCTGGAGGACCCACTCGCAGAGGAAATCCTTCGGGGGAGTCTGGAGGATGGCGAACCGGTCCAGGTGAGTGCCGACGCCGAGAAATTGGTGTTCGTCCAGCGGAAGGCCAGTGCCGAAGGGGCGTTGAGTTCCTGAGGTGGCGGTTTTTTGGGGCGCATCCTGAGCCGGCTCCCGGCGGGAAGGGGGAGGATCGGGATGCGCCCGGGTTTTCGTTGTGTTTTCGTTGTTTGAACCCCGGGAGAGTGTCTCCACTCTATGGCCCGGATGCCGATCCTACTCTACCAGCGCGTGCAAGCGGGCCTCGACGGCCTCGGCGAACAGGCACAGTTGCTCGGGGAGACGATCGGTTCTTTGCGTCGGCACCGGCCGTCGTGGAAGGATTTCATCGCCCAACTTCATTTTGTCGGAGTGAAAAGCCAGACCGTGGTGGTGACCACCGGCGCCGCCACCGGCATGGTGTTGTGCGCCCAGACGTACTTTCAGTTCCATAAGTTCAAGATGGACACCGCCACGGGTGCGGTGGTGTCGGTCGGGATGTGCAGCGAACTGGGGCCGGTCCTCGCCGGCCTGATGCTCGCCGGCCGGGTGGGTGCGGCGATGGCCGCCGAACTTGGCACGATGAAAGTGACCGAGCAGATCGATGCCTTGCGCGCGCTGGCCACCCATCCCGTTGATTTTCTCGTGGTGCCCCGGGTGCTGGCGACGGTGGTGGCGGCCCCGTTGTTGACCGCGCAATCGGTGGTCATCGGCATCGTCGCGAGCTACGTGATCGGGGTTCATCTGCTGGGGATCGAGGGGGCCTATTACCTCGCCAACATCCAGCGCTACACCAATCCCCATCATGTGGTGATGGGTTTGATCAAGGCCGTGATTTTCGGCGCCATCATCGCCCTGGTCGGCTGCCACAAGGGTTTGAACTGCCAGCAGGGCGCCGAGGGCGTGGGCCACGCGACCACCGAAACCGTGGTCACCGCCAGCATCAGCATCCTGGTCGTGAACTTCTTCCTCACCCTGTTCCTCAGCCGTCTGTTCAATGTCTAGCCTGTCCTGTGCCCCATGATCGAGGTCCGCGATGTCCATAAGAGCTTCGGTCCGCAGCCGGTGCTGCGGGGGACCACGTTGCGCATCGAGAAGGGTGAGGCGGTGGTCATCATCGGCCGGTCGGGCGGGGGCAAGAGCATCCTGCTGAAGCACCTCATCGGGCTCCTTCGACCCGATTCCGGCAACGTGCTGGTGGACGGACAGGACCTGGCCCGGATGGGCGAGCGCGAGTTGCTCTCGGTTCGACGTCATTTCGGCATGTTGTTCCAAGCGGCCGCGCTCTTCGACTCGTTCGACGTCTACGAAAACGTCAGCTTTGTCCTGCGCCGGGAGGGGAAACACACGGCGGCTGAGATGCGTCGGTTGGTCGCCGAGGCGCTCGAGATGGTCGAGCTCCCCGGGATCGAGCACAAGAAACCCGCCGAGCTTTCCGGGGGCATGCGCAAACGCGTCGGCCTCGCCCGCGCGATAGTCTATCGACCGCGCATCCTGCTCTATGACGAACCCACCACCGGGCTTGACCCGATCGCCGGCGACCGGATTGACCGGCTCATCCGGCGGGTGTGGGAACAGCTGAACGTCACGAGCATCGCCGTGACCCACGACATGAAGAGTGCGCGCACGATCAGCAACCGGATCCTGATGTTGCACGAGGGTCGGATCCACGCGGATGACACGACGGAGCGCATCTTCCAGTCGACGGACCCCATCTTATATAATTTTGTGAACGGCATCGGTGAGTCGCGTTCGGAACCCAATTGATTTCATGGAAAACCCCGGCCATGCCCGAAAAGTCGGTTTGTTCGTCGCCGTCGCGCTCGTGATGCTGGCGCTGTTGATCCTCAAATTCAGCAAGGGCGCCACCCTCTGGACCCCGACGATCCATGTCACCGTGGAATCCCAAAACGTCGGCGGGCTCAAGGTGGGCGCCAACGTCCTGATGGCGGGGGTGCCCGTCGGGATTGTGGAGGAAATCAGCCTGGAAGCCGATGGCCGGCAGGTGGTGATCCTCTGCCGGGTGGAGAAACGTTACGGGATCCACCGGGACGCCAAGTGGGAGATCGAGCAGAGCGGGTTCCTGGGCGACCAGTTCGTGTCGGTGGTGCCCACGTTCAATGAGGGTCCGCTCCTGACCGACGGGGCCCGGGTGAAATCGCAGGCGCCCTTCAACCTGCAGGAGGCCGCCCGTTCGGCCGTCGGCCTGATGCAACGCCTCGATGGCACCGCCGGCAAACTCGACTCCGCCGTGGCCCGGGTCGACCGCGTGCTGCTCGCGGAAGGCACGCTCTCCGACCTGACCAATTCGTTCGCGAGCATCCGTCGCCTCTCTGACAAAGCCGATCTGACCCTGACGGACATCCAGCAGATGGTGCGGACGAATTCCCCGGCGGTGGCCGCGACCCTGAGCAACCTGACGGTGTTTTCCCAAACTTTGACCGGGGTGGCCACCAACCTGAATTCGGTGGTGGACGCCAATAAGGGAAGCCTGCAGGCGTCCCTGGCCACCCTCCAGACCGCGTCCGTTGATGTGAAGGGTCTGGTCTCCGACCTGCAGGCAGGCCGGGGTGCGGTCGGCGCGCTGCTGAAGGATGACGGCCTGCGTGTGGAGATGGGTGGGGTGGTGTCGAATCTCTTCGTGGTTTCCAGCAATCTCAGCGTCCATGGAATCCTCTGGAGTCCCCGGTCGGTGCGGCCGCTCACGAATTCCACGATTTACTCTGGACGTTCGCCATTCCGTTGACAGGGGACGGATGCGGACCCGAGCTTGGGCCAATGCAATACGTCACCGTATCCCAATGCGTGAACCAGGCGGAGGCGGACATGCTCGTGTCCCGGCTTCAAGCGGCTGGTTTCCCGGTGCTCCTCCACTCTGAATTCGCCGCGCCCACCAGCGGTGCCCTGCAATGGCGGGTGCAGGTGCCGGAAGATCGGGCCGAGGATGCCCTCACCCTGCTGGCCGCGGAGGAAGGCGGGGAATGAGCCCGGGGGTCTGGCGCCGGAAACTGGCGCTTGAATTGGAGCCCGACGAATGGAGCTTCGCCCCCGGGGTCCTTGAAGCCCACGCCGGGGACAAATGGTTCGCCCGTTCACGGCCCGACGCCGTGGCGATGCCCCGCGATGCGGATTCGGTGTCGCGCATCCTCGCCTTCGCCCATCGCCATCGCATCCCGGTGACGCCCCGTGGTTCGGGGTACGGTTATGTGGGAGGTTGCGTGCCGGTGCGGGGGGGCATCGTGCTGTCGGTCGCCCGTCTCAACCGCATCCTTGAGATCTCGGCCCGCGACTTCGTGGCGGTGGTCGGACCCGGGGTGCTCACGGCGGACCTGCAGGCGGCGGTGGAACGGCGTGGTCTCTATTACCCCCCTGATCCGGCGAGTCGGGCGGATTGCAGCTTGGGCGGCAACATCGCCACGAATGCCGGTGGCCCGCGCTGCCTGAAATATGGGGTGACCCGCGATTATGTCCTGGGGTTGGAGGTGGTGCTCGCGGACGGGACCCGGGTGCGGTTGGGTGGAAGGACGCACAAGAACAAGACCGGGTTCGACCTGCATCGGTTGTTCGTGGGAAGCGAGGGGATGCTGGGGGTCGTGACGGAGGCAACCTTGAAGTTGCTGCCATTCCCGCCGCACCGGGCGTGCCTCGGGGTGGGCTTTGCCGCGCTGAACATGGCGATCCGCGCGCTGCAGGCCCTGTTCCGTGCCGGAATGCTGCCATCCGCCTTGGAATTGTCGGACGAATTCACGCTGGCGGCCGCGCGGAAACGGACCGGCTCGGACCGGTTGGCCGGGTGCGCCGCCCACCTGATTGTGGAATTCGACGGATCGGTGGCGGGCGTCCGGAGCGAGGTGCGGGAAGCGGCGAAGATCCTGCGCGGGTTCCAGCCCCGTTTTCTGGATCGGGGTGATGGGCGGGAAGGTTGTGAACAGTTCTGGGAATTGCGCCGCCAATTCAGCTATGCGCTCCGGGACACCGGTCTCACCAAGCTCAATGAGGATGTGGTGATGCCCCGCGGCAAGCTCGCCCAGTTGTTCCGGTTGGCGGCAAGCCTCCAACGCCGGCATGGAATCCGGGTGGCCTGCTTCGGTCATGCGGGCGACGGCAACATCCATGTGAACCTCATGGTCGACGAGACGGAGCCCGCACAGAAGGCGGCGAGCGAACGGGCCTTGGACGAGCTCTTTCGAGGTGTGCTCGCCCTCGGCGGGAGCGTGACCGGGGAGCACGGCATCGGACTGGCGAAAGGTCCGTGGTGGCCGCTGGCGGTCAGTCCCGCCGCCGACGCCCTGCACCGGACCGTGAAGGCGGCCCTGGATCCCCACGGAATCCTGAACCCGGGAAAGTTTCTGGGCTGATCGTCGTGGGTGCTGTCGGCTTAAAACGTGATGTTGACGTTCGTGGTCACCTGGAGGTCGTTGTTGTCGGCCCCAAGCGGCGGACGTGATTCATATTCATCGACCAGGTTCATGCTGATCGTGAGACGCTTCAGCAGCGGGCACGCGGCGATCAGCTCAAAGCGGGCCCGGTATTCGGACACGTCAGAAACATTGGGGAGGAATTGGAGCCGCTGGGTCAGTGACAGTCGTTCGTTGGGCTTCCAAGTCAGGTTTTCGCCCAGGCGCACGGACCACACTTCATGGTCGGGCTGGCTGACATAATTGAAGAACTGGTACTGGCCCCCGAACTCCCCGTTCAAGACCAGCCGGGTCCGCTCCAACAACCGGTAGCCCATTCCCACCCCCTCCTCGATCCGTTGGTCGATCCCCCGGATGCGGTCGTACCCGCCGAGAAATTGGTTGTAGGTATAAAGCTTTTTCCGGTGATCGACGAACAGGTCGGTCTTGAGGATCCCGTCCATCCGGTTGGCGGCCTCGGTCTGGTTCACAAAGCCATAGGCGGCGTTATAGCTGATGTTATTGACCAACCGTTCCCACGAGTGGACTGCGTTCGCATTGACGTAGAAGGACTGCCGATCCGTGGTGCCAAACCCGAGGTTCATCCCCAGTCCCAGGTTGCCGTGCCAATTGGTGAGGAACGGGCTGATCCAACCGGTGGGAACCCCGAGGAGTGAAAGGGTTGGAGGCGGTGGTGGTGGCACCGGGGCCGGGACCACCGTCGCGTGGGTGGGTGCGGGGGAAGGGGTGGTCGTCGCAGCGGACGGTGCCGTCGCGGGCGTGGGCGTGGGCGTGGGTCCCGGTGCGGGGGCGTCGGGGGATTCACGTCCGACGATCTCCGACTTGGGGACGGACACCTTCCCGGCGCTGGACGATTTCACGACGAGGCGTTCGTCATTCTCGCGGACCAGTTCCCCGGAAATCCGGTCTCCGTTGCGGAGATGGAGGACCACTGTGGCGGCCCCCGCCGAGAATGCCCCCGCCGGGAGCAAGGCAAAGAGCAGGATCAGCCACCGGGCCGTGCGAAAGGATTCAGCGGGTCTTCTCGTGTGCGGATTCATCCGTCTTGGCGGCCGCTTTGGCGGGCACCGGTGCCACCGGTGCGTCCGACGTTTTGCGGTGACGCTCGCCTCCGATGACGGCCGCATCCCCTTCATCATTCATGCGGATTTGGGGACGGCGATCCAGGATCATCCCGTAAGTCTCCCGCTTCGTGACCACGCCTTCGGGGGTGATCAGCATATACATGTAATCCTCGGCGGTGATCTGGTTGAGGATATGAAGCTGTGATTTGCGGTCCACGACCGGTTGGGGGCGGGCGAAGGAGACCATTCGTCCGAGAGGGATGACCTTGAAAGTGACGGATTCGCTGAGATCGGTGATGCGCACATAGAGGCGCACTTCCTTGAGATAGTTGGCCTGTTGCAGCAGGTACTTCCGCTGCTCATTGCCCGCCGTGCCCGGCAGTCCGATCTCGCGTTCCCACAGCCGGGAACCGCGGATGACCTCGAAATTCACCGGTGAACTGATGACCTCCTCGCGGTCCGGCGTGACGATGATGGCCGTCAGTCGGTAGCGGCCGGGGCGGGACAGGTCGAAGTGCGGTTGGAGATCGTAACGGATCGTGCCGCGGGTCGAAGGATCCAGGGAGAATGCGCCGCTCTCCGCGATATCGGACAACTGGTTGACCACCGATCCCTCGATCGCCTCGATGTTGAAACGCAACCAGAGCGGTTCCCGGCCGAACGTGAGGCGGCGTCCCGTGAAATTGCTGATCTGGACGGCGGCCTCCAGGGATTCGCCCGGGAGATAGGCCTCCTGCGCAAGGCTGAGGCGCGCATCGATCTGCGCGGACAACGCCATTGGCAGGAGGGAGAGGGCCAGGAGAAAAAGGCGTTTCACAAGGTGGTATATTAGGGAATGCAGGGACAGGGGCAAGGCCGGGCCCGGACCGCGCGACGATCTAGGCGGCACGGAGGAGTCGGTCGCGAACCCGGGCGTGAACACGGGACGGTTCGATCCGGCGCAGGCAGGCCAGAGGCTCGGAGTAACGGCACGTTGACTTGAGACAAGGGGCGCACGGCAGGCTCACGCGCAAGGTTTGATCCAATTGCCCATAGGGTCCGGTCCGTTCGGGCGCGGTCGGACCGAAGGGGGCCACGATCGGGGTTCCGACGGCCGCCGCCAGATGCATCGGGCCGGTGTCGTTGGTCACCAGCACCGAACATTCCCGCAGCCACTCGATCAATTCCGGGAGGCTGATCCGGCCGCACAGGTCGAGGACGCGGCCCGGTGCCGCCGCCAGGATCGGGCCGGCCAATCCGGCGTCCGCCCGGCTGCCAAACACCGCGATTCGGAGGGACGGGTCCGCAGCCAATTGGCGGGTGAGTTCGGAAAAATGTTCCACGGGCCAACGCTTGTTGAGCCAGCGCGCGCCCGGTTGGAGCCCGATCCAACGGACGCCAGGTTGACGGTGAAGCGCTCGGATCGGGGCCGCCGCCCACTCCCGCACCGGGAGCCATTGAAACCGTCGGTGGACCGGCACGCCCAAGGGTTTCAGGACTTCCAGATACCAATCCACCGCATGGGTGGACGGGGTCGGGCGAGGGACGGCGACATCATAAAATGCGGCGGCACCCTCGCGGGGATCGGCGAGACCGATGGTGAATGCCCCCCGGGTCAGCCAACTGATGATCCCGGTCCGGGCCAGGCTTTGCAGGTCGATGACCCAATCATAGCGTTCGCTTTGCAGGCTTCGGAGCGTGCCCCAAGCCTCCGGCCAGCCGAGTGGCCCGGTCCAGCCATGGCGGTCAAAGGGAACAATCCGGCGGAGATCGGGGTCTCCTTCCAGCAGCGGCACCAATTCCCGATTGAGGAACCAGTCAATGAGCGCCCCGGGATGATGGGAGCGGATCAACCGGGCCACCGGGAGGGCGTGCACGACGTCGCCCAGGGAACTCGGCTTGAGGATGAGGACCTTCAACGCGGTCGGCCGGGTTCACCGTCCGGTGGCAAGGCGCTCGGCGAGGCGTTCGGGAAGGCCGGCCGCCCGGATCTTCCGCTGAGCCGTTGGGATGTCGTAATCGAGCCGGCGCAATTCGATGGTCTGTTGCGGAAGATCGTAGATGACGTAGGCGGCACGGGGATCCCCATCACGGGGTTGGCCGACGCTGCCGACATTCACGAAGTATTTCTTGCCGGCCTCGACCCGGAACTTGGAATAGGTGCCGCCCCGTACCCCGGTGTCGCGGATGAAGGCGACGGGCACGTGGGTGTGGCCGAAGAAGCAAACCTGGGTGTTTTGGTAGGTGAAACTGGCGGCGGCCTCGAGTTTCTCGAACACGTACCCCCAGCGTTGCGGGGCATCCAAGGTGGCGTGGACGATGGAAAAATTGGCGACCAGGCGGAAGTACTTGAGATCCCGAAGCCACTTCCGGTCCTCCTCAGTCAACTGGCTGCGGCTCCAGTTCACCGCCTCGGCCGCGGCGTCGTTGAAGCCCTCGGGATCCTCGTTGCTCCCGATGTACTCATCGTGGTTGCCCTTCACGACCGGGATGTTCATGCCCCGGATGATGTCGAGACACTCCTTGGGATTGGCGCCGTAACCCACGACGTCGCCGAGGCACACCACATGGGTGCACTTCTGCTGTTTGATGTCTTCCAACACAACCTGAAGACCTTCCAGGTTCGCATGGATGTCCGCTATGATCCCGTATCTCATCAACGCACGATCTCGAATCCGCGGAATTCTCCCCGCGTTTCCGCCCAAAACTCCTGCTCATCCCGAATCAACGGTCCGAGCCCGCATTCCCGGATGGCTTGGCGAAACGCCTTCAGCTCCGCCTCAGAGCCCTCGGCGATCAATTCAACCTGCCCGCCGGGCAGATTACGAACAATCCCGGTGACCTCGTAACCGGAGGCCACTTGACGACTCTGATAGCGGAAACCCACCCCCTGCACCCGGCCGGAGTATATCACCTGCATGCGGCGGCGGTTCATCCACAACCCGTTGCGTGCCGGCCGACCGCTTGTTTGCGTCCACCCGGCCAGCAACGGAGAAAGAACTAAGCCATATCCGTGCCGGACCCGGCAAATATTTTGTCGGATAGATCTCCATTCATTCCGGTTCGGAACTGCGGATGCCTCGCCAAGGCCGCCATCGTCCCGGGTCCAGGGGGATTCTGGCGGTATACCGCTTCCCGCAAGGGTTCGGCACTCGTCGATCGTCGGGCCCGCTCCAGCCAGGCCGTCGGTAGCAACCCCGGCACCAAACCCGGTTCGGTCCCCGCCACCGTGGTCTCCTCCTTCTCCCCGGTGGCCGATCCGGCCCCCACCCAGAATCCCGCCAACAACAAGGTCACCCGCAGCAGCGTGCTCCGCGAATAGGTCGCCAAGGCACACCGATGCCCCTCCGGCAAGAGCCCGCGCAGTTGCCCGAACACCGGCAAAGTCCACATCGCCGGATTCCGCGCCGGGGAGTAGGCGTCCCACATCACCGCATGTGGGATCCCCCCTTCGCCCCGGATGCCCGATCCCAACCATTTTGGGAAATCACCGGAATGCACCCGCCACGACACCTCGGTGGACCCTTGCCGCCAGGCCACCACCCGATCCGCCAACAATCCGTCCACGATCCCTTCAAAACCGTCAAAGTACCCCAATCGGACGTGTTCGGTCCGCGCGAAGGCCAGGGGGGCGAGCGTGTGGTCGAAGCTCTCGATCCGGACCCGCGTGGGCGTGCCGGCCAGGGCTCGGAGCACGGTCAGGACGTTGGCCGCCGCCCCGAGTCCGACATCCCAGATCACGAATTCCCCGTCGGTTTCCCGGGCCCGCGCCACCACGTC
>JANYCC010000103.1 GCA_025360495.1 Verrucomicrobiota bacterium | reverse complement strand
CCTTGATGATGTAGCTGACCAGGACGGCCTTGGGGGCGTCGAATTTCCGCACCGCCGTGCCATCGGCGCGTTGCCGCACGGTGCCGTTGATCCCGGGATCGACGTACCAGACCGCGCGGCCGGCGTCATCGAGCAGGAATTTCCGGGCCGAGCCGCCTTGGGCGTCCGGTTGATGGAACACCCAGAACTCCCGCGGATCCTTCCGGGCCAGGGCGCCGTGCAAGTGTTCCCGCCGGGTCACGTCCTTGTTCGGCAAGGTCACGGTCGGCCCGGCCTTCACCTGGTCCGCCGGGACATACACGGTCGCCGTGATGTTCAAGCCGAGAAGGATCGGCCCCAACAACAGGGCGGAAGCGGTGGCGCCCAAAAGGATGGCGATCTGTTGCGAGCGCGGCGTTCCCCCCACGAGGTGTCCCGTCTTGAGATCCTGCGAAGTGGAACCGGCATTGGACGACGCGATGCAGACCACGGCCCCGACCGAAAGCGCCGTCACGTAATAGGTGCCACCCGTCCAGCCCATGAACAGGAACACCAGGCAGGTCAGCAGCAGCGTGGCAATCGTCATCCCGGAAATCGGGTTGGAACTCGAACCCACCTCCCCGGTCAGCCGCGACGAGACGGTCACAAAAAGGAAACCGAGCACCACGATCAGCAGCGCCCCCAGGAGGTTCATGTGCAGGGGCTCGGCAAGGGTGATTGCCGTGATCAATCCCACCACCGCGATGCCGACCCCTTTGAGCGGCAGGTCGCGGTCCGTGCGCAGGCCGTCGCCCACGACCCCTTTGGGTCCGCGACGCAGGTCGGCCAGGCCATGACGGAGTCCGTGGAAAATGGTGGGGAGCGACCGGATCAGGCTGATGAGGCCACCGGCGGCGACGGCACCGGCGCCGATATAAAGGATGTAGGCGCCGCGGACCTGCCCGGCGGACATATCGCGGATGAGGACGGTGCTTTCGGGCGCGAGCGGCCCGGACAGGTTTTCGCCGAAGAACTTGATCAATGGGATCAGCACCAGATAGCTGAGAACCCCGCCCGCGGCCATGATCCCCCCGATGCGGGGGCCGATGATGTAACCGACGCCGAGCATCTCCGGCGAAATCTCGGCTGCCAGGGATCCGCCCTTCAGCGGGGCCCCAAACTCGACCCCCGGTGTGTCCTTCCATCCGCGCAGGGCCGCATTCGCAATCTTGTACAGGAGGCCGAACCCGAATCCGGCGAAGATGGTGGTGGCATTCACCCCGCCGGCCGTCCCGGTGCGACCGGCTGCCGCCATGGATTCAGCATCGGCGCCGGCCTTGAGAACTTCGGCGCAGGCTGTGCCTTCGGGGTATTTGAGAATGCCGTGTTGTTCGACGATCAGGGCCCGCCTCAGGGGGATCATCATCAGGATTCCGAGCGCCCCACCCAGGACGGCGACCAACATGACGCGAGTGATCTCCAGATCGAAACCGAGGATCAGGATGGCGGGCATGGTCACGCCGACCCCGAACGCGAGGGATTCCCCGGCGGAACCGGCGGTTTGGGCGATATTATGTTCCAGGATGGAGGCGTCGCGCGCCCCGAAACCGAACCAACGACCGATCACCGCCCAAAGACGGAAGAGCGTGATGGAGATCACGGCCACCGGAATGGAGGCGCTGACGGTGAGGCCGACCTTGAGGGTGAGAAACAGGGACGATGCGCCGAAAACCATTCCCAACAGGGTGCCGACGATGACCGCACGCGGGGTCAGTTCGGCGAGTCGGGCGCTCGCCGGGACGAAAGGGGCGAAGGGACGCGATGCATCGGGCATGGTGGTCGAAGGCTATCCCGGCCCCGGACTGAAGCAATTCCCGGATGCGACCGGGGTCTTCATTGGGGGGCGGCCCAAGAAACGGGCTGTTTCCGGGCCATTTCGGCCCCGGGGCAAGTCGGACTGAAATCCCTCACGATCAGGGGTTGACAATCTCCGGGCATCCCCATACAAACGTCCCCGAGTAGCCACTCTTTAAACATGAAACTCGCTTCCACGATTTCCGTACTGATGTTGGCAGCCGCCTCGAGCCAAGCTGCCCTCTTCACGTTCACAGCGTCATTGGACGGAACCCAAGAGACCCCGCCCAACGCCAGTCTGGCTCAGGGAACCGTCACGGCTGTGCTGGATGGTGACACCGGGCAATTCTCCCTCGCCGGGTCCTTCCAAGGGCTCTCCTCGCCCTCCACGGCGTCCCACGTCCATGTGGGTCTTCCCGGAGTTGCCGGTCCGGTTCACATTCCGCTGACCGTCATCCCGCTGGGTGGCACGTCCGGCATCGTGTTCGGCTCGGTGAATGGGTTGACCGCCCCGGAAGAAAACGACCTGATCAACGCCCGCTGGTACGTCAACATCCACGACACGGCGTTCCCCGGTGGTGAGATCCGCGGCCAGTTGCATCTCGTCACGGTTCCGGAACCCGCAACCTACGCCGCCTTTGCGGGCGTTGGCTTGCTCGGTTTCGCAGCTTGGCGCCGTTTCCGCGCGTAAGCGGATTGGCTACCATCAGTCAGAGGGCGCGGCTCATACCCGCGCCCTTTTTGTTTGCTTACGCCGGGATGTTTCCGGCGTCCCGACTCCCCCCGGGTGCCGCACCTTTCCACCTTTCCACCTTTCCTTCTTCAGGCCTTCGGCAATTGCAATTTTGGCGCCGGTCGACGCCCCAAGGGGTTCCCCTCGATGGAATCCAACCGGACCGAACCGCGCCAGTCGGTGAGCAGCGCAAGCACCGTCCCTAGGTCCACCCCTTCATGCACTGCCGGATAGGCGGCCAGATTCTCCTCGGCGAGGTTGAACAGGGTCACTGCCGGACCGAGCCGCCCTTTCTGCAAATGGACAAAGGCGCCCGCCAGTTGGATCAGGCCTTTGTGATAGCGGTAGTTCGTTCCGCTCCGACCCTCGGCGAGCCACAACTCCTCCAACACATCATGGGCCTCATAGTACTGCCCACGATTGAAACACTCGAAATAACCGACGTAATGGGCATTCCAACCCGTCCCACCTGATCCACCGATCAGTTCTGCAATCCGACCCGATTTGCGACTCATGTTAACAAACTAGGGGCGGTCACAGTCTCCGCCCAGCCAAAACCCGGCTTGCCCCGGGTCAAGCCCATCCCTAGAAACACCACCCGATGTCCCGTCCCACCCGCCCCTTCGACCTCGCCATCTGGCTCCAAGCCCAGACGCGCACGGTGGATGCCGCCTTGGACCGTTTCCTCCCCAAGGCCCGGACCCGTCCCACCACGATCCATCAGGCGATGCGCTATTCGGTTTTTGCCGGGGGCAAACGCATGCGCCCGGCATTGGTGATGGCGGCCTCCGAGGCGTGCGGCGGGCTCGCAGTGGACGCCCTTCCGCTCGCGTGCGCCGTGGAATGCCTCCACACCTACTCCCTGGTCCATGACGATCTGCCGTCGATGGACAACGACGATTTCCGACGGGGCCGGCCGACGAACCACAAGGTGTTCGGGGACGGCATGGCAGTCCTGGCAGGCGATGCGCTGTTGACCCAATCCTTCGAAATCGCCGCCCAATGCCAGGGTTGGCCGCGATATTCCCATCAGGATGTCATCCTCGAGCTGGCCCGCGCCGGGGGTTCGCTCCAGCTCATCGCCGGCCAGGTCGCCGATCTGGAGGGCGAGGGCAAGGACCTGACCCTTCCCCAACTCCGGTTCATCCACGAACGGAAGACCAGCGCCCTGTTGTGTGCGTCGGTGCGGCTCGGCGGCATGAGCGCCAATTGCACCCCCGCCCAACTCCGAGCGCTGACCACCTTCGGGTACCATGTCGGCCTGGCGTTCCAAGTCATCGACGACATCCTGGATGTCACCCAGACGACCGAAAAACTGGGCAAGACCGCCGGAAAGGATGTGACCGCCAAGAAGGCCACCTACCCGCGCCTCGTGGGGCTGGAAAAATCCCGGAAGATCGCGACGCAACTCACCCGCAAGGCTTATGCCGCCCTGGTTCCGTTCCGAGGACGGGCGCAGTCGCTCGAAGCCCTCGCGCGGTTCCTGCTCGGGCGCGATCATTGAAGTCCGGGAGTTGGCAAGACCGGGTTTCTCACGCAATCATCGCCGCACACCAAGCCCGTCGAATCACCGGAATCCTTTGCCCATGTCCAATCCTCCCCCCCCCCCCGGCACCGATCGCCGGAGCTTCCTCAAGGAGACCGCCGCCGGGGTCATCGGAGGTTGTTGCGTGCTCATCCCGGCCGTCATCGGGATCGTGGCGTGGCTGGACCCGCTGGAACACGATGCGGGCAACGGCAGCCTGCTCAAAGTCGCCCTCTTGGACGCCCTGCCCAAGGATGGTTCCCCCCGCCGGGTGACGATCATCATGGAGAAGACCGATGCCTGGACGCGCCAGCATGCGGTCCCGATCGGGGCCGTGTACCTGGTTCGGAACGGCGACACGGTGACGGCGCTCCACTCCATGTGCCCGCATGCCGGCTGTTTCGTGGATTACCAACCGGCGCGGCGCAGCTTCTTTTGTCCGTGCCACGAGAGCACGTTTGCCGTGGACGGATCGATCAATGACCCGCATTCCCCCAGCCCGCGTGGATTGGACACGCTCGAGGTGGAGGTGCGGGGCAGCGAGGTGTGGGTGCGATTCCAGAATTTCCGCACGGGAAGCCGGAAGAAAGTGCCCGCGGCATGAAGCGCGCGATCGACTGGTTGGATGACCGGACGGGCTGTCGTCGGTTGCTTCAGGACGCCTTGTTCGAGCACATCCCGGGGGGCGCCCGGTGGCGGTATATCTGGGGCAGCACCCTGAGCTTCTGTTTCGTGGTGCAGATCCTCACGGGATTGGCGCTGTGGATGGCTTATAGCGCGAGTGCCGCGACCGCTTGGGAAAGCGTGTACTTCATCCAGTACGAGCTCACCGGCGGATGGCTGCTCCGGGGCCTGCATCATTTCACCGCCCAAGCCATGCATGTGCTGCTGGTCCTCCACCTCATGCAGGTGATTGTGGACGGCGCCTACCGTGCACCCCGTGAGGTGAACCACTGGTTTGGGATCGTCCTGCTCCTGCTCACGCTCGGCCTGGGCCTCACCGGGTACCTGTTGCCTTGGGATCAGAAAGGATACGGGGCCACCAAGGTCGCCACCAATCTCCTCGGGTTGGTCCCGTTGATCGGGTCATCCCTGCAAAAATTGGTCATCGGCGGTTCCGATTACGGGCACCATACGCTGACGCGGTTTTTCGCCCTCCACGCCGGCATCCTTCCGGGTGCGATGATCGTCGCCATCGCAGCCCATGTGGCGCTGTTCCGCCGGCACGGGATCACCGCCAAGCAACCGTACCGGAAACCGGACGCCAAATTCTGGCCGGACCAGGTGTTGATGGATGCCGTCGCCTGCCTCGCTGTACTGGCCGCGGTCCTCTATCTGACCGTCCGGCATCATGGGGCGGAATTGTTCGCACCGGCCAATCCTTCCGAACCCTTCAACGCGGCCCGGCCGGAGTGGTATTTCCTCTTCCTGTTCGAATTCCTCAAACTGGACCTCCTCAACCAATGGTTCGGCCATCAGGGGGAGTTTGTCGGTGCGATTGTCGTCCCCACCGTGGTTCTCCTGGTCGTCGCCGCCATGCCGTTCCTCGCGAACTGGCGGTACGGCCACCGTTTCAACCTCGGCTTCCTCGCCATGATTCTCCTCGGGGCCGGCGCCCTCACGGTCCGCTCACTCCGCAAGGATTCCCACAACGCCGAATACCAGATCGCCCTCATCCAGGCGCAGGCCGAAGCGGAACGCATCACCACCCTCATCAAGGCCAACAACGGCGTGCCCGTCAGTGGCGCCGCATCCCTGCTCCGCAATGACCCCGCCACGGCCGGACCCAAGCTCTTCGCCCAACATTGTGCCTCCTGTCACCGGCATGACGGCCATGATGGTCTCGGGATCGTCTCTCCCGAAGCCCCCAGCGCGCCGGATCTGAAGGGGTTCGGTTCGCGGGCATGGTTGGCGGGCCTGCTCGATGCGACCCGGATCACCAATCACACCTATTACGGGGGGTCAAAATTCCACGACGGGAAGATGGTCCGGTACGTCCGCGAAAAACTTCCCCCTCTCCGGGACCGCGATCCCAAGGCCCTCGCCGCCCTGATTGCCGCCGTCAGTGCCGAGGCCGCCCTGCCCGCCCAACGCGACACGGAGACCCGGGAGACGGCCCTGATCGAAGCCGGACGCACCCATGTCCGGGAAACTTTCGCCTGTACCGATTGCCATGCCTTCCGGAAACCGGACGACGATGCGACGGCCGCCGATCTCACGGGTTGGGGATCGCGCGAGTGGGTGTTGGGCATCATTGCCGATCCCTCCCATCCGCGTTTTTACGGCAAGCGGAATGATCGGATGCCGGCCTTTGTGAAGGACGGCCGGATCTCGTCCACGGAAGCCGGCCTGATCGCGGACTGGCTCCGGGATGACACCGATCCGGCGCTGGTGGCGAACCGTGTGGCGCGAACCGCCCCGTGAATCAGGAAAAGAGATTGACCCGCCCCCCCCGGTTCCCCTACCCCTTAGCACCGTGGATTCTGGATTTGTGCCCCGACTTTCGCTGACCGTGCTGCTTCCGGGCAGTGCGGCGGCCCGGGCATGAAACGGTTCCATTGAACGACTTTCACCCCTCCGCCGCATCGGCGGTGGGGTTTTTTGTTTTCCCCCTCGCCGTGCATTGCGTCGGGTCGTGAAGCATAACACCTCCGAACCATGCTGAAGAACGCCGCCTCCAAATACCGGCCCTTCCCGCCGGTCCATCTGCCCGACCGGCAGTGGCCCAACCGTGTCCTGACCGCACCCCCCCTCTGGTGCAGCGTCGATTTGCGCGATGGCAACCAGGCGCTCGCGGTGCCCATGAACGTCTCGCAAAAACTCGAACTGTTCGAGGCCCTCGTGAAATGCGGGTTCAAGGAGATCGAGGTCGGGTTCCCCGCCGCTTCCAACACCGAGTTCGCCTTCATGCGACGTCTCATCGAGGACCATCGCATCCCCGAAGATGTCACCATCCAGGTCCTGGTCCAGGCCCGCGAGGACCTCATCGAACGGACCGTCGAATCCCTGATGGGCGCCCGCAAAGCGATCATACATCTTTATAATTCCACCTCGCCCGCCCAGCGCCGTATCGTGTTCGGCCTCGAAAAGGCCGAGGTCGTCGGCATGGCGGTCCGGGGTGCCCAATGGATCCGGGATCGCGTCCCCCGTTTGGTCGGCACCGATGTCCGTTTGCAATACTCCCCCGAGAGTTTCTCGGCGACCGAGGTGGAATTCGCCCTGGAAATCTGCTCAGCCGTCATGGATGTCTGGGAACCCACACCGGACCGGAAGATCATCCTCAACCTGCCCGACACGGTGGAGGTCGCGATGCCCAACGTGTACGCCGACCAGATCGAGTGGTTCATCCGCCACCTGCCCCGCCGGGATTCCGCCATCATCAGCGTCCACACGCACAATGATCGCGGCACCGGCACCGCCGCCACCGAACTCGCGCTCCTCGCCGGAGCCGAACGGGTCGAAGGCACCCTGTTTGGCAACGGCGAGCGGACCGGCAACCTCGACGTCGTCATCGTCGCCCTGAATCTCTACATGCATGGGATCGATCCCGGCCTCGAGTTCGGCGATCTCAGTGCCCTGTGCGAAGTTTACGAACGTTGCACCGGCATGATCGTCCCCCCGCGCCAACCGTACGCCGGCGAGCTCGTCTTCACCGCGTTCAGCGGTTCGCATCAGGACGCGATCCGCAAAGGCCTGCGTGCTTGGGAAACGGCCGCCACCAAGGGCGACTCCATCCCTTGGGACGTCCCCTACCTCGCCCTCGATCCCAGCGATCTTGGCCGCGAGTACCGCGAGGTCATCCGCGTCAACAGCCAGTCCGGCAAAGGCGGCGTGGCTTACCTGCTGGAGTCGGAATTCGGCATCGAACTGCCCAAAGACCTGCAGCGCGAATTCGGCCCGATCGCCAATGAGGAGGTGGATCAACTCGGGCGCGAAGTCCGCGGACCGGAACTGAAGGCCATGTTCTGGCGGGAATACATCGAGCGGGAAACCCCTTGGAAACTGGACGGATTTGCCACCGAGGGGCGCAATGGCGTCGTCCGTTGCCGGGCCCGGTTGTTGGACCATGGTCAACCCCGTGAACTCGAAGGCGAAGGCAATGGGCCGATCGCGGCGTTTGTCCACGCCCTGTCCACGGGCGGCCTGCCGCGTTTCGAAGTGGCCAGTTATCTCGAACATGCCTTGGGTTCCGGGGAGGGCGCGTCGGCCATCGCCTATATCCAGATACGCCTCGCCGATGGTCGCACCCGCTGGGGGGCCGGTGTGGATACCAACATCGAACTGGCATCGATCAAGGCCGTCGTCAGCGCCCTGAATCGTTCCTGAACGTTTCCTCGCTCCGAAGCAAATCTCCGCTTTCCGGGCCCGGATCCGACTGGCAGGCTGAGGGCTGACACATGGGAGAAAAAGGGGAGTCACTTCGAAGCCAGGCTGCGGATCCGGGCCGATCTTCCGGACATCGCAGCCAGTCAGAAGCTGAATCCGGGTCGGGATTGGCCGCCCGTTCATTCCGTTTTGTGGTCCTCCCGATCGTGGGGGTCGCGCTCCTGTTATTGGTGGGTGCAGTCGCCAGCAAGCCCTTGTATGCGGCCTTGAAAGTTCGCAAAGCGCGCAACATGGCCCGGACTGCGACCGCCCATTTCGCCACCAACGATTTCATCGGCGGTTGGAAATCGTTGCAACTCGCCATCCAATTCGCGCCTGCCGATCCGGGAATCCTCCAACTCCGGGCCGAGATATTGACGCGGATCCGCGATCCCCGGGCCATCGCCGAATGGTACCAACTCGCATCGGTCCGTCCCCTGACTCCCGACGAGTCCTGGCAACTGGTCGATCTGGCCCTCCTGATCGAACGATTGGATGTGGCGGGCACCGAACTGCGGAAACTCGGTGCCCTGCGCGGTCGCGAGGCCGCATTCCTGCGCCGCCAAACCCGGTTTGACATCCTGACCGGGGCGACGGACGACGCGATCGCCCACGCCCGGAATCTGGCCGAACTCGATACCGGGAACATCCGGTCGGAATTACTCCTCGGTGAAGCCTTGATATCGTCCTCCAACGGTTTGGAGATCGCCGAAGGCCAACGGGTCCTCATCCTGCTCGCCCAGACGGAACCGACGGTCCAATTGGAAGCGATCACCCTGCTCTTGGATCATGGCACGCTCTCACCCTCGGAACGGAACCAACTCGCACGGGTCTTGAACTCAAGGCCGGACTTGGACCTGACGGGTCAGATCCTCAGCGCGAGCCTGCGCATGACCACCGATCGTCGGCAACGTGAGGATTCCGCGGAGGAGGTCCGGAGTCATCTGCCCGCCAAAGACGAGACTGCGGCGATCCGCTTCACGGACTGGTGTCTCCGTTTTCAGATCCCGGACGCGGCGGTGGCGGCGATCCGTCCTTTTGCCACGGGGACAAACCAGGATTCGGTCAATCTCTATCTCCAAAGCGTGGCCCTGAGCGAGGATTGGGCCGCCTTGGAGGAACTGCTCAAGGAGGGAAATCCGCGGTTCGATCCGGCGATCATCGAGACGGTCCGTGGCTGGCATTCTGCGAAGATTGGAAAACCAGACGAGGCCGGCGCTCATTTCCGAGTGGCCATCACCAAGGCGCAGGCCACTGCGACCATGCCGTCCAGGAATTCCTTGGTGGCCACTTGGGCGGAACGTGCCGGGTTGCCGTTGCTGGCAGTGGAGGCTTATGCGCCCCTCCTGCAGTTTCCACCCACCACGGTCTTCGCCGCCCGATCCAGTCTCAAGCTGCTGGTCAATCATCCGGAGTTAGCCCCCACATTACCCGTGCTGCGGAGCCTGCTCGAATACGCTCCCAACGACGGTGCCATCCAATTTGAGTTCGCCCACACGGCCTTGGTGCTGAACAAAGACATCCCCAAAGCGGCCGTTTTGGCTGCGGAACTCCACCGTCAGTTGCCCAAAAGCCCGTTGACCCGACTGCTCGCCGCCGCCGCCCGCACCCGGAGCGGCAATCCCGCGGAGGGCCTTGCATTCCTCGATGACAACCCCATCGACTCCAGCCAACTGGATGATCGCTGGCGGGCTTTGGAAGTCTTCGTGCTGGCCCAAGCCAAACAGCACGAACCCGCCCGCCGCCTGGCCCGCAAGATCAATCGGGATTCCCTGCGGATCGAAGAACGTGCCTTCTTGGATTTGGCCCAGTAGCCGACTCTCCCGGGGACGGTCCGGCATTGGATACGGCACCTCCGACACGTCCCCATAACGGTGGAAGTTCCAGATCCATCGGGTCCAAGGTTGGATTCTTGGGACGTGCCGCTCCCATCAACCACCCACTGGTTTGGGCTTAGACAACCCCGTTTCCATCGGCGCGAGTGGGGGACTCATGCCTCACGCACACGGCACACGGCTCATGGAACCCTTCGGTACTGGCCTCCGGCCACATAAAAAAACCCGCCTCACTTTTCAGTGAGACGGGCGAAAGTCTGAAGCGAGTTGTTCGCTCCCGATCATCAGATCGCTCAGGCGATCATCCGACGGCGGGCCACAAAGCCAACGCCCGCGAGCAACATCGCACCCGCGGCATAGGTGCCGGCTTCAGGAACGCCCGTCTGGGTGAGCAGATAGGTGACGGAAACGGTTGCACCTTGGAACACATCAGGCTGCGTCTCGTTCGTCGCCGGTCCGGTGATGCCCGACACGGTCTTGGTCGTGATGGTGAAGGTCCTCTTGAGAGTGCCACCCGCATCGAAATAGCCGGTGGTCACGTCCACAACAGGTCCTTTGGCCACGACCTGCTGACCCGTGGTTCCCGAAGTCGGTGCCGTGAAAGGCCCGGCTTGGCTGGGCAAGGGGGCGACAAAGTCTTGGTGAGTCGCGCTATTCGGCCCCACCGCGAAGGTCTCGCCCGCGGTCTGGGACAGACCAAAATTCACGACGTAGCCAGTTCCAGGCCCGACGATGACGTAGTTGGCATATGATCCAACCGTGACCGTGTACTGCACCCCGGAGAAGGTGAACCCAACGGGGATATCCGCCGGATAGAGATCGTTAACGAGCACCGTATAGGTCAGTGCGCCAACGACTTGAGTCCCAGGAGCCCCAACAAACGGGCTGGTGGGGATGATAAAACCGCTCGGAGTAGTGCCAGTTTTGGTGACATCGGCTTGTGCGCCGATCGCCACTGCTGCGAGAACAGCCAGGCTGAGAATTTTCTTGTTCATAAGTTGATTGCGGGATTTCCCTTCAGACCGTGAGATCTCAGCAGTTTCCGGCGCCAATGGCAAGGGAAATCTGGAAAAATCCAGGAACTGAGCGGTGATGCTACTGCCAGTAATGGAAACGATTACACGTGTAGCGCACCCCGGTGTTGCCCACCCCCACCCCCCCCGGGCACAGTCACCGCTCCATGGCACGTCGGCAGTATCCTTTCCACCTCATCGAACCCCGCTGGCAAGACCAGTGGGAAGCCGGACAATCCTTCCGGGCTTTCAATCCGGGTGAACTCCTCCCCCCCGACCATCCGTTCACCCAACGCCATGCCCCGGTCGGTTCCCCGGGTCCGACCATCCTTCCCCCGAAGTACTACATCCTGGACATGTTCCCGTACCCCTCCGGCGACGGGCTCCATGTCGGCCATCCGGAGGGCTACACCGCCACCGACATCCTGGCCCGATACCGTCGCGCCCGGGGTTTCAACGTTCTCCATCCGATGGGCTGGGACGCTTTCGGTCTCCCCGCCGAACAGTACGCCATCAAGACCGGCCAACATCCCCGGGTCACCACCACCCGGAACATCGCCAATTTCAAACGCCAGATCCGTTCCCTCGGATTCTCCTACGACTGGTCCCGCGAGGTGGACACCACCGATCCCGGGTATTTCCGTTGGACCCAGTGGATCTTTCTGTGCCTGTACCAATCCTGGTTCAACCCACTCACCCAACGCGCCGAACCGATCTCGGCCCTCACCTTTCCGTCCGATTGCATCACGGACGCCCAACAACGGGCCTTTCGCGACGCCCGACGCCTGGCCTATGTGGCCGAGGCGCCGGTCTGGTGGTGTGAGGCCCTCGGCACGGTCCTCGCCAACGAAGAGGTGGTGGACGGTCGCTCCGAGGTCGGTAACCATCCCGTCGTCCGGAAGCCGATGCGCCAATGGATGCTGCGGATCACGGCCTATGCCGACCGCCTGCTGGAAGACCTGGCCACCATCGAATGGTCCGATTCCCTGAAGGAGATGCAGCGGAATTGGATCGGCCGTAGCGAGGGGGCCGAGGTCGATTTTCAACTGCTGGACCACCCCGATCGACTCCGCGTCTTCACCACCCGCCCCGACACCCTGTTTGGCGCCACCTACATGGTGCTCGCCCCGGAACATCGGTGGGTCTCCGTGATCACCACGCCGGACCAACGGGCAGCCGTCGAAGCCTATCGGACCCACGTCGCCCAGAAATCGGACCGGGAACGCACCGACGCCACGGGGGCAAAAACCGGCGTCTCCACCGGCGCCTTTGCCGTCAACCCGGTCAATGGTGAACGGATTCCCATCTGGATCGCGGACTACGTCCTGGCCACCTACGGCACCGGCGCGATCATGGCCGTGCCCGCCCATGACGAACGCGACCTGGCCTTCGCCCGACAATTCGGACTGCCGATCCGACCGGTCGTCCGTCCGCCGGATCCGACCACCGAAGCCATCGGGTTTTGCGGCGAGGGCACCGCGATCGAATCGTGCGGTCCGGAAGTCTCGTTGGACGGCCTGACGACGGCGGCGGCGCAACACCGCATCACCGAATGGTTGGCGGCGCGCGGGTTGGGGCAAAAAACGGTGAATTACAAGTTGCGCGACTGGCTCTTCAGCCGGCAGCGGTATTGGGGTGAACCTTTCCCCATCGTCTGGCGCCGGGACGCCGACGGGACGCTTTATCACGAAGCCTTGCCGGAGGAAGCGCTGCCGTTGTTGCCGCCGGCCTTGGAGGAATACAAGCCGACGCCCGATGGACAACCGCCCTTGGCCCGGGCCGAGGCGTGGGTGGCGGAAATCCCCGGGGCGACCCGTGAACTCAACACCATGCCGCAGTGGGCGGGCTCGTGCTGGTATTACCTGCGCTACCTCGATTCCCGCAATGCCGACACCTTCGTGGGTCGCGATGCCGAGGCGTATTGGATGGGCACCGGCGCCGCGTCCGCAACGCCCGGGGTGGACTTATATGTCGGCGGGACCGAGCACGCGGTGTTGCACCTTCTCTATGCCCGGTTCTGGCACAAAGTGCTCTTCGACCTCGGCCACGTTTCCACCGCGGAGCCCTTTTTCAAACTCGTCAACCAAGGGCTGATCCTGGGCGATGACGGCCAGAAAATGTCCAAATCCCGCGGCAACGTGGTCAATCCGGACGACATCCTGAAAGAGTACGGTGCCGATGCGTTCCGCCTCTATGAGATGTTCATGGGGCCGCT
This sequence comes from Verrucomicrobiota bacterium, assembly GCA_025360495.1. GTDB lineage: Bacteria > Verrucomicrobiota > Verrucomicrobiia > Limisphaerales > UBA9464 > UBA6176. Next base: position 12,952 of record JANYCC010000103.1, on the reverse strand, counting down.
GTCCGAGACGAAGCCGTGGAACACCCAGGGGGTCGAGGGCGTGTACCGGTTTCTCGGGCGGTTCTGGCGGTTGATGGTCGATGAAACCTCCGAGACCGAGTTCGAACAGCGATCCGCAGCCGAACCGGGGCGCGCCGCCGAGTTCCTCGCGGATCTGCGGCTGTCGGCGGCGGTGACCGGTGACGAACCGACCGCAGCGCAATGGAAGGCCTTGCACACGTGTCTCCGCAAAGTGACCGAGGATTTGGACGGGCTGCGCTTCAACACGGCGATCTCGGCAATGATGATCTTCGTCAACGAGGCGATGACTTGGGAACGCAAGCCCGCCGCGGTGCTGCAGCCCTTTTTGCAAGTGCTCGCCCCGTTTGCGCCCCATTTCTGCGAAGAGCTCTGGGAACGACTCCATCGGCACTTGGGCGTCGAGACACCCAGCCTGCCTTACGCCCCCTGGCCGGCCTTCGACCCGGCACGACTCGTCGAGGACACGCTCGAACTGCCCGTGCAGGTGAATGGCAAATTGCGCGACGTGCTCCGGGTCCCGGCCAATGCCACCGCCGACGCACTGAAAGCCGCGGCGTTGGCGGCGGAAAAGGCCGGCCCTTTCCTCGTGGGCAAGACGATCCTGAAGGTCATCCTGGTGCCCGGGCGCCTCGTCAACATTGTCGTGGGCTGAGGACGTGTTACAATGCCGGACATGGTGCGGTTGACGCGACAGGAACAATGGGCGATGTGGATCCTGCTGGTATTGCTGGGTGCGGGTGGGGCCGGGCGCTGGTGGATCCGTCACCTGCCCCCGACGCCGCCGACCCGTTCCTCGGTCCCGTCCCACTGATTCCATGCAGGACTTCGATTCCGCCCTTGAAACGGTGCTGGCCCGCGACCCGCGGTTCCATCGGGACGCCTATCATTTCGTCCGGGAGGCGCTGGACCACACCCAAGGGTTGTACCAGAAGAGCGGCCACGTCGATGGCAGCGAACTGCTGGAAGGCATCCGCGATTTCGCCCTCAAGGAATACGGCCCGATGGCGTTGCTCGTGCTCGATGAATGGGGCGTCCGGCGCTGCGAGGATTTCGGTGACATCGTGTTCAACCTGATCGACGCCAAGGTCCTCAAGAAAACCGAGGGCGACCGCCGTGAACATTTCACGGGCGGTTACGATTTCGCCGACGCTTTTCGCAAGCCGTTCCAACGGGCACCGGCTGAACCCGGGAGATCCGGCTCAGACGTCGCAGATCCGCACGCCCTGCCGGAGTGAGGCGAGCACATCCGGCCGCTTCGGGATGAACTCCTGGGCGACGTGACCCGTATGGCCCGTCGCCACGATCGCCTGCATGATCGCCGGGTAATTCAACTCCTGGGTCTCATCGATCTCATTGCGACCCGGGACGCCGCCCGTGTGATAATGGGCGATATAGGAGTGCTGTCGCCGGATCGTGGCGATGACGTCCCCCTCCATGATCTGCATGTGGTAGATGTCATAGAGCAGCTTGAAACGTTCGGAGCCCACGCGTTTGCAAAGGTCCACACCCCAGACGGTGTGGTCGCATTGGTAATCCGGATGGTTCACGCGCGAATTCAGCAGTTCCATCACCAGCACGACCTTGTGTTTCTCGGCGACGGGGAGCAACCGCTGGATGCCGACCGCGCAATTCTTGATGCCCTCCTCATCGGATTGCCCGGCCCGGTTGCCGGAGAAGCAGATGATGTTCTGGCAACGCAGGCCGGCGACCTTGGGCGCGGCGTCCGCGAACCACGCGGCGATGGCATCGTGGTTTTCGAGCCGGTTCAACCCCTTGGTGATGCCGCCGGGAATGCCGCTCACCATGGCGCAGGTGAGACCGTGTTTTTGCACGGTCGGGATGTCGTTCACCTCGAGCAACTCGATGGAGGTCAGGCCGAATTCCTTGCCGGCAATCGCCAGTTCCTCCAAGCCCACCTTGGGATAGCACCACTTGCAGACCGAATGGTGGATGCGCCCTTTCACGCCGGACGCGGTGTCCGCAGCGGACAAGCGCTGGGCCAGGGATCCGGCGGCGGCGACGGCGGCGGCGGAAGTGAGGGCGGAACGACGGGACAGTTTCATGGCGGAAGCGGGATGAATGTTCGCCTGATAGCAAACGCAACCACCCGCCCATCACGCAAGGGGAATCCGGAATCACTTGGCGCTGGGTCGCATCTTTGAAACGGGGTTCAAACGGGTCCGGGAGGCTGGAACAACAAAGGGTGCCAAGGGTGCAAAGCCCACCAAGTCCCTGAAAGATCGGCGGCGGCGAAATGCGCCGTCTGCAGGCCGCCGCAGAGGGTGTTCCCTTTTCATGGGAAGCGTCCTTGCGCCCTTGGCACCCTTTGTTGTTCGAAATTCCGGCCATCATGCCTCCCACAACCCGAAGATTTGCCCGGGCGCAGGGGCGCATGGTTCCGGCTGCCTCCCCCCGCGTTCCGCAGTTGGTCTCTTCGCCGAAAGTCCCCTAGCTTCCGGCCCGTGTCCGCTCTCGCTGAAAATCTGGCCACCCTGCAGGAACGCATCGCCCGTGCGGCCCTCCGCAGCGGCCGCCGCCCGGAAGACGTGACCCTCCTGGCCGTGTCCAAAAACCATCCCGCCGACACCATCGCGGAAGCCGTCCGACTCGGGCTCAACCTTTTCGGCGAAAACCGGATCCAGGAGGCGCGGGCCAAAATCCCACTCTGTCCGGGTGCCGCCCGATGGCATTTCATCGGCCATCTCCAGTCCAACAAAGTCCGCGAAGCCGTCACCCTTTTCGCAATGATCCAAGGCGTCGACAGCCTCGCGCTGGCGCAGGAAATCGATCGCCACGCCGGACAACGTGCCAAGGTTGTCCCCATCCTCCTGGAAGTGAACGTCGCGGGCGAATCGTCCAAGTTCGGATGGGATCCGGTCGCCGCGCTTGACGCCGTCAACGGGTTGAATGCCCTGCGTCATCTCGAACTCCACGGATTGATGACCATCGCACCCTATGCGACCGACCCGGAGAAAGTGCGGCCGGTTTTCCGCCGGCTCCGCGAATTGAGGGACCGCTGCGCCGATCGTTTGGGCGCCCCGCTGCCCGTCCTCAGCATGGGGATGAGCGGAGACCTGGAGGTGGCGATCGAAGAAGGTTCAACCTTGGTGCGGGTGGGGACGGCGCTGTTCGGGCCACGCCCGTAGTGCTAATCCCGCGCCGGCTCACCGGCTGCCGCCTTCTTGGCGTAGGGCGAATGCAGGTTGAAATAGATCCCGCATAACGGCCGCAGCCCATCGGTCTGGCTCAGGATGATCGTCAGATGACGGTCCAAGGCGATGCCATGACGGAGCTCGGGCCCGCGGTTCATGTAGGCCTTGATCGCCTTGTCCATCAGGGAGCGTAACGACACCACACACTCCTCGGGAACCTTCTCGATACAGACAATATGGCGGTCGTAATTGGCAAGAGCCGCGGTCAACTCCAACTCGAATGTCTCCACGGTGAGGTCCACGCACCCAAAACTACGGTCCGCCGCCGCCAAGTAAAGGTTGCGGTCGGTCCCCGTGACCCCGGGGACGATCCCGGCCTCCCTACTCCAACCGGAATCGTCCGCGCCATTCCATCCGATTCGCCCGGGCATGCGTCACCCATTCCACGTGCAGTTCGACCTCGTCCCCGTGGTGGAACCGCTCCCGTCCCACCAACCCCGCCGGAATGCCCATCGCCGCGACATTGCGCACATCCAGATCCATCCCGGACAGGCATTCGATCCGGACCCGTTCATCCGCCCTCAACGCCTCCCGACCGGCCCCGATCCGGGCTCTCACGACGGGTCGCCCATCCACGGAAGCCGTCCACAGGGCGCGATCGACCTTGGGCATCGACGTGCTGCGGTAATACGCGGATTCCACGATATCCAGCCCGAACAGGCCGAGATAGAGGGCGTCGGGGCTCCAGGCCACGTACAAGTCCGCCATCGGTGCCGGGGAGGACGCCGGCACAAAACCCCGTTCGCGGTCCCATCCTTCCAAAGCGTGGGTCCGTTCAAATCGGGCGAAGGGATCGGTGGGCGCCCGCGGCACCCCACCGGTGGCATCCGGACGGACCTTTCCCACCTGCCGACGCACCCGTTCGGCATCGAAATCGGTGAACTGGGAAATCAATTCCGCATACGGCCGGTCCTCGAGGTCCACGAGACCGAAATTGAAGTTCTCGCCATCCGCGCGCCCGTGCCGCGGTTCATCGGCGAACTGGAACCAATCGGCACCCACCACCTGGTGCAGTCCCGCCAGTCGCCGCAACGTGGTCCCGGCCGCTTCCGCCCGGCTCCGTTGATCCGCCACCACCGGATAAAGTCCCTCGGTGTTGCGGTTGCCGGAACGGTTGGCCTGTGCCGCCAGGTAGAATTCGCTCACCAGCACCGGCCGGTGCGTCAGTGCATGCAAGGTGTCGAGCAGGAACCGGGGAAATGTGCCGTCCGACCACGGGGCATTCAGGTTGCATGAGACCACATCCACGTACGGTGCCGCCGCCACCGCCACCTCCGGATAATAGAACGATTGGTAGCGGTCCCCGAGATAGAGTGCCCGGGGATCCATCCGGTGAATGATCCCGGCCATCATCGAATAATACCGTGCCGCCAATACGCCGAGGAAACGCCTCTGGACCCGGATCCCGTCGCCTCCGGGCCGGAGAAAGACCATCCCGCCACGGTCCAACTCCCGCCATCCGGTGGCCCCCTCGGCGTCAAAATCCTTCCGTAACCGATCCCAATCCGAGCCGTACTCGGTGCGCAACAGGGACACCAGCTGGCGTCGTTGACCACTGGATTCCGGTTGTTCCAGCGTGGCCTTCCACAGGCTCGCGTTCCACCAGCCGAGTTCGTTGTCGCTATAGTATCCCAGCACCCGGGGATCCGAAGCCAACGGCCCGATGGTGGCGGCCGCGGTGTCCTCCATCCGCCGCAGATTCCGCGGGTCCCACAGGTCCCACCATGGTGCCCCGGCATTGGCTCCCAGATGCAGCACCGGCGTCAGCCAAAGGTCCGGCGCGGCGATCGGTCCCAGCGTGGTCGAGTCCGTCCATCCCCCCAGGGTCGTGAAACCCCAGGAACGGAGCCGGTCCGCGGTCCGACCCGCCCACGCCACCGGGTCGGGGTGCTGCCGCCACCAGGCATAGGCCGGGTTCTCCGGATCAAATTCCCCCCGTCCCACCCCGGGCTGCGCCGCGCAGATCCCCAGCGAAAAAAACCGGTGCCCGTCGGGAGCGATCAACCACCATCCCGACTCATCCTCGCGCACGGCAAACCTCCTCGAGAGTGCCAGACCAGTCCCCTCCGACCGCTCCGCCCGCTCGGATCGGGGCGCGGGCGACGTCAGGCCACCGCGCTGGGCGGACACCGGCCCGACCGCGCAACCGATGACCAGGACCCCTATGACGAGCCGGAACATGGAAGGTTGGCCCACCTTATCGGCGTGGATCCAAGATCACCAGCGCGCTTCACGTCCCGTTCCCGACTCGTCACTCGTCACTCGTCACTCGTCACCCGGCCGCGGTTGCTCCACACTCGCCCCCATGTTCACCGGCATCGTGGAGGAGACCGGCATAATCCATTCGATCGCCCCGGGGAAAGCTTCGGTCCGTCTGTCGATCCGGGCCCGGAAGACCGGCACCGGGGTGAAAATCGGGGACAGCATCGCCGTGAACGGCTGTTGCCTGACGGTGGTCCGGAGACGTGCGGCTGGAAGGGATTGGATGCTCGGCTTTGACTTGCTTCAGGAAACCTGGCAACGCACCAATCTGTCCACGGCACCCGTCGGCTCGGCCGTCAATCTCGAGCGCGCGTTGGCGGCCGGCGACCGTTTTGACGGACACTTCGTCACCGGCCACATCGACGGGACCGGCACGATCACCCGCTGGGAACCTAGTGGAAAAGACCATGTGCTGGAGGTGGCCGCACCCCGTGACGTGCAACGTTATGTCGTCTCCAAGGGATCCATCGCCGTGGATGGGATCAGCCTGACGGTGGCCGCCCTCATACGTGGTGGGTTCCGGGTCTGGATCATCCCCCACACCCGTGAGGTGACGGCACTGGCGCAGCGGCAGGTGGGGGAGCGGGTCAACCTGGAGGCGGACCTCCTCGGGAAATATGTCGCCCGGTTTGTCGATCTCCGGCGCACCCGACGTCGGGACTGACATTCCCTTCCGCGGGACGCGAGAACGAGACAAGTGACAAGTGACAAGAGGGACCGACCGGAACCGAAGCGCATTCCCATGCGCCGCTACGACACCTCGTTTCGGTCCCCCTTCATCCTTCAACCTTCAACCTTCATCCCTCGCCCCTCGCCCCTCACTTGTCCGCTTTGGACTTGATCCGTTTGTCGGCCTTCTCCGATTCCTTGCGTTCGTTCTGCTCGAACTCCTGTTCCGCCTCCCGCACGCCCGGCAACCTCCGACGTTCCACATCCGCCACCGCCGCCGCATCCGTCGGTGTCAACAGCACGGTGGGACGCATCATGATCATCAACTCGGAACGCGCACCGTTGCGCGATTTGCTGGTGAACAGGTTCCCCAGCCAGGGAATATCCATCAACACCGGCACGCCGGATTTCTGTTTCGAGGTGGTGGCGTTGATGTAACCGCCCAGCAGGATCGAATCCTTGTTCCGCACCGTGACCGTCGACGTGGCCGTGCGGGTCTCCGTGGTCGGGACTTCGTTGGCGTCGATCTTCACGGTGGGTCCCAACTGGTTGATCGTCTGGTTGATCTCCATCACCACCAGGCTGTCGGGCGTGATGAAGGGGACGACATCGAGGGACACGCCGACGAATTCGCGCTGGATCTGGCTGGAGACGCCGAAGCTGCCGCCATTGTAAGAACCGGTGACGAAGGGGACCTCCTGGCCGACCGAGAAGCTGCCCGGGGTGGCGTGTGAGGTGAGGACCCGCGGACGCTGGATCACATTGACCCGGCTGTCGGTGGCCAGGGCGTTGATGGCGATGTCCCAGTTCTGCCCGATTTGTCCGAAGTAGCTCAGGCCCGAGCCCGTGGGAAAGGTGCTCTGGGCGGCGGTGACGCCATTGGTGGCCAGAAGGCCGGAGAGGAACCGGTTGCCCGTGCCCAGCGCGTCGCTGCCGTTGTTCATCGCCCCGCCGCCGACGGCATTGGGATTTGACGAGAATTGCTTGGGCGATTGGCCGACCGTGACCCCATACCCGACGGTGTTGTTGATGGACACCTCCATGATGATGGCCTCAATGAGCACCTGCGCGAGGAGGGTGTCGACCTTCTCGACGACCTCCTTGAGCTTCTTCATCTCCTTCTTGCGGGCATGGACAATCAGTGAATTGGAGCGGAGGTCCGGGGTGATGCTGGCGCTCTGCAGGAGTTCGGCAAACCCGCCCAATCCCTGACCGGCGCCCCCCCGGCCGCTGACGGAATTGAGCCGCTGTGCGAACGAGGTGCCCCCGGAGGGGGTGCCGGTCGTGGTCCCGACCCGGGTCGGCGGGGCGACCTGGTTGGGATAATAATTGCCGTAGCTGCTGCCGCTTCCCCCGTACTGGCTCCCCGACCCGCTCCGGGATGCACCGAACCCTTGGGAACCGCTCCGTGCGCCGCCGCGACTGCCCTGTCCGAACCCGCCTTGGGAGCCGAACCCGCCCTGACTGCCGCCCAACGCCCCGCCGCCGCCCCCGGTGCCGCTGATGACGCTTTGCAAGGTCTGATAAATGTCACCGACCTTGCCGTACTTGATGGGGATGACCTCCAGCAGGTACTCGTCCTCGATCTCCACGTCCACGCGTTTCAACACCTCCAGCATGCGCTTCACGTTGATCGCATAATCCCGGAGGATGATGGTCTTCGAGGCCTCCAACATGACGATGCCATTCGCCCCCTGCGCACTGGCGAAGGTTTTCACCAACTCGGTCGCGTCCTTGGGATCGATGTATTTCACCTGGATCACATGGGTCACGAACTGCGATGCCTCCTTGTAAGTCCCCGATTCGGCCGTGCTGAACCGCGCCCCCTGCTGGTTCGCCTGCGCCGACGGAACCACCACCACGAAACTGTCCCCGGTCGGTATCGTCGTGATCTGGTTGAGCGCAAAGACGGTGTCCAAGGCTTGGATCGTCTCGTCCAGGCTGAGGCGCGTCTCGGGCATATAGGTGATCGGCGTCTGAATGGCCAATCCCTGGCCGCGGAGCACCGTCCGCTTGGTGAGCTTGCCGTAAATCTCAAGCACCTGCCCCAGTTCCATGTTCTTGAACTTGGCGTTCTCCAAAGCCTCCTCCGCCGTATCGGCATCCTTCACCGCCGAGGCCGCCGCGTCGTTGGCCGCGACATCCGCGTCACTGGCGGCCGTTCCCGGGGCGCCGCCCGGGGGACGCGCACCACCGGGACCAGTGGCGGGGCCGCCGGGTCGGCCGGGTCGGGTGACCGGCGGCACTTGGGCGGCGGGCGTGGTGGGATTGATGGTGGGGCGCGGGAAGGTTCGCGGGAGCGCGATCTTGTTGGTGGCGGGAGCCGGGACGGGGATCGTGCCAGGGGCCCCACCCCCGGCCGGGGCACCCGCCGGACTCGCCGGCGGGTTGGCGGGAGCGGGCACCGGGGTCGCAGTGGACGGCGCCTGGGCCCGCAGGTTGGCGGCGGCGATCAGACCCGACACCCACAGGTTGGCAAAAGAGGACGGTTTCACAGGAAAGCTACTGCTCTACTTCTTGATGATCTTATTCGTGCCCCCCGTGACCGGGGTCTTCGATGGAACCGCGGAACCGGGCAAAGGTTTCCGTGGGGGTGGCAACGGCGTCCTCCTCGGGAAACTCGCCACCAGCGTCAAGGTGCAGGAAAGCCGCGTCTGCGAGGGGTCAAGGCGCAGGTTGTTCACGTCCCGCACCCGGACCATGGAATCGCCCGAACCCAGTTTATAGAGAAAATCCACCAGTTCCGCCTCGCCGGAACTCACCTCCGCGGTGACTTGGTATTCCTCGAAGTATTGGTTGGTCTGGCTGTTCGCCATCCGGGCCGGTTGGGTCACCGGGATCAGGCGGTTGACCTGCACTCCGGCCGTCGCCGCCTCGGTGATGATCGTGCCTTGCAGCCGGGTCGGTGCGTCTTCGGGCGCCACCTGTCCCCCGCGGTCCCGCAGATGGTTCAGCCGGACATTATATTGGTTGGTCCGGCCGGTCTCGGTCAGATACCGGCCCTTGACCCGGAGCAACTCGTCGAGGTCCTTGTTGACCTTGGCCCAATCCGCGAAGAACGGCCAGACGACCCAGTAATTCAGCACCAACGCCACGACCACCAATCCCGCCAGCACCAGTCGACGCTCCTGCGGTTGCAAATTGAGCCGGTCAAACCATTGGTTCATTGGGCCTCCGGTTGGTTGAGGTCCGCTTCAAAGGACCAACTCACCGTGCCGCCCGGCCGGGTGTCGATGCGCGGTGCCTTCACCTTGGCAAACAGATGACCGTCCCGCACCGTCACCTTTGCCAGGTCCGTACTGAATTTCAGCACCTCGGGCCGCGCCCCGTCGGATGCCGTCCCATCCACCCGCAAGGTCCGTCCGCGCACAAAGTTCATGGATCCCAGCGTCATGGAGGCCGGCAGGTTGTCGGCGACGGCCTTCCAACAATCGAGGGCGGCAAACCGGAGGTTGACCTGTTCTTCGAGCACCTCGACCTGGGCCTTGAGGGTCAGTGCGTTGGTGTATTGCAACGCCAGCTGCTTCGCATAAACCCGCTCGTCATCCACCTGTTGCCGCCGATAGGTCAGCAGCGCCAGATACCCGAGCACCCCCACCAGGTAAACGATCCCGACCGTCCCCAAGCCCCGGATCCACAGCCGGTCCACAAATTTCTGCCGGTTGCGGACGGTGTGTTCCACGGGCACCAGCGATCCGGCCGTCCCCCGCAATTGTTCCATGGCCGTCCGGGCGGCGAGGACCGGGGCCGAGCTCGGGGCCCGGCGGGCCACGGGCTGGCCGCTCCACTCCGCCAACGCCGGTTCCCACGCTTCCGCCAAGGCTTCCGGCGCCACCAGTCGGACCGGCGGTATCTGTTCCAGCCATCCGTCCAATTCGGCCGCCCAAGCCGTCTGCGTCAGGGTCTTCACCAGGAAACCCGCCACCGATTCAGGAGCCTGGGGCAGATGCAGCAGGTCCACCCGCCGCCAACGCCCTCCCGGCCGCCACACGGCGATCACCACCCCCGGGGCCAGATCCGGATCCGCCAACAACCACAGGCCATCCCCCTGCACCACCGCCTCCAGTTCGCGGACCAAACCCACCTCGATCCGATCGGCCACGTACCCGCGTTGCTCCAATGCCCCCAGCCGTTCCTCGACCTGTTGCCGCTCGGCCAAAACCACCAGCACCGCCGTCGCCCCGCCCTCGGCCGACCCGAGCACCTCGACGCTCCAGGCCACCTGGTTCACGGGCAATGGCGAAAGCTTGTCCAACTGCAGTTCCACCATCGACGCGATCTCGACCGGGTCCGTCGTCGGAAGTTCCAACAGGTTCAGGAACACCCCGTCCGCCGGGAACCAGGCGACATCCAGTCGCGGCCGGACCAACTGCTGCCAGTCCCGGGCGCCGAAGCGTTTCGGCACCGGGGATTCCGGCGAGAGCACGACGGCTTCCCCCGGTTTGACGGAGTTTTTCGAGGTTTCGAACGGCCACAGGGTCGTGGCGGCGGGCGCGGTGGAGAGCACGTTGCACGCATTGAAATGAGGGGTGCGACGGCTCATTTCCCGATCCCCTTCTCCCCGCCCAGCAGACCCTTCATGTGTTCCTCGGTTTGCGTCACCCGCAGCACTTCCTCGACGGTGGTCTGTGCCAGTTTCACCTTGCGCCATCCGTCCTCGCGCAGGGTCCGCATGCCCTGTTCCTTGGCGACTTGGGCAATGGTGGAAGCGGGCGCGCGATTCATCACCAACGGCCGCACCGCCTCGTTCACCACCAGCAATTCATGGATCCCGGTCCGTCCCTGATATCCCAATTGCCGGCATTCCTCGCAGCCCGCCCCCTTCCAGAAAGTCGCCGTCTCGATCTCCGCCGCCGGGAACCCCACCTTCCGCAGGTAGTCGTGGTCCACCTTCTGCGGCACCTTGCAATGCGGACAGATCATCCGCACCAGGCGTTGCGCCATCACCGCCTCCAGGGACGAGGCCACCAGGAACGGCTCGATCCCCATGTCGATCAACCGCGTGAACGCACTCGCCGCATCGTTCGTGTGCAGCGTGCTGAACACCAAATGACCGGTCAATGACGCCCGGATCGCGATTTCCGCCGTTTCCGAATCCCGGATTTCCCCGACCATGATCACATTCGGGTCCTGCCGCAGGATGTGCCGCAACCCCATGGCGAAGGTCAGCCCGATGTCCGACCGCACCGGGATCTGGTTGATCCCCTTCAACTCATATTCCACCGGTTCCTCGATCGTGATGATCCGCTTGGTCACCGAATTGATCGTCGAAAGGAACGCATAAAGGGTCGTCGATTTGCCCGAACCCGTCGGCCCCGTGACCAGGAAGATCCCGTGCGGCTTGACGATCAGGTCGCGGATCTGGTCCGCCTCGTCGGGCGCGAATCCCAACCGGTCCAACCCGAAGAAAATCTTCCCGCGCGTCAGCAACCGCAACGACACCGACTCCCCCCAGACCGTCGGCACCGTCGAGACCCGGATGTCGATCTCCTCGCCCTTGATGCGGACGTTGATGCGGCCGTCCTGGGGCAGGCGCTTCTCGGCGATGTTCATCCCGCTCATCACCTTGATGCGCGAAATCAACGCCGCCTGGTACCGCTTGATCTGCGGCGGCAGCGGCGTCTGGTGCAGGATGCCGTCAATGCGATAGCGGATCCGCAATTCGTCCTCGGACGGTTCGAAATGGATGTCCGTCGAGCGGTCCTTGAACGCCTCCCAGATGACCTGGTTGACGAACTTGATCACCGACGCGTCCTGGTCGTCCCCCGTGATCTCGCGATTGTCGGCGATCTCGAGATCCAAGGGATCATCCTTCGCCATTTCATCAAGGGTCTCGGCACCGACGCCGTAATACTTCTTCAGTGCCTTCTCGATCTCCAAGCGCGGTGCCAGGCTGAACTCCACGGCCCCGCGTGCATCGAACTGGACCGCACCCAGCATCGCGGCATCGAAGGGGTCGCAGACGGCCACGCGGAGCACGCCGTTGTCGACGGACACCGGAAGCACCCAGTGCTGGAAGGCGACCTTGGTGGAGATGCGGCGCCGGACCTCATTCTCCAAGGTGATCCCTTTGACCTCGAGGAAAGGCCAGCCCAACGCCACTCCCAACCGCTGGAGGAACGCTTCCTCGGCCAGGCCCATTTCCCGGGCGAAGAACGTCAACCGCGGCTCGGTGGATCCGTTGGCCGACGCCGTCTGCCAGGCACGTGACCAGGCATCGATTTGGTCGGGTGACCCGAGGGCCGCCTGGGCAAACACTGATTTCAACGATACGAAAGCCATGACTATGGGACTGCCACGGTCCAACCGCAGGAGACCCGGAAAGTTGCGCGGGGAGTTAAGTTTTTCCCGCATCCGGTTCCAAGGGGAATCCCGCCCCAAAGGTCGGGCGGCCCGGTTTCATCCGGAAACGCACCGACCACGGCCCGCCCCTCCAAGACGGGCCGGCAGAACCAAACGGAATGGCCGCAAAAGAACGCAATGAACGCAAAATGTCAGGCAACAGATCGCCGTCGGGACTCCGCTTTTCCTTTGCGATCCTTGTGATCTTTTGCGGCCACCCACCTCTTGCGGCCCTCCTCGGGGCTGCCAGGAACGTGCCGGGCGGCCGCGCCCGGCCCCGCTCAACCCAGTTTCACGAGCAATTCTTCGTTGGTCTTATATTTGCGCAGCGCGCCGATCAGCGTTTCCATGGCCTCCACCGGCTGCAGATCCGTCATCATGCGCCGCAGCTTGCGGATGGCCTCGAGATGCTTCGGGATGAAGAGTTTTTCCTCTTTGCGCGTGCC
>JANYCC010000076.1 GCA_025360495.1 Verrucomicrobiota bacterium | reverse complement strand
CCGGCTTCCCACGATGCCCAGATGCGCCCGGTGTTGGCGGCTGAGTTGAGTCAGGGTTGGACCAATCGAAGGAAGACGCTGTCATTCGCCGGATCCATCGGAAGGGTGAATTGGTTCGAGTCGCCGGAACCGGGAACCACGGTCCACTGGGGGCCGAGGCCGGAAACGAGGGACTTGGTTTGGATCTGGAGGTGCCAGCCCAGGTGATCCTGCGGCCAGGAGAGGGTCAGGACCCCGGAATTCAGCTGAAAGGACAGGACGGGGGGCAGGATGGGCACCGATCCGGCGACGTGCAGCGCGTAGGCGTGCTCGGCGGTCGCGGCGTCGGCATCGGTTGCCTTGACGCTGAAGGAGAACGTGCCCGGTGTGGCCGGGGTCCCGGACAACACGCCGGTGACGGGATCCACCGAGAGGCCGTCGGGGAGCGTGCCGGTGGTGATCGCCACGACATAGGGCGTGTTGCCACCGGTCACCAGGGTGCGGTCCACATAAGGCACGCTGGTGTCGCCGTCCTGCAGATGGTCGATCAGGCCGAGCGGGGTGACGATGTTGAACGCGGCCATCTGGGCGCTGATGAACGGCCCGATCGCACCGGGACAACTGTTGGTGTCGCTGCATTGCGCCTCCCCATCGTCGGCGTTGACCGGACCGTTATAGACATAGAACTCATACCGGCGGGTCACGGTTTCATCCCCGTTCTTGAGCTTGTCCTGCGCCTCCATCTCGCCGCCGCCGGCCGGGTTTCCCGGGGGCCGTTTCTGGAACACCTGCCATTCGATCTCGGTCTCCGGGGGTTCGTCCCCGGCCCAATTGTTGGGGTTGGGGAAATCCGGGTCGTCCGGGAGCAACTGGCCGAGGGGGATGTGTTTTCCAGACTTCTGGACGGTTTTGAGCACCTTCACCCAGACCGGCACGCCGAATTGCGCGACATTGTTGATCTCGGGAACCTCGGGGGCGGGCGGCACGATCACCACCTGGGCCTGGGCCGGGGCGGCCGGGGCGGCGGGGACATAAACAAACTGCGGGGTCGCCACGTTCACGGACGGCCCGGGAGCCAGCGTGCCGGGGGCGACGGGATCGTCCACCAACCAGTGATAGGTGACGATCCCCGGGTTCCGGGCGAATCCCACGCCGAAATGTTCGCCGCCAAGATTGACCGACGGATCGGTGAATGCGTGGCCGGCGGTCGGTGGGAGTGGATGTGCCGGGTCCTGGGGGTTGGTGAAGGAGGCGAAGCTGCCGTCCGAATTCTTTTTGGCCTCGTAGCGGACCAACACCTTCGGGTGCAGCGGATCCGTCGCATCCTCGGAGATCTTCGGGGTGCCGTAGTGGTTGAAATCGTAGGTGTAGGTGATGTCGGTGCTGTGCAGGTCATCGAGTTCGATGCTGAAACCGTAACACTTGTTGCCGGTGTCATTGACCACGTCGAAATTGTTGAGGGACCCGTAGGCCGGGCTGGCTTGGGTTGCGAGCGGCAGTGCGAGGAGTGCGAGCAGGGCGGCGAAGGTTTTCATCGGATGATTCTCCAGTTGAGTGGGGTGGTGGGGGCCAATCGGCATCGATCCCCCGCACCACCTGCACGAACATGACTCCTTATATAATCCCATGCGCTGCCCAGTCTGCACCTGTCTTGGCCGTTCATTTCCGCATCTTGCCGTGTGCCCGGCCGACATCATGGATGGGTATAAGAAAGATCTAATTATGGCGGATGGATTCCCCTCTCCCCGGCTCTCTCCCCGCTCGTTCCTCGCGGGGCGGGGGAGGAGGGTTCGGAGTACCGGCTTCAGCCGGTCCGGTTCGCGCCAGCACGAGGACCGCACGTCTGGCCCTCAGAGCCCGGATTCCTTCCTTGAGTCCGACGGCATGGATGGGCCATCTTCCCCGATCTCTGAGATGCAAAGTCCGCAACATTCCCCGCAAAACATGACTTCGTACCGAATCCCGGCCATCGCCTCGCCCTCCCGGAAATCCAAGTCGGCATCCACCGCAGGCCGGTCCGCCGCCGTGGTCGGGGTGCTGTTGATGGGATCGGGTTCCCAGGGCCTGCGGGCGCAGACGGTGTCGATCCCCAACGCGTCGTTCGAATCGCCTTCCACCCCGTTCGTGTCGATCGACATCGATTCCTGGCAGAAGCCGGCGAAGCCCGGATACTTCGACGAGGCGGCCTTCGGGTTCGCCTGGACCCAAACCGCGGGCCTGTTCCAGAACACCCCGGTCGGAGCTTCGGACCACATCGACAATCTCGACGGCACCCAATCCGCCTACCTGCTTGCCTTCCCCCAGGTGGCATTGTTCCAGGATCTCAGTTCGCCGACCGCAAAGTTCACGGCGGGGATGTCCTACGAACTCACCGTCGGGCTCTTCGGGAAAAGCATGCCGGCGGGCGACATCCTCACGTTGAGCCTTTATTACCGCGACGGGTTGAACAACATGGTGACCGTGGGTTCGACCACCGTCGTGTATCCGGCGGGGACCGTGCCTTCCACCACGCACATGGAGGACTTCAAGGTGAGCGTGCCCACCGTGCAGGCCGGGGATGCCTGGGCGGGCCAGAACATCGGCGTGAAACTGGAATCCACCTTTGGGACGGGCGCGGGATACTGGGACGTGGACAAGGTCCGGGTGACCTCCAGCACGGTGCCCGAACCGGGTGCGTGGGCCCTGGGTGCCCTCGGTCTGGGCGGATTGTTCCTCATGGGCCGGGGTCTGCGTCCCCGCCCGTGATCGCCCGCTTCCGCGCGACGCTCAGTGAACCGGATCGGGCGGTCCGGACGGGGCCGACCTCGCGTGTATCGGGCCGGGTGGGGCCATGGGTCACGGCCCTGATGGCCGTCGCAGGCCTGAAGGATTGCGGGTCCGGGCTCCGGGCCGGGACCGTCGACCTTCCCAACGGGTCGTTCGAATCGCCGGCCACCGGCTACGTGAACCCGCATGTGGATTTCTGGCAAAAGACGCCCAAGCCGCCTTCGTATGATGAAAGCGGCGGGTTCCTCTGGGTGCAATTGTCGGGCGTGTTCCGCAATCCCGACCCTGACAAGGCCGACCACATCGACGATTGTGACGGGATCCAGGCCCTTTATCTTTTCGCGGATTCCCAAGTCGGGCTCTTCCAGGATTATGAATCCACCGATTGGAATCATGACTCCCCGTTGCATGCCCTGACCGCGACCTATGAAGTCGGCAAGTCCTATGAACTCACGGTCGGGGTCATGGGCGGCGGCGGCGGCATGGCGGAGGGGATCGGCTTGGAAATCAGCCTGTATTATCGCGACGACCTCGGGAACCGCGTGACGGTGGCGGCGACGACGGTCACCAACACTTTCGACGCCTTTCCCGTGCACACGCACCTGGTGGATCAGCGGGTGCAGGTGCCGATCGTGCAACCCGGTGATCCGTGGGCCAACCGGCATGTGGGCGTGCAGTTGCTATCCGTCGTCCGGTCCGACCAGGTCGAGGGGGGCTATTGGGATGTTGATCCGATCCGGCTCTCCGCGGTCGGGCCCTTGGTTTTCGCCGTGGCACCGGTCGTGGAAGGGGCCGGGGTGCGCCTGAACTGGCCTTCGGTCACCGGATACCGATACCAGACGCAAGAATCGGATAACCTGGCGATCTGGACGGATCTGGGCGCGTCGCAGTCCGGTGACGGGGAGGTGCTCACCACACTCGTCTCGACGGACGGGCTTCCGGGCGCTTTCTTCCGCGTGGTGGCCGCACCCGGCCCGTGAACCGGCCGGGGTGTGTTGCCGGCCGAACGGGTGATCCGGGGCCGGCACGTCTTGGACTGCCGATTTCACGATGAATCATACGCCTTCGATCCGCCGGGCGTTCACGCTCATCGAGTTGCTGGTCGTGATCGCCCTGATCGCGATCCTCGCGTCGTTGTTGCTCCCCGGATTGGCGGCGGCGCGGGACAAGGGGAGGCGGACGGTCTGCCTTTCCAACCTCCGGCAGGTGGGGATTGCCATCCATAATTATGCCACGGACTCCGATGGGAGGATCCCGTTTGGTCCCAAGGCCCCGCCGTTCACGAGTCCGGCGGATTTCTATCCGTCCACCGGGAGTCCGACGAGCCTGTTGTCCTTGCGGGACGGTGCGCCGGTGGGGTTGGGGCTGCTGTTGCGACGCCAGTTGGCCGACCAACCCCGGGTCCTTTTCTGTCCGGGCGGGGACCAGTTGTTGGATGCCGGGGTGGAATTGGGGCGGGTGGGGACCCAGCAGGCGCAGGGCAGTTATTATTACCGGCACGGGGGGAACACCCAGCTGTTCGATGACCCGGGCGGGAAGCTTTCGACCGAGCACCTGCAACTCGACAATCTGGGGTATAATCGCGCGGGGCAACCGATCCGTGCGCTGGCCCTCGACACGGAGTTCCTTTGTCCCCCGGAGTTGGCGGTGTTCAATGTCAAACCCCGGACCCATCACCATCAACGTTCCGTGAACATCCTGTTCGCGGACGGACACACGGTTTCGCGATCCAACCGCGACGGGCGTTACACTGTGGACATCACCGACTACACGGCGGTGCGCGATGCCTTCGGGCGGATCCTCACGGTGTTGGAGCAGGCCGACGCGGAGCCCTGAGGATGAAATAGAGGACGGGGACGGCCATGCGGCTGATCAGCAGCGAGGCGATTTCACCGGCCATGAGGGAGATGGCGAGGCCTTGGAAGATCGGATCGGCCAGGATCACCGCGGCGCCGACCACGACGGAGAGGGCGGTGAGCAACATGGGCCGGAACCGCACCGCACCGGCATCGACCACCGCCTCGGCCAGCGGCAGACCCTCGCGGATCCGTTGTTCGATGAAGTCGACGAGGATGATGGAATTCCGCACGACGATGCCGGCTCCGGCCATGAAGCCGATCATGGAGGTGGCCGTGAAGAACGCGCCCAAGGCCCCGTGTGCCGGCAGGATGCCGACGAGTGAGAAGGGGATCGCCACCATGACGACAAGCGGGGTCAGGAAGGACCGGAACCAGCCGACCATCAGCATGTAGATCAGGACCAGTACGGCGGCGAAAGCCAGGCCGAGATCGCGGAAGACCTCCAGGGTGATGTGCCATTCCCCATCCCATTTCAGGGCCGGCCGATCGTCGCTGAAAGGCATCGTGGCATTATATAGGGCGAGCGGTTCCCGGCCGGAATGACGGAGTGCCTGATTCATTTCCGAGATGGCGTAAAAAGGGCTTTCGATCACGCCGGCGACATCACCGATGACATAGGTGACCGGCATCAGGTTTTTCCGGTGCCGGCTCTGGTCCGCAACGGTGGATTCGATCCCGACCAGTTCGCGCAGGGGCACGAGGGGTGGGCGGCCGGGATGTCCGCCGGGCTCGGGCAACGCGTTGGCATCGCCGGAACGGACCCGCAGCGCGAGCAGTTCCTCCGGGGTGGTGCGGGCGGAACGGGGCAATTGGAGCACCAAATTTATATCCTCCTTTTCGGCGGGGACATGGAGGAGGTCGACCGATTCACCCTCCACGGCGATACGGAGGGTCTGGGAAATGGTCTCCGCGCTGATGCCATGGAGCGCCGCCTTTTCCTTGTCGATCACGAACCGTGTCTTGGGTTGGTCGTTCTCGACATACCAATCCACATCCACCACGCCGGGCGTCGCTTTGAAGAGATTGCGGATGTCGGTCGCGACCTTCAGGCGGGTGGCATCGTCCGGACCATAGACCTCCGCGACCAGCGTCTGGAGCACGGGGGGGCCGGGCGGGACCTCGGCGAGCGCAACGCGGGCACCGAACCTTTCGGCGATGGCGGCGATGCGGGGTCGGATGCGTTTGGCGATGGCATGGCTTTGGGCCGTGCGTTCCTCTTTGGGGAGCAGGTTGATCTGGAGATCGGCGATGTTGGGGCCGTGGCGGAGGAAATAATGGCGGACGAGCCCGTTGAAATTGAACGGGGACGCGACGCCCACATAGATTTGGTAATCGGTGACCTCGGGCTCCACGCGGGCGGCCGCGGCCATTTCGCGGGCGGCTTGGGCGGTGCGTTCGAGCGAGCTTCCCTCAGGCAGGGTGAGAATGATTTGGAATTCCGATTTGTTGTCGAACGGCAGCATTTTGACCTTCACCCAACCGATGCCGACCGTTGCGAACGCGGCCAGCAACAGCACGGTGATGCCGCCGAGGAACGACCAACGCCAACCGGCATGATGGAGCAGGGGATTCATCACGCGGCGGTAAAGGCGGGTGAAAAAATCCTCCGGACGGTTTGGTGTCCCGGGATGGGTGGACTCCAGCGGATCGCCGGATGGTCGGGGGGCGCCATGCAACCGGGACAGACGCCGCTCCCCCCCGAACCACCGCAGCATCCGGATGGAGGCCCAGGGCGTGACGATGAAGGCGATGAGCAGGGACCAGAACATGGCCGCGCCGGCGCCGATCGGGATCGGGCGCATATAGGGACCCATCAGGCCGCCGACGAATCCCATGGGAAGCACGGCGGCGATGACGGCGAAGGTGGCGAGGATCGTCGGGTTGCCGACCTCGCTGACGGCGGCGACGGCGATGACGTTCCATCCCCGGCCCCGGTTTTGCGGCAGGTGAAAATGGCGGACGATGTTCTCGACCACCACGATCGCGTCATCGACCAGGATGCCGATGCTGAAGATCAGTGCGAAGAGGGTGATGCGGTTCAGCGTGAAGCCCAGCAGGTGAAACACGAGGAGCGTGAGGGCGAGGGTCGCGGGGATGGCGATGGCCACGATGCCGGACTCGCGCCAGCCCAGCGTCAGGGCGATCAGGATCGTGACGCTCAACACGGCGAGTCCCATGTGCCGCAGCAGCTCGTTGGATTTCTCGGCCGCGGTCGCGCCATAATGCCGGGTGATGGAGACGGTGACGTCGGCCGGAATCACCGTGCCCTTCAGCGAATCGATCTTGCGAAGGACATCCCGGGCCACCGCGATGGCATTGGCTCCGGGACGTTTGGCGATGGACAGGGTCACGGCGGGCTCTTCGCCGTCGGGCGGGGATCGCGGGGTCCCGGCGCCGGGCCCGAAGAAGACATAATTGTCGGGCTCGGCCGCGCTGTCGGAAATGTCAGCGACTTCCCGGAGATAGACGGGATGCCCCGCGGCGACATCCACGACCACGCTGCCAACGTCATCGGCCGACTTCAGGAAGGCGCCGGTCTCGATGATCACCGACCGGTCGTTGGAGGTCAGTTCGCCGCTGCGGAACTGGCGGTTGGCCTGGCGGAGCATCGGGATCAAACCGGCCGGGCTCAACCCGCGGGACACGAGCCGGGCCGGGTCCAACAGCACGCGGAGTTCGCGGCGTGCGCCCCCGATGACCGTGGTTTCCGAGACCAACGGGACCTGTTTGACGGCGTCATCGACCTGGGCGACGAGGCGGCGGAGGGTGAGGTGATCGTAGCGTGCGCTGTGGAAGGTGAGGGCCAGGATCGGCACATCATCGATCGACTTCGGCTTGATGAGGGGGAAGGCGACGCCGTGGGGGATGCGGTCGAAATTGGAACGGAGTTTCTCGGTGACGC
Organism: Verrucomicrobiota bacterium; assembly: GCA_025360495.1. Lineage (GTDB taxonomy): Bacteria > Verrucomicrobiota > Verrucomicrobiia > Limisphaerales > UBA9464 > UBA6176. The sequence goes on along the minus strand of JANYCC010000076.1, from coordinate 3,015 downwards.
TGACGAGGCTGCGCTCGGGATCCGAACCGACCTTGAAGCGGACGATCACCAGGGATTGGCCCTCGTTTGAAGTCGTGTAGAGGTATTCCACGCCGGGGATTTCCCAGAGTAGTTTCTCCATCGGTTTGGACGCCCGTTCCTCGACTTCCCGCGCGGAAAAGCCGGGCATCGCGACCTGGACGTCGATCATCGGGACGCGGATCTGGGGCTCTTCCTCGCGGGGCAGGGCGAACACGGCGAAGGCCCCGAGGAGCACCGACGCGATGACGACCAGCGGGGTGAGCTTCGAATCGATGAAGGCGTGGGCGATCCGACCGGCCAGGCCCGGCGTGGGGAGGCCCGTCGGCGAATCGGAGCCGCTCATTTCACCTCCACGGGTTGGCCGTCTGTCAGCCCGTTGACGCCGTCGGTCACCACCCGTTCGCCGACCTGCAGGCCGGAGACAATCTGGAGGTCATCGCCGATCCGCCGGCCGGTGCGGATGAGGCGGAGGTGCGCCTTGCCGGTGTCCACCACGAAGACGTATTCGAGTTGTCCCCGCTGGATGAGGGCACGGGCCGGGAAATGCGGGACGCCGGTGGTCCCGGTGGGGACGGCGACCCGACCGAACTGGCCCGCCCGCAGTCCCGGGGTGGGTGGCAGGTCCAGTTTGACGAGGAACGTCCGGCTCACGGCTTCGGCGGCGGGGGCGATTTCCGAAACGGCGCCTTCCAACGGTGCCGGCCGGGCGGCGACACGGACCGCCAGCTTCGCACCCAGTGACACCCGTTCGAGCAAGGCTTCCGGCAGGTCGGCCTCGAGGCGCAACCGGGAGGGATCCTCGATTTCCAAAATCGGTCGTCCCGGTGTGGCGAGATCGCCCGCGTCCGCCCATTTGCGGGTGATGACGCCATCGAAAGGCGCGATAATACGGGTCTGGGTGAGCAGGGCCTCGGCCTCGGTCGCGGCGGCCGCAGCCACCCGACGGCGGGACTCGGCGGCGTCGAGATCCGATGGTGCGATCGCGCCGTCCTTCACCAGCCGGGTGAACCGTTCGAGGTCGCGTGTCGCCTGGTCGCGGATCGCGAGGGCGGAATCAAGTCGGGCCTGGATCTCGCGGGCGTCGAGGGTGACGAGGAGCGCGCCCTGTTGCACGGCCTGTCCGGGCACCGCGAGCAGCGACTCGATGCGGCCGGCGACCTTGGCTTCCACCACCGCCCGATGTTGGGTGCGGAGGGTGCCCATGATGTCCTCGGTGGCGGAGAAATCATGGCTTTCCACCGCGGCGACCCGGACCGTTGCCACCGGCGGTGACGGGGCGGGGGAACGCGGGCGGGCCTCCCGGCGGCATCCGAGGTGGAGCGCCGCGGCCAGCGCCATCACGGTGGCGAGGGATGCGCGTCGGCCGGGGAATCTCATGGTGACGAAGCGGTCAGGGGGATTTTGGCGTGGAATCACAGCAGGATCGGCCCGCGGTGCCGACGCCCAGTTTGCGCAGGACGATTTCGGCGGGGCAGAAGCCGGTGAAGGCGGACTGGATGAGGTTGGCCCCGACGAAACAGGTCAGCCACAACCATCGGGGGTCGACGTAGTGGGCGAGGGCGACGCTGCCGAGGACCATGGTTCCGGCGAGCACACGGATGGCATTCTCAAGGTTCATGCTGTGGGGGATGGGATGTTGGCAAGGTCCGGGAAACGAGGGCGGACCGGGCCGGCCACGGGGCGGGTTCGCGGGTCCGACGCCTCGTCTCACGATTGACAATATGACTATATGCGCATATGCTGATCGTGCAACAGGGAAATCTGTCCGTTGACCGCATGATCAAACGTACGACTGCCGTTCCGGCCGTGATGACCGATGCCGCCTTGGAGCTCATTGCGAGCCGGTTCCGGGTGTTGGGGGAGCCGAGCCGGCTGAAGCTGATCCGTGCGCTGGAGCGGGGTGAGCTCTCCGTGGGCGACCTGATGGATGCCACGGGCCTGACGCAGGCCAACGCATCGCGGCATCTGCAGACCCTGACCCAGGCGGGGATCCTGGGGCGGCGGAGGGAGGGGGCCAACGTGATCTATTTCATCGCCGATCCGGGGATTTTCCGGCTTTGCGCCCATGTCTGCGGTTCGTTGCAAGATCAACTGTCGCGGAATGCCCGGGCCTTCGGGGCCTGACCGGAGCCTGCGCCGGTGGGCCGGGGTGCGGCAGGAGCCGATTCTGAACGGAACTTAATGTGGCGTTCAGCGCCGCTTAATGAGGCGGGGGCAGGGTGGGCCCCGGTTGAATTTGAGGATCATCATCGCGGGTTGCGGCCTCGGTCACACGCACGGGCGCAACGAGACCTGGGCGAAGGACAGTGAGACAAGGTTTACATTCCGGCAGGCGTTGCCACTTTACCGCGATGCCTACCGGAAGATCGCGGCGGCCCCCCGCCCGGGTTCCACAAGGCGTCATCCCCCATGCGACTCCTGCTCATAGAAGACGAACGCAAGGTGGCGGATTTCATCGCCCGCGGCCTCCGGGCGGAGCGCTTCGCGGTCGATGTCGCCTATGACGGCGACAGCGGTTGGATGATGGCCTCGGGGGTGGATTACGACCTGGTGGTGCTCGACCTGATGCTCCCGGGGATGAGCGGCACGGAAATCCTGCGCCGGCTCCGACTCCGGGGGGGGACTGCGGCCGTCCTGGTCTTGACCGCCCGCGACGCCACGTCCGACAAGGTGGAAAATTTTGAAGCCGGGGCCGACGATTACCTGACCAAGCCGTTCGCGTATGCCGAATTGCTGGTCCGCATCAAGGCGCTCCTTCGCCGGCCCCCGACGATCCGCAACCACGTCCTGCGCGTCGCCGATCTCGAGATCGACCGGCTCACCCAGCAGGTGCGCCGGGCCGGCAAGCGGATCGAGCTGACCTCCAAGGAGTATGCCTTGCTGGAGTATCTCGCCGCCCATGCCGGACGCGTGCTCACGCGCACGATGATCATCGAACACGTGTGGGACGAGAGCTTCGAGGGATTGACGAACATCGTGGATGTCTATGTGCGG
>JANYCC010000057.1 GCA_025360495.1 Verrucomicrobiota bacterium | reverse complement strand
ACTTCGGCGGCTACGGGGTTCCGGGTCCCCGGCGCGGGGCGGGCGCATTCGTGGGCAGGGGCAGCGTGGTCGGGGTGCCAAGGGGACGATGCTGCTGGTGCAGTCCGGGGCCCAGGTTGTGGAGGGGATCGGATTTCGTCTGCCGTTGCCACGCCTTCAGCCCGTACACGGCGGCCACCAGCACCGCGAGTCCCACCAACACCGGGAAGATCAATTTCCAACGCACCCGCGACATCTGCAGCATCGCCCAGTCCACCGGACCTTTCCGCCGCCGCGATTCACCGGCCTCCTCGTTGAAATCCGGGTTCCGCCCGAGATCCTCCTCCAGTTCGGCCACGATGCGGCCCACGTCGAGTTTCAGGAAGGTCGCGTAGGTGCGCACGAAACCCTTGATGTACACCCGGGCGCTGAAGACATCCCAGGCACACGATTCCATCGCCCGCACGTGGTCGGATTTGATGTTCGTGGAATTGGCCACGTCATGGACCGTGAGCTTGAGGCGCTCACGGGCCATGCGGAGCTGGTCACCGACGTTAGGCATGTGGGATGAGTTAGCCGTCCGCACCCCGGACGCGCAATCGCGGAGGCGCCCGGAGCCGGGGTTTCCGCAGTTTCCGGGATGGGAACCCTGAAACCCCGCTGGCCAAGGTCGGCTCCGGCTGGTATTTGCTCCCTACAAGTTCCACCTGTCCGGGTGGCTGCACGCATGCCGACCAAGGTCATCAAAAAGAAAAACGTCGTGTTGGACCCCGTGGAGCCCTCGCTCACGCCACCGTCCGTCACGGACACCACTTTTCTCCAAAAGCCGAAAATCGGGAGCAAATCCAAGAAACGGGACATCCCCGAGGGCCTGTGGACCAAGTGTCCCCGGTGCGAGGGGTTGATCTACGACAAGGACCTGGACGACAACCTCAAGGTCTGTCCCAAGTGCGAACATCACCTGCCCATCGGCTCCCGCGAACGCATCAACGCCCTCGTTGAAACGTGCTCGTTCGAGGAAATCGACGCCCAGATGGAGAGCGTCGACATCCTGAAATTCACCGGCGTGGCTTCCTACGAATCCAAACTGGCCGCATACAAAAATAAATCCTCGCTGCTGAAGGACGCCGTCGTCACCGGCATCGGCCGGGTCGGCAATCATCGGGTCGCCTTGGGAGTGATGGACTTCGGGTTCCTGGGGGGATCGATGGGCTCGGTCGTCGGTGAAAAACTCACGCGGCTGATCGAGACCGCGACCGACCGGGGGCTTCCGGTGGTGGTCTTTGCAACGAGTGGCGGGGCGCGGATGTACGAGGGGATGTTCAGCCTGATGCAGATGGCGAAGACGTGCGGCGCCCTGGCGTATCACGGTCGCCAGCGCCTCCCCTACATTTCGGTGCTGGTCAACCCGTGTTACGCGGGCGTCATGGCCAGTTTCGCCAGCGTCGGTGATCTCATCCTCGCCGAACCCGGGGCGGGAATCGGTTTTGCCGGTGCGCGCGTGATCCGGGACACCACCCAGGCCGAGCTTCCGGAGGGTTTCCAAACCGCCGAATTCCTCCAGAAACACGGGCTCATCGACGCGATTGTATCCCGCAATCTGATGCGGTCGCGCCTGGTCTATTACCTGGATTTCCTGATGCACGGGCGGACGCCGAAACCGACCTGAATCCGGTCGGGCCCCCTCAGGCCGGGGCCGTGAAACGGCGGGTGGCCGTGGAGATCCTGGGGCGGGATCATCTGGGGTGCCGAAGATTCTTTGTCCGGTCCGCGGTTCGGCGGGTGCTTCCATGAAAGACGATGCACGAGGACGCACAGTGCCTGCGACGGTATGCCGAGGAAGGGTCGGAAGACGCCTTTCGCACGCTCGTCCATCGTCATCTCGACCTGGTCCACTCGGTCGCCCGTCGCCAACTGGATGACCCGCATCTGGCGGAGGATGTCGTCCAGACCGTGTTTGCCGACCTGGCGCGCAAGGCGGGCAGCCTCCCGGCGGAGGTGGTGCTGGCCGGATGGCTTTACCAAGCGACCCGGTTCGCGGCCGCCAAGTTGATCCGCAGCGAGAGCCGACGACGCGAGCGCGAGACCCGCGCGATGGAGGATCTCATGATCGATACGCCGCCCGGACCCGATTGGGAAACGCTGCGCCCGCTGTTGGAGACGGCCCTGGACGAACTGCCCGGACCCGACCGCGACGCCCTCCTGTTGCGTTATTATCAACGACAGGATTTGCGGGCGATCGGTGCGGCGTTGGGCATTTCGGACGAGGCGGCGCGAAAACGGGTGTCGCGGGCGCTGGAAACACTGCGCGGAATCCTCGCCCGACGCGGTTTCGCCACGCCGGTCGCCGCGTTGGCCGGGACGTTGGCGGCGCATGCGGTGTCCCCTGCCCCGACCGGATTGGCCGCCGCCGTTGTTTCCCTTTCCCTCGCCACCGTGGGTGCCGGAACCGGTACCGTGACGATGGGATCCACCGCCCTCAGCCCCCTGCTTGCCATGACCAAGACCTCGGTCGCCGTCGTCACCGCCGCCATCGTGGCACTGAGTGTCGCCGGACCCCTCACGCTGCTGCACCGCCGACAACTCGCACAACTGGCCGAGGAAAATGCCCTGCAACAGGCACAATTCGCACCGCCCGCCGCGGAATCAGCCGCCCCGCCGTCCGCCGCGGGGGATCGTTCCTCCCGGGAGCATGAGGAATTGCTGCGCCTGCGCGGGGAGGTGGCTCTCCTTCGCCAAGCGGCCCGGACCGCGCCCCGCCCGTCCGGGACACCGCTGCATACGGCCCGGGACAATGCCGGCCCGCCGCGGGTGCGACCGGCCGGATTTGTCGCGGCCGAGGATTATCAGTTTGCGGGTTACGCCACGCCGGATGACGCGCTCCGAAGTTTTTATTGGGCGTTGAATCACCCCAATGCCGGGAGGTTGCTCGACACCCTGGCATTGTCTCCCGAGATCCGCGCTTCGCTGCCACCAAAGTCGGCGGCGGATGAAGGCTCCCCCGTTGCGGTGATGGAACGGTTCACGGGGCGCGAACCCGGGTCCGGACCCACTGGAGCGCGTGCGTCCGGGCCCATCGAAGATAACGTCCAGACCGTGACCGCCGGATCCGCTGAGCCGAGGTATGTGGCTTTCAGTGGGCACCGGGTTCTTTCCGACATGGAAATCGATCCCACCACCCATGAATTGGAGGTCGAACGGGAATTGCCCGACGGTTCCACCACCACCGAGAAGCACACCGTCACCAAGCTGGGCGATGATTGGAAAGTCCAACCCGGCGGCACGGTCGAGGTGATGGCGATGCCCGGGGGGGGCACGGGGATCCGGATCGGCATTGAATCGGGGGGCCCACCGCCGCCCACCGGCAAGCCGACCCCGTAGGCAGCATTCGGGGTTCGGAGATCGGGGTTCGGAGATCGGAGATTGGAGATAGGGGATGGGGGCGCGTATCCAACGTCTCTTGGCCCGTATCACGTATCACGAATCACGAATCACGAATCACGAATCACGAATCACGTATCCCGTATTCCGTGCCACGTGCTCGAAGCGCTGATCGATGACGAGGCGCGGGGACGGGGCATTCGTGACCCTCGGAGCCGACTCATTTCTCCGGCTTCGGCTCCACCGCCCCGCGCAATGCGGCCTCAAATTCCTCCAGGTTCAGCACCCCGTCACCATCCGCATCGAACGCCTTCAATTCCGCGTCCGAGCCCCGCCAATCGCGGTATTCTTTCAGGTCGATCTTCCCGTTGCCGTCGAGGTCCCGACGACGGAAAAGCCGATCCAGTGGAGGCACACCGGGGTCCGGGGCAACCGCGAGGGCGGGCGATTCCGCAACGGGTGACGGGCGGACCACGAGATTCCGGGTTGCCTCGGCGAACGGACTTTCCGGGAACCGCTCCTGCAACTGGGCCAACCGGGCATCCCGCTGCGGATCCGCACCCAATCCCAACGCGTCCCGCGCATAGGCCAGGAGGAATAAAGACTCGGCATCGTCCGCCTGACCTTCGAGCAATTCCGAAACCTTGGGCGCATCCCCGGCGAAAAACGCCAGGACCGCGCGTTCCCGCACCGGCAGGGCCGCCAATCGGGTCCCCAGTTCCGGGGCGGGGATTTCATCCGACATCCAACGTACGGACGGGGTGTTCACCAAGGCCCGCCGATCGATCATGAACAACGGGGGACCTTGGGGATTCCGGGCCAGATCACATCCGATCCAGAGATGTTCGTCATCCACGGCCAGGGCGGAGACGACCGCGGGGACAATGATCCGCGCCACCCATTTGCGGGTGGCCAGATGGAACAGCATGAGATCGGTCCGCATGGCGTTGGTGCCCGCCTGCGCGGCGACCCAAAGGAACGGACCATCCGCCCGAAGGGCCCGCACGGGGCCCGGCAACCGGGTCGATGGCGTCACCGGGTCCAGCGTCCGTTTGAGTTCCACCCCCAGGCGCACCAGACGGGCCCGGGTGCGCATCCGCTCCCGGATACCGGTTGCCATGCGCGTCCGGGCGGCGTCGTAGGCCGCGGCCGAGGGCTGGAATCCCGCCGGCAAGGTGACCTGCAATCCACCGGGCACCGTGACCGCCTGGGGTGCGATCCGATGCTCCATCGACCCGGTTTCGGGCAGGACAAAATGGAGTCCCAGATTGCTCCCCAACCAGAATCCGCCATCGCCGTCCCCCGCCACCGCGGTCCAACTAACGGGGGTCACCGACGGCAACCCGCGCCATTGGCTGGAACGGAGTTCCTCAAAATCGGAGCCGGCATGGTGACGTCCCAGCAGTTGATCGTCCCCGGCGACCAACAACCAGTCCCCGGATCCGGTCATCATCCGCCACGGGGAAAGCCGGCGAAGGTCGTGGCCGCTGGTGTCGCCCGTGCGGGTCCAACCCCGGCCATTGGAATTGAGCCCATAAAGGACGCCGGACCGGGCCAGCGTGAAAAGGCGGCCCCCGGCTTGGGCGAATCCGAGCAACTCGCCGCTGGTGAGTCCTTGCGGGGCGGCGAACGTATCGAGGACGAATGTCGCGGGATCCACCGCCGCCACCCCGCCGTCCAAGGCCAGCCAGATGCCGTCTTTGCGGATCTCCATGTCGACGGCTTGGTGCTGGTCGATGCGCCCGGACAACGGGTCGAGGTGATTGCCGCGCGGGTTGAAAACCCAGATTCTCCCGCCCGCTCCGTTGGTTTGGCGCCAGCCGCGGGCATTGATCCAGAGGCGCCCCCCGCTGGTCCCCAGGTTCAGCACGCGGGCCACGCGCCAGGCCAACGGGAAATTGACCGGCACGATGCGGACGGGTGAGGGAGCGGGCAACAGGTCCAAGTGCCGGAGGGGAAACGCATCCGGAGGCGCAACGAAACCATTGGTTGCGCCGCGCGCGCCCCAGAACGGCAGCGTGGCCAGGATCCCGACGAAGAAAATGCGCTTCAAACGCGACAAGGTTCGGGCCACCGCCGCCCGCCGTCAACGGAACGGACGCGGGGATTTTGAACAACAAAGGGTGCAAAGGGCACGAAAACACCTCCTTTCAAAAGACCACCGGGCACGGCGGCGGAGTGCAGACGGTGCCTTTCCACCCCTTCCATCGTTCACCCGAGCCTCATTGCTGTGGGGCGTTGGCCAGGGTGCCCGTGCCTTGCAGCTCGTACTCGGAAAAATCACCCGTCTTGCTCACGTGGGTAGGCAGATGCGATGAAACTTCTGCCGGTCCGTCCGGGTTCCATCAGGGTTGCCCGCAATTTGGAGTGCCCTGAAAAGTGACCGTTGCCACCCCTTGCAACGCACGCCAGATTTAACCGGGGTTGGAAAGACTTACGCGATCGCCATGAGAATCCTGATCTTACTCGTTGGATGGTGCCTGCTGCTGGTGTTGTGCTGGCCCCTCGCCCTGTTGACGCTGATCCTGACGCCGCTGATCTGGCTGATCTCCCTGCCCATCCGGTTGGTCATGGTGTGTGTGGAGAGCGTCTTCGCCCTGATCCGGGCCATCCTTTTCCTGCCGGCGCGACTCCTGGGTTTCCGTTCGCATCGGGCCTGCCCTTCCCAACGGACCGCTTCCTGAGGCATGACTATCCGCCGCCCGACCCTCGTGGCCTTGATCCTGTGTGCGGTCTGCGGGGCGGTTCTCCTGTCCGTCCACCTGCGTCCCGTCCCAACGCCTTACACCCGTGCCGACCTCGTGCCCACAGTCGAACCCATGTACGGTCCCCAAAGTTGGACGGATCGGGCTTTTTTCGGGGTTTCCAAGCTTTTCTCCCAAGGTCGCACCCACTACCAATTCGGGGCCAGCCCAACCAACCGATGCAGTGTCCAAGGCCTGCTGAACCAGTCCATGGCCGTCACGGGCACGCGCTACCTGATCGCCCAGGAGGTCCTTGCCGCTTCCGTCCCATTCGGGACCGCCACCACCCTCGACGGGCCGAAGTGGGTCGCGTCCTTCGAGAATGCCCTGGAGACGCAGCGTCCGGAATGGTGGGATCCGAACCGGAAAACATTCGTCCGCGAAAACCTGGTCCTGATCCGTTGGCCGGACCCGAAGACGGTGTTGGTGTTGACCCGGGATCTGGCGACGGAATTCCAACGGACGAACCACGCGGTCGCATCCGAGGGCACCCCGCCGTGAGGACCCGCCAAGCCGCGACGATACAGAGGGAATCTCACGCAAAGAAGGAGCTTCAGGGAGACGGCTAACGGGCTCCCATGGCGCCGGGCATGGCCCACCGTTCCAAAGCGCGGCGGAGATCGTCCAGATGCAGGGGCTTGCTGATGTAGTCGTCCATGCCGGCGGCGATGCACCGTTCCCGGTCGGCGGCCATGACGTCCGCCGTGAGGGCAATGATGGGGACGCGGCGGTCGGCCCCGAGGCGGCGGATTTCCAAGGTGGCCTCGAAACCGTCCATTTCCGGCATCTGGCAGTCCATGAAGATGCAGTCGTAAGGGAGTTGCCGGACCATCCCGATCGCCTCCCGGCCGTCGGACGCCAGGTCCACGGTGCAGTTCAGCTTCTTGAGGAACAACTCGGCGAGCAATTGGTTGGTCCGGTTATCCTCGACCAGGAGCACGCGGCGATGGACGGGCGGTGCACCCGGCGGGACGGGCGGTTGCGCCACGCTCGGGCGCACCGCGGCAGGCCGCGCCGGCGCAACCAGGTTGGCGGCCCGGCTGATGGCCTCGAGCAGCAGGGCGGGGCGGACGACGGGCTTGGTGAGATAGGCGGAAAAGCCGGCGGCCAGGAGCCGTTGGGCATCACCGCGCTGACTGCCTGAGGTGAGCATGATCATCGCCGTGGAGCGCAGGGCCGGATCCCGCTGCATTTCACGTCCCAGCATCTCGCCGTCCATCTCGGGCATCAGGTAATCGAGCAGGGCCACATGGAAGGGTTGGCCGGCGGTGTGCGCTCCCCGGAGCTTCTGCAGGGCTTCGGCACCCGAAGCGGCCCAATCATGCGGGACGCCCCAGAGTTTGAGTTGCTCGCGGAGCACGCGCCGGTTGACCTCCAGGTCGTCCACGATGATCACCCGGACCCCGCGCAGGCCATCGGCACGCGGCAACCCGGCCGGCACCGGCGCTTCCACCGGCCGACACAGGGTGAACCAAAATGTCGAACCCTTGCCGGAGGTGCTTTCGAATCCCATCCGTCCGCCCATGCGCTCGGCCAACCGGAGGGAAATCGCCAACCCCAACCCGGTGCCGCCAAATCGGCGTGTGGTCGAGGCATCGGCCTGGGTGAACTTCTGGAAAAGCGATGCCTGCTTGTCGGCGGGGATGCCGATCCCGGTGTCCGAAACCGACACGCGGATCGAGGGCAGGGAGCTCCCGGAATCCACGGAAACATTGACGAACACGTGACCCTGTTCGGTGAATTTGATCGCGTTGCTCAGGAGATTGAGAAGGATCTGGCGGACGCGCCCGGGATCGCCGATCAGGTTGTCGGGAGTGTCCTGGTCCTGGTGCAGGACGATCTCCAAGCCTTTCTTTTCGGCTTCGCGGGACATCAGTTCGGCTGCCTCCTCGATCACGGGACGGAGGGCGTAGGGGCAGTTTTCGAGCTCGAGCTTGTTGGCCTCGATCTTGGAGAAGTCGAGGATGTCGTTGATGATGGCGAGCAGGGACTGGCCGGAACTCCGGATGGTGGTGGCGAATTCGTGCTGATCGGGGCTGAGCGGGGTGTCGAGCAGGAGGTTGGTGAAGCCGATGACCCCGTTCATCGGGGTCCGGATCTCATGGCTCATGGTCGCGAGGAACTCGCTCTTGGCGCGGTTGCCGGCGTCGGCGGTCTCCTTGGCGTTGAGCAACTCCTCCTCGGCCAGCTTCCGCGCGGTGATGTCGGCCGCGATGAGGATGGCGGAGGTGACCCGTCCGTCGGTCTTGATGGGACCAAGGGTCGAGGCATACCAGGCCGGGACCCCGTGGAGCCCGGCACCGCTGACCTCATAGGTCCGCACCTCCCCCGATTCGAAGACCTCCGCAACCAGCTGCCGGACCCTTTCCACCGAGTCGGCCGCGATATAATTATAAATCGGGCTCCCGAGGACATGGGCCTTTTCAAAACCCGGCAGGACGCGGTTGACGAAGAGGATCCGGCCTTCGCGGTCGATCGTGTTGATGAATTCGGGGGCGCTTTCCACGACCGCACGGTAACGTTCCTCACTCGCCCGGATGGCGGTCTCGGTCCGTTGCCGTTCAGCGATCTCGGCCTGCAATTCACGGGTCCGTTCCTGCACCTTCACCTCCAAGCCGTCCCGCAGGCAGGCATTGCGGTATTGTTCCTCGCAGATGCGCCACATTTCCCGGCGGGAGACCCGGCAGGACCAGACCAGGACGATGTCCTCAAACACCACCCAGGCGGCATGCTCGACCACCCGCCAGGGTGAGGCGGTCAGGACGCCATACACAGAGAGGGGAAACCAGATGCCCCGCACGACGTGATCGAGAGCCACCACGGCCGTCGCGGTGGCCAGCACGCGCCAATCCCGATAGCACGCCAGGAACGCGAGGGATCCGAACACATGGAAATGCGTTTCGATCCGGCTCATGGTCAGATGGATCAACAGGGCGGAAAAACCGGTTTGTCCGATGGCGACGGCATGCCGGGTCACGACCTCCCCGGGACGCCAGAAACACAGGGCCATCGGGACCCAGCAGCAGAGGCCGCCCAGGAAGATGGCGGCATAGACATGGGTGTGGACCTGGCTGCTGGCGCCGGCCCACGATCGGGGGGAAGCCGTCAGGGCCAGGACGATGCCCGCAATCCATTGGAGCCCCAGGAGGACCAGGAACAACCGGTCGCCCTGGCGGTAGACGGATTGTTCGGAACGGCGAAACAGGTCGGTCACCGAGGCGGACGCCGGCGGATCGACCGCGGGGACTGCATTGGGCCGGATTGCATCGCTGCTCACGGTCAGGATGCCGGGGGAGGAGGCGATCATGGATACCCTTGGATGGAACAACCAAAAACGGGGGAACCAGACTTGTCGGTCGTTTCCCCCCGCAACAACCGCGTGAGAACCCCGCCGCCGAGACTGTCCCCGCGATGTCCGCGCGAGGCGGTGATCCCACCCTCAAAACAAAGCAGTCCGGCCGCGTCATAGAGCATCACCTGCCCGGAGGTGGTGGCGCCCAACCGTCCGGCCATGGAGCCATCGGCATCGATGCGGATGGAGCCGCCCTGAAGACGGACCTCATCCGGGAGCGGGCCCTCCACCCAGGCATCGGGTTCGCCCGCGGGTTTATATAAAAGAATGCAGACCTCGCAGGCGTTGGGAGCGCGGGACAGGATCCGGCCGAGTTCCGAGACGCTGGCGCGGGAGCACGGGCACCGGGGATGGAGAGCCATGACCAGCACCGGTCGGCCGGGTTGCGCGGGCAGGCCCCATTCGGGCGGCAACCGCTTCCGGGCGAGGGCGGGAGGACCGGGGGTCTGCTGATACCGGATGAGCAGGAGGAAACCGGCCCCCAAGGCGGCAACCCAGAGGCCGAGGACCAGCCCCAGCTTCAGATTACGCCTCAGGTCCCGCGTCAGAATTGAACCTATAAAAACCACGCCTCCCTATGACTTCCACGGATGGGTGCGAGTGCCGTCCAGTCTGCTGGGAATCCCCACCCGCCGAAGTACACATGGGCCGGCAATCAGATCCCTATTGCCTAAACGTCCATGCTCTGAATCACGCGCTGACCGGAGATTTCAACACGTGAATCGCGGAACAGAAGCTTTTTCTGGGGACCCTGACACCGGGGTGCCTCCCGCCGGTTGGGGATAAACGGGATCGGATGTTGAAAAACTTTCCTCCGATCGGGCCCGGCGGGCCCAGGTATGCGGGCCCCGGCCGATTACAGGCCGCGAACCGGTCCTTCATCCCCCTTCACGCCCGGGGACATCCCTGCTAAGTTCCGACCCCTTCCATGAGACGTATGGCCGTCACGTTCCTGATCCTCCCGCTGTCGGTCGCCGCCGCCGGCAAAGGGGGCAAACCCGACCTTTCCAAGCTCCCTTTGCCGGTTGCGCGTCCGGTGGATTTCACCAAGGAAGTATATCCCCTGCTGAAGGAATCGTGTTTCAAGTGCCATGGCGCGGAGAAACAGAAGGGGAAGTACCGCATGGACACCCGGGAGGGGGCGTTCAAGGTGACCGACGACTATGGCCCCGCGATCAAGCCCGCTCACAGCGAGGAGAGCGCGGTCATCCACATGGTCTGCGGCCTGATCGATGAAATGCTGATGCCGCCCCCCAGCGACAAACCGGGCCAATCGGAAAAGCTGACGGCGGAACAGGTCGGGATTCTCCGGGCGTGGATCGACCAGGGGGCGGTGTGGCCCGAGGGTCCCATCCAGGAATTCGTCAAGCCGGTGACCTTTGAGGCGGACATGAAACCCCTGTTCACATCCGCCTGTGGCGCGTGCCACACGGGATCGGCGGCGAAGGGTTCCTTCGCGATCGACGATGCGGCGGCGGTGATCAAGGGCGGGGCGAACTATCCCAAGGTGGTGGTGCCCGGCGATCCGAAGAAGAGCTCGTTGCTCACCATCATCGCGGGCAAGGACGAGGATTTGCCGGCGCCGGAGAAACACAAGCTGGCGCCGAAGCAGATTGAATTGGTGGAGCAATGGATCCGCCAAGGGGCGAAGTGAAGGGACTGCGAAATGTGCCTCGCACGTTGACCCCGGGACTTCGGTGCCCATACTTCGCACCGATCTGCGCGCCGGGACTCAAGAGGAGGCGGCGCAGCGGACACACGACATGAGCAATCACGCCGTTCTCGCCCTGGCCGATGGCACCGTTTTCCACGGCACCGCCTTCGGTGCCCGCACCACGTCCGTCGGGGAAGTCTGCTTCAACACCTCGATGACGGGTTATCAGGAGATCCTCACCGATCCGTCGTACAAGGGGCAGATCGTGACGATGACCTACCCGCATATCGGGAACTACGGCGTCAACAAGGTGGATGTCGAATCGTGGCGGGCACACGCCGCGGGATTCGTGATCCGCGAACTGAGCCCCGTGGTGAGCAATTGGCGGGCGGACGGATCGCTCCACGACTACCTGGTGGATGCCGGGATCCCCGGGATCCAGGGACTCGACACGCGGGCCTTGGTGAAACGCCTGCGCGTGGTGGGTGCCATGACCGGCACCTTGTCCACGGAAGGGATCACGGATGAGGAAGCCCTTTCCCGGGCGCGGGCCTGGGGCGGCATGGAAGGCCGGGATTACGTCAGCGATGTCACCCATCCCGAGTCGTTCGATTGGGATCCGGCCGACAAGGACAGCGCCGCTTTCGCCGTGATGCACGGGCACGGGGCCCCACCGCGATTCCCGCGGGAATTGCGCCTGCCGCTGCGGCCGGCCGACATCCCGATTGTCGCCTACGATTACGGGATCAAATACAACATCCTGCGCCGACTGCGGCAAAAGGGGTTCCAAGTCCGGGTGGTTCCAGCCCACACCCCGGCGGCCGAGGCGTTGAAGTCCAAGCCCGCGGGAATCTTTCTCTCCAACGGCCCCGGGGATCCGGCGGCCTTGGGGGGTATGGTGCGGGAAGTAAAATCTTTGGTGGATTCCGGCATCCCGGTTTTCGGGATTTGCCTGGGGCACCAGATCCTCGGCCAGGCGCTCGGGGGCCGGACCTTCAAGCTCAAGTTCGGACACCGCGGCGCCAACCAACCGGTCAAGGACCTGGAGAGCGGCCGGGTGGAGATCACGTCGCAAAACCACGGTTTTGCTGTGGATGCAGCCTCCTTGCCGGCGGAAGTCACGGTGAACCGGATCAATCTGAACGACCAGACGGTCGAGGGACTCCGCCATCGGACCCGACCGGTATTCTGTGTTCAATACCATCCGGAAGCGTCGCCCGGACCGCACGACAGCACCCCGTTGTTCGACGAATTCCGCGAACTGATCCTGCGGCGCGGGTGATTTCCGCCATTGACCCTTTCGTACTCCGCCCCTTTAACTGCCGGGTAACCAATCTATGCCGAAACTGGTGGTCCTAACCGAAGGCTTTACAGGTCGCTCAGCCGAGCTGGCGACCACCAAGACGACAATCGGGCGCGTCGAGGACAACCAATTTTGCCTCGCCGAGCCGTCGGTGAGCAGCCATCACTGCGTGGTCTGGCTGAAGAATGACGACCTGTTGGTCCGGGATCTCAATTCCACCAACGGCACCTACCTCAACGAAGTCCAATTGGCGCCCGAAAAGGACGGCCTGCTCAAACCGGGCCAGATCCTGCGGTTGGGTCAGGTCGAGCTCCGTTATGAAACGGGCAAGAAGCAGACCGAACAACCCCGTTCCACCGTCCGGCTCGGTGAGGGGAACACGATGGTGATGACCAAGGAGGCGGGCTTCGGCAAGAAGAGCAACAAGGTCAACAAGATCTTCCTCGCCGTCGGTGCCGTGCTCGGCCTGGTCATCGTCGTTTTTCTGGCGTACGCCTTCCTGAATCTCAAGTAGGCAGGGCGCTCCCAAGGGGCCCCAGCGGCACGGCCTCCCCGGCGGCACGGACGGATCGCCCGCGCAATCGACGGGTGATCAGTACGTGATCAGGGATCGCACCGGATGATTCCCAAGCCGCTTTAGGCCGTCGAGGAAGCCGAGTTCGATGACGAAGTTCACGCCGATGATCCGGGCGCCGAGCTTTTCCAACAGGGCCACCGCCGCCGCCGCGGTCCCACCCGTGGCCAGCAGGTCATCGACCAACAGGATCCGTTCGCCCGACTGCACCGCGTCCACATGGACCGCCACCGTCGCCGAACCGTACTCCAGTTCGTAACTCTGCTCGTGGGTCGTCCAAGGCAGCTTGCCTTTCTTGCGCACCGGAACGAATCCCGACCCCAGCTTGGCCGCCGCCGCCGCCCCGAAGATGAATCCGCGCGCATCAATCCCCACCACCTTGTCGATGGTGCCCGGCCGGATGCCTTCCAACAGATGGTCCAACACCGCCCCGAACAGACGGCCATCCGCCAGGACCGGCGTGATGTCCTTGAACTGGATCCCCGGCTTCGGAAAGTCGGGCACGTTGCGGATGGAGCGTTCAATTTCGACCAGCGAGACCGGTTGCATGCGCGCGCGTTGTCGCGAAGTCAGCCCCAACCGTCAAGCAATGGGTCGCGTCCAGCCCCGCCTTTCGTCGCGTCCCCGGGTCCGGTAAGGTCGCTCCGTGCGTGCCCTTCCCGGCCATCTAGAGCGCAACCTGCGCGATCCCTGCGGGGTCCCTCCCGATGCCCGGCTCCTCGTCGCGGTCTCGGGCGGGGCTGATTCCACCGCCCTGCTGCACGCCCTCGCCGGGGTTGCCTCGCGCGGACGGTGGGAATTGCACGTCGCCCATTTCAACCACGGTCTCCGGGGTTTGGAGAGCGATGCTGATGCCGATTTTGTCGCGGCCAGTGCCTCCGGGCTCGGACTCCCCCTGCACACCGCCCGCGCCTCCGGACGTCGCCTCACCAGCCCGGGGCGCGAATCGGTGGAGATGACTGCGCGCCGTTTGCGCCATGCCTTCCTGGCGCGGACGGCCCGTGAAATCCGGGCTGATGCGGTGGTTCTGGGACATCATGCCGACGACCAGGTGGAACTGCTCCTGATGAGGCTCCTGCGGGGATCCGGGGGCTCGGGACTCGGCGGCATGCGTTGGTCCTCCGCATCCCCGGCCGATCCGGAAGTCCGTCTCTGTCGTCCGTTGCTCGATGTCCACCGGCACGATCTGCGCGGCTGGTTGGCGACGCACGGCCTGACGTTCCGTGAGGATGCCAGCAACTCAGATCCCGGGATCCCGCGCAACGCCGTCCGACATCAACTCCTGCCATTCCTACGGGAGTTTGCCGGGGCCGGCCTCGATCCGGTGCTCGCACGCGTGGCGGATCTGGTGGGCGCAGAATCCGATTACGTGGCCCAGACGGCGGCGGCGTGGTCCGCGTCGGGATCACCGGCTGATTTCGTCACGCTCCATCCTGCCGTCCAACGCGCCGTGATCCGCGGCCAGCTTTGGGATCTCGGACAGGACGCCACCTTTGAGTTGGTCGAGCGTCTCCGGCGTCGGCCGGCGCGCAACACCTCGGCGAGCGGTGCGCGGAATTGGCACCGGACGAAAGGAACCATCCTTCCCGCGGCGACCCCCACGGATGATTTCCAGACCGGAGTCCGCAAGGTGCGTCTCGACGGCCGGGTTCACCAAGTCACCTGGCATGGGGTCAGACTGCGCTGGACCCCGGTGAACGGACCATCTGCCGGGCAACGACCAGACCCCGGGGCCGGGTGCGAATGTTTTGATGCCGCCGCGGTCGGGAGCCGGGTGGAACTGCGTCATTGGCGTCCGGGCGACCGATTCCAACCGCTGGGCTTGGGGAGATCGGCCAAGCTGCAGGACCTGTTCACGAACCGAAAAATCAACGCTTCCGAACGCCGTCATCGGCTGCTGGCCGCGACCGAAGCGGGCGAGATATTCTGGGTCGAGGGATTGCCGCCCGGCGACCGGTTCCGGGTCACACCCACCACGCGAAAACGCCTCGATTGGTCCTGGGTCCGGGATTAACCCGACCGGCCGGCCAGGAATTCGTGAACAGGAGGCCGGGTTTCTCTGCTACCTCTGCTGGCTCCTGTT
>JANYCC010000055.1 GCA_025360495.1 Verrucomicrobiota bacterium | reverse complement strand
GACGTTCACGGACCTCACCGGGGATGGAAAACCGGAACTGGTCTGCATCACCAAGGGTCGTTACGGCTACGCGTCGCCCGATTGGAACGCGCCGGAACAGCCGTGGAAATTTCATCCGCTGTCGCCCGACAAGAATTACGGCAACTTCACCCACGGCATGGGGGTGGGCGATGTGAACGGGGACGGCCGGATGGATTTGCTCGAGAAGGACGGTTGGTGGGAACAACCGTCCTCGTTGGCGGGCGACCCGGAGTGGAAGTTCCATCCCCAGGCGATGGGTGTGGGTGGCTCGCAGATGTATGCCTATGACGTGAACGGGGACGGGCTGAATGACATCATCACGGGACTCTCAGCGCATGGGTTCGGGCTGGCCTGGTATGAGCAGTATCGTGAAGGCGCTGAGATCCGGTTCCGCGAGCACATCATCATGAACAAGGAGCCCGGTGAGAACCGTTACGGGGTGAAGTTTTCGGAGCTGCATGCCATCGACCTGGTCGACATGGACGGTGATGGCGTGAAGGACATCGTGACCGGCAAACGGTTCTGGTCGCATGGCCGGACGGGTGATCCGGACCGCAACATGGCGGCGGTGCTTTATTGGTTCAAAATCGCGCGCAACCCGGACAAGAGCGTCGACTTCATCCCCCATCTCATCGACAACGATTCCGGCGTCGGCACGCAGGTCGTTGCCAGCGACCTCAACGGTGACGGACTGCCGGACATCGTGGTGGGGAACAAGAAGGGGACCTTCGTCCATCTGCACGAGAAGAAGACGGTGTCGCACGAGGAGTGGTTGAAGACCCAGCCCAAGCCGGTCGACACCCGATAGGCCCTGGGTTTCTGACCGCTGACCCCTGACCCCTGACCGCTGATTCCCCCTGACTGCCTCCTTCCCCCGGCCGGCAGGCTCTGTTATTCGTGCGGGATGCGCACCGTCATCTATCCGGGCAGCTTCGACCCGCTGACCAACGGGCATCTCGACGTGATCCAACGGGCGGCGAGGCTGTTCGACCGGGTGATCGTGGCGGTGGCGCAGAATGACGCGAAGACGCCGCTGTTTTCGCTGTCGGAACGGTCCGCGTTGGTGGCGGCGACGCTGCAGGCGGAGGGCTTGCAAAACGTCGAGACGGACGTGTTGGACGGGTTGCTCGTGGAATATGTCGTGCGGAGGAAGGCGACCGCCATCGTGCGCGGGTTGAGGGCGGTGAGCGATTTCGAGTTCGAATTCCAGCTTGCCCTCATGAACCGCAAGCTCGACGAGACGGTGGAGACGATCTTCCTGATGCCCAAGGACACCTATTCGTTCCTCAGCTCGCGTTTGGTGAAGGAGATCGCCCGTTTGGGAGGCGATGTCGGCCAGTTCGTGCCGCCCGGGATCAAGACCGCGTTGCTGGCCAAGCTCGGACGATGATCCTCTCCGAGGTGCCTGGTCGAAGGTGGACGACGGCCCCTTTACTCCGCGCCGTGACCCGACATAGTCCGCCCCGTTGAATTTGGCGCCAAAAACACGCGTGTTGGTCGGGATGAGCGGTGGGGTGGATTCCTCCGCCACAGCCGCGCTGTTGCTCGCCCAGGGCTTTGATGTCGTCGGGGTCACGCTGAAATTGTGGCCGCAGGACTGCGTGTCGCGCGCGGAGGACAAGTGTTGCGGACCGCAGGCGGTGATGGATGCGCGGTCAGTGTGCGCGCAATTGGGGATCCCGTATTACCTGGTCGATGAGGCGGCCGAATTCCAGAACCGCGTCATCCGGTATTTCGCGGACGAGTACAAGGCGGGCCGGACTCCCAACCCGTGCGTGATGTGCAACCAGCACCTGAAGTTCGGCACCCTTCTGCGACGCGCCGACCAGTTGGGGGCGGAGTTCATCGCGACCGGCCATTTCGCGCGTTTGGAGCGCACGCCGGCGGGTCGGACGCTGCTGCTCAAGGGGCGGGATGCGCGCAAGGACCAGAGCTATTTCCTGTTCTCGTTGCGACAGGAGCAGTTGGGGAGGTCGATGTTTCCGCTCGGGGAAAAGACCAAGGCCGACACCCGGGAAGTGGCGCGGGATTGTCGGCTGCGGACGGCGGACAAGGAGGAGAGCATGGAGATCTGCTTCGTGCCGGACAACGATTACGGGGGGTTCCTGGAGCAGTCGGGTCTGGCCACAAAACACGCCGGGGACATTGTGGATCCAGCCGGCCGGGTGTTGGGACGGCACGACGGGATTGAGTTTTACACGATCGGCCAGCGCAAGGGCCTGGGGATCGCCGCGGCCCGGCCGTTGTATGTGATCGACCTGGATCCCGGGACCAACCGGGTGGTGGTCGGGGAAGAGGCGTTGCTGGAGCGGTCGGAGTTCACGGTGGGGAACTGCAATTGGATTCCCTTCGATGAGCCGCCAGCGGAGTTTGGTTGTGCGGCGAAGATCCGGTACGGCAGCCAGGGCGCGGCGGCGGTGGTGACACCGGGGCCGGGGGGGACGGCGCGGGTGCGGTTGCGCGAGCCGGCGCGGGCGGTGACGCCGGGCCAGGCGTGCGTGTTCTATGACGGTGACCTCGTGCTGGGCGGCGGTTGGATCCGGAGATTTGATGCGGTTTGATGCGTTAGGGGTGACCAACAACCTGTCCTTTTGTCGCCCTGGATGCCGGCTGAAGTTCTGACGTTCCGACGCTCTGAGGCCCGGGGGGCTCCGAGAATCTGAGGATCGGGCGGTTCCCGGGGCTTGTTTCCGGCGCCGGCATCGGGGAACTTCCGCCCCACTTCCGCATGAGCACGTTGAACTTCGCCATCATCGGCACCGGCGGCATCACGCTGCAAAACCATCTTCCGGGGCTTGCCCTCTGCCCCGACGTCCGCGTCCACGCCCTGTGCGATGCCAATCCCGCGACCCTCGAAGCCGCCCGCGTGCAGACCGGCGCGCCCGTGGTTTCGACGCGTTGGGAAGACATAGTGACGCGCGACGACATCCATGCCGTGATCATCGCGACGCCGAATTTCCTGCATCCGGCGATTGCGATTGCGGCGGCGCGCAGCGGGAAGCATGTGCTGTGTGAGAAGCCGATCGCGTTGAACGTGGCCGACGCGCGGAACATGGCGGCGGAGGCGGACCGGGCCGGGGTGCGCCACATGACGGCGTTCACGTACCAGTTTGTCCCGGCGATGCGTTATCTGCGGCATCTGGTGGCGCGGGGCGACCTGGGGATCCCTTACCATTACCGCAGCTGCCGGCTCCAGGATTGGGGCACGCGCAATCTCGGCTGGCGCCAGCAAAAACGGCTCGCCGGCACCGGTGAACTCGGGGACATGCTCTCGCATCGCATTGATTTCGCCCTGCACCTGGTCGGTCCGATGCGCCGGTTGGTGGCCAACGTGAAGAACCTCACGCCCGACCGCGGCGGCGCCCCCAATGACACGGACGATTGGGTTGCTGTCATTGCGGAATTTGTGTCGGGGGCCAGCGGGGTGCTCGAGAGTTCCAAGCTGGCCAGCGGTCGCAATGAATCGTGGCGCAGCCTGGATTACGTCGAAATCAACGGCAGCGAGGCGACCTTCGAATTCACCACGGGCAAATGCCGCGAACTGCAACACGGGCGTCTGGGCGGCCCCGGGCTCCAACCGTTGGCCGTGCCGCCGGAATTCTGGGTGTGGCCCGGTTCACCGCGTGATCCCGGGGTGGGGGATCCGCTGGTGACCTTCCGTTACGACCAGGCCGTTGAGTTCGTCAATGCGATCCGGGAACAACGCCCGTGTGCGTTGACATTCCACGACGGTGCCCGGGCGCAGGAGGTGATGGATGGCGCGGTCCGTTCGGCCGAAACGCGCCAGTGGATCGACCTGGTCGGTTGAACTTCCCTCGATTGGGGCTTGCTGACGGGAGCGGGTGGACGGGCATGATCCCCGAAATGGATCTGTTCCGTCGATTCTCCGTGGCCGTGTGTGTCCTCGCGGCGGCGGCATGGGTGGGTTGTGAAAGCGTTCCGGCGGTCGTCGTCAGCGCACCCATCGGCTCGCGCGAAACCGTCGGCCGCCATGGCAATGACGCCGTCCTTCCCGTCAACCAGCGCCTGACGCCGACGGGTCGGTTCGTCGACCTGCCCGGCATGCGTCCCAACGCCTTGGTGCTCGCGCCCGACGGTGAGGCCCTCTTGGTCTCGGGGAAGACGAGCGAATTGTTGGTGCTGGACCCGGTGACGGGTGCGGTCCGCCAACGGGTGGTGTTGCCCAATGACAAGCAGGAACCGGTGCCCGATGTCGTTTCGACCCAGATCCTGAAGCCCGACAAGGACGGACAATTGAGTTTCACCGGGCTCGTCTATTCGCCGGACGGACGCCGGGTCTATTTCGCGAACGTCTCGGGCAGCATCAAGGTCTTCGCGGTCGCCACCAATGGCACGGTCACCGGCCTCGGCACTTTCCCTCTGCCGCACGCCAATGCTCCCCGGCGCAAGGCAGAAATCCCTTCCGGCCTCGCGGTCAGCGCCGACGGACGACACCTTTATGTCTGCGGCAATCTCTCCAACACACTGCTCGAACTCGATGCCGCCACGGGCGCCCTGGTCCGGACCTTTCCCGTCGGGGTCGCGCCCTACGATGTCTGTCTGGCCGCCGGCAAGGTTTACGTGAGCAACTGGGGCGGACGCCGTCCCGGTTCGGGCGATGTCACCGGGCCCGCCGGTCGCGGGACCAAGGTGCGGGTGGATCCGGTGCGTTTCATCGCCAATGAAGGTTCGGTCTCGGTGATCGATCTCGGTGCGGGACGGGTCCTCCCGGAGATCCCGGCCGGCCTTCACGCCAGCGCGCTGGCGGTGTCGCCCGACGGCCGGTATGTCGTCTGCGCCAATGCCAACAGCGACAACCTGAGCGTCATCGACACGCGCACCGATCGCGTCGTGGAGACGGTCTGGTGCAAGCCCAAGCCGTCGGATCTCTTCGGGGCGTCGCCGAATGCGATGGCGTTCGCACCGGACGGTCGGACGCTTTATGTGGCCAACGGGACCCAGAATGCGGTGGCGGTGATCCGGTTCGAGCCGGTGGACCACGAGTCGCAGTTGTCCGGCCTGATCCCGGTGGGATGGTTTCCCGGGGCGGTGGTTTATGACGCGCGTCGCCGGCAATTATGTGTGGCCAACATCAAGGGGCACCCGTCGAAGCCGCATGAGCACAAGGAAAACGGGACCAACGCACTGGCGTTCAATTCGCATGAGTACACGGGTTCGCTGTCCTTGATGCCCGTGCCGGCGAAGAAGGAGTTGGCGAAACTTTCCGAGACCGTCTGGCGCAACCTCCGAAGGGAGGCGATCGGCCAGGCGCGGTTGCCGGCGCGGTCCGGGATGAGGCCGGTGCCGGTGCCGGAACGGATCGGGGAACCGAGCGTGTTCCGGCACGTGGTCTATATCATCAAGGAGAACCGCACCTATGACCAGGTGCTGGGCGACGTGACCCCGGGGAACGGCGACCCGCGCCTGTGCGTGTTTGGTGAGACGGTCACCCCCAACCAGCACAAACTGGTGCGGGATTTCGTGCTTCTCGACAACACGTATTGTGCGGGGATCCTGAGTGCCGACGGCCATCAATGGAGCACGACCGCTTTTTCGACGGATTATATGGAACGGTCCTTCGCCGGGTTCCCGCGGAGTTACCCCGACGGGATGGGCCAGGATGAGAGCGACGCGCTGGCTTATTCGTCGGCGGGCTTCATCTGGGACAGCGCGGTGAAGGCCGGGAAGACCATCCGGGATTACGGCGAATTCGCGGAACCCCGGGTTCGTTGGCGCGAACGCGGACACAAGGGGGCGCCGGATTTCGCCGCGTGTTACCGGACGTGGAAAGGGTTGTCGAACGAGGTGGTGTTTGGGAGCCGGCCGATGATCGAGAGCATCCGGGCCTTCACGCCGACGAATTATGTCGGCTGGGAGATGTCGGTGCCGGACCAATACCGGGCGGATTTTTTCCTGCGGGAGCTGGCGGGTTTCGAACGGGACGGTGGTTTTCCGGAATTGGTGATCCTCTGCCTGCCGAATGACCATACCAGCGGGACCTCCAAGGGGACGCCGACACCGGCGGCCTGTGTGGCGGACAACGACCTGGCCTTGGGTCGCATCATCGAGGGGCTTTCCAAGAGCCGGTTTTGGAAGGACACCGTGGTGTTCGGGATCGAGGACGATCCGCAGGCCGGTTGGGACCATGTCAGCGGTTATCGCACCACCGCCTATTGCATCAGTCCCTATACGAAACGTGGCGCGGTGATCAGCACCCAATATAACACCACGAGCGTCCTCCGCACGATCGGCCAGATCCTTGGCCTGCCGCCGATGAACCAATTTGACGCCAGCGCCACCCCGATGACCGACTGTTTCACCCGGGTTCCGGATTTCACGCCCTATGTCGTGATCCCGAACAACGTGCCGTTGGACCAGATGAATCCCGACCCGAAGGCGGTGCTGGACCCCCAGTTGCGGCGGGATGCGGTGGTGTCGTCGCGGATCAATTTCCGGGAGGCGGACAAGGCGCCGGAGGACGTGCTGAACCGGATCCTATGGCGGGCGATGCGCGGCACGGCGGACCCGTATCCGGAATGGGCGGTGAGCCGGGTCGGTGATGACGACGACAAGTAGGTTCGACCTTGGTTGGCACCTCGGAGGACGTGCCCACGAAACACACGAATCACACGAAACTATTGAAAAGGGGACCGGCCTCTGCAACCTCCGGACCTTCGTGTGTTTCGTGTGTTTCGTGGGCCAGCTCGCGGGTCCAGATTGGACGCGTCACCGGGTTGCGGCGCCGGCGGCGGGCAATTCGTAGGCGGCGGCCTCGTGATCGTTCCGCACCAGCAGCAATCGGCCCGCCAGCGTGGGATTGTTCCAGGTCTTGCCCTCGAGTGCGCCCAATCGCCCCAATTCAGCGAAACCATCGGGTCGCGCCGCCGCCAACACCACCGGACCTGGCTCGGTCTGCACCAGGATCAGGTCATCCACCAACAGTGTCTGGCCCGATCCATAACGTCCGTCCTTCCACATGCGGCGGCCGGTCTCGGCGTTGACACACGCCAACAGACCGTCGTCCAACCCGTACAAGTGGCCGTCACGGTAGGCGGCACTGTTGAACTGGGTCTTCATCATCTTGTTGTGCCAAAGTTCGGTCGCCTCCAACCGCCCGTCCGTCGCCGCCTTGATCTGGAGCATCGCGCATCCGGTCCCGTAACCGGCGGAGAGAAAGACACGGTCGGGGCCGAGCACGACGGGTTGCGAGGCCAGGGGCCATTTGCCCTCGGACCAACGGAAATCGAGGAGCACCGCGCCATTGGTCGGTTCATGAACGGTGAAAGAGCCGGCATTGATCGAGAGGATCACGCGGCGACCGACAAGGGTCGCGACGCTGGGCGAGGCATAGCTGGCCTTGTCGGATCCGGCGCGCCACAACGGCTCCCCATCGGATCGTCGGAAGGCCAACAGGGTCGGGCCGTTGGTGTCGCCGCCGGTGACAATGACGGAGTCCTCCAGCACCAACGGCGAACAACTGATGCCCCAAAGGAGATTCGGAAGCTTGTTTTCACTCAGGACATCGCGGGACCACACCGGGCGTCCGTCGGCAAGCTCGAGGCAATCCAGGATGCCGGTGCCACCATACGTGTACACCCGTCCGGAATCGATCGTCGGCGTGCCGTGCGGTCCCTCTCCCGCCTGCCATTGGAAGAACCGGACATAATTGGTGTGGGCCCAGAGGAAGGTTCCGGCCAGCGGGTCATACGCGGTGACCAGTTCGCCCCCGGCGTTTTGTTCCTGGGTGACCGCCATGTTTCCCGAGACGGCGAACGCGGACCAACCGCTCCCGACGGGATGGCGCCACAATTCGCGCGGTGGTGTGGTTTCCCAGGACGAGGCCAGGCCGGCCCCGGTGAGGGTGCCGTCGCGTCGGGCACCCAGGAACTGTGGCGCGTCCCTGAGGATGGCCGTGTTCCGGTCGGGGGGCGGGATGGTCGACGGGGAGGGGGCCGTCGTCACGGCGGCCCGGGTCGCGGGGGCCGAACGCCAGACGATGCGCGGACGCCCGGTGCCATCCGCCGTGCCATCAATCTTGAGAAATTTTGGCGCGAGGAATCCGAAGACAACCAGCGCGGCGGCGACAACCAGGCGCAGGAGACCGTTATGGCGGCTGAGCAGGAGGAACCACACCAGGGTCAATGCGAGCGCGATCAACAGGACCAAGGTGCGCAGCAAGGCTTGGAAGTTACGTTCCAGTTCGGGCACCAGACGGATGGCAAGACCGGCGACGATGGCCAGGACCCAGACGACAATCAGAAAGGTCGTGCGATGACCGCGCGGCGGAGTGGGCGGGATCAGCACTGTGTTCAAGGGTTTCAATCGAAGCCCAACCATCGCCAGAGAACGGTCCGAAGGAAAAGCTTTTGGGGTGGGCTGTGCCTCGTCGGTTGCACAGGGTTCGTAGCCGACGAAGTCATGAGGCGGATCTCCCATGGCTCGTCAGGATCCGTCTCGTACCTCGTCGGCTACGGGAGTGGGTCCGCCTCGTACCTCGTCGGCTACGAGAGAGGACCTGTTTTCCCACCGGCGCGAGTTGCGCCCGTGCCCGCTATTCGCCGCCTTTTAGATGGGGGAATTCCGGGGTCCGGGCGAGGGCACGCAGACGCGGCGATTGCACTCCGAACCGGTCCATGGGGAAATTGATGAAACCGACTTTCAGGGCCGGTGAACCCGCGCGCACATGGAAATCACCGCGGGACGGATCCCGGAACTGCGGATCACCGGAAGCACTGTGGGCATCCAGTCCGACCACCCGTTCGACGCCGAGGGCGTCGTCGTCGGGCAGGAGATTGTGATCCACTTCCCGACCCCATTTCCCGGGCATTCCGATGGGTTGATATCGGGTCATGACGATATTATGCCGGAAGACATCACCGCTCGCGGCAAACCAGACATGGGGATGGAAGGAGTTGTTGACCATGATGTTGTTTTCCACGCGTCGGCCGTATCCCTCGCGCAGCTTGATCCCCCCGTTGAGGCAGAGGTTGTTTTCGAGGATATAGTTTGTGGAACCGTCATCGAGGTCGATGTCCCAGCCATGGTCGCAACGCCAGCGGTTGTTGCGCAGCGTGATCGGTTCCACCGTGTCCAGTCGCGGCAACTCCGGGTGCGCGGCCACACGTTGATCCACCTCCCGGATGTCCGGCACCCAATAGCGGTCGCGCCCCCAGGAATTGAACGAACCGTGGTCGCCAGTTTCGCGGACGGTGTCGAACACATCGCAGTATTCGATCACATGCCCGCCCCAACATCCGTCCCCGATGTTGATCCCCGCGCGCGGGCAATCATAGATGCTGCAATGGCGGACGGTGATGCGGGCCGCGATCGCAATCTGCACGCCGGTGGTCTGTTTCTCGACCCGGCCGTTGGAGGTCAACAGGCATTCCTCGACGAGACAATCCGCGGGATAATCGTCCGTTTTCGGTCCGGCGGTCAGGTCGAGGCGGTCGGGGGGAAGCATCTGGTGATAATTGGAGAGGGCCGAACGGACGGCATTGGTCCGGCCGACGAACGCGATGCTGTTGGCGCCGGCTTCACCGACCTGGCATCGGAGAATCTGGATGCGGCGATTATGTCCGCTCACGAAGACGCCATTGCCCCCGACCTGGTCGAGCGTGGCGTCCGAGAGGGTGCAATCCTCCGCCCCCTCGAAAAGGACGGCACCGCCGCGATAGGTGGTCCAGTCACTGCGCAGGAGCGGTTCGCGATTCTCCATGAACGTGCGCAGCGTATGGCGGAAGGTGATGCCTTCGACCCGGACGAAGCGGACCGGATGATCGGGATGACCGCGAAACTCGACGAGATGGAGCAACACCGGGACCTCCACCGATGCGGTCCCCAGATCGATGCCGGGCGGGGGCATGAAAAACAGCGTGTCGGTGTGCATGTCGAGAAACCATTCGCCCGGGGCGTCCAGTTCCTCGAAGACGTTTTCGACAAAACGATGCGTGTCGTGGATGCCCTCCTCGGCGCGGTTGTTTTGCCATCCGCCTTCGAGCGCCAGCGTGCCGTCAGCGTTGCGGCCCGTGATCCGGTAATGGGCGTCGCCCCAATCATGCCGGTGCATCACGTGGAGGAATCCGCCGACCGGATCCTTCCAGCGCGCGGACCGTTCCGGGCTGACGGCGTCCGCGGCGAAGCCCCCGAGGATGCGCTGCTGCGGATCGAAGTTGGGATAACGGGCCAGGATCTGGCGGTGTCCGTTGACGAAAAGTTGGTCGGTGCGGAGCCCGGTCGGGACGGCGGTCTTCCAGATGCCCCGGTCTTGGGCGGACCATCGGGGAGTGACTCGGACTCCGCCACTGAAGGTCACTGCTTCACCGCGGGCGGCGCGAAACACGATCGGTGCACGCGCGGTCCCGGAGTCCTCGGGGTCGAACACCAGTGGCTCGCGGAGACGATAGGTTCCGGCATGGAACTCGACGGTGACGGTCTCCTTTCCGGCGACGCCGAGGTTGCGGATGCGATCGCGGGCGCCGGTGGGAGTGGCCAGTGGGGCGCGTCGGGTTCCGGGATTGGAGTCGGAACCGGTCGGCGCGACCTGGAGTGTGACGGCCAGCAGGACCGGCGAGAGGGACAGGAGAAGGCTGACAATAGCCAGGCACTGGATCCTCAGCAGGAACCGATTCAAGGAACACGGACTCGACATGGGTAAAGGGTGGCTGAATGCGTTCTGGGGTGGAATGGCGAAGGTGAGGCGGGAGGTGATCGAGGCGCATTCCCATGCGCTGCTACATCGGCTCCCTCGCCCCGCGAGGAACGAGTGGGGGGAGGGATGGGGAGAGGGGGCCGGAACCATCCTCATACCATCAATGTTTCCAGAGCTCTTCCCAATCATCTCCCCGGGCCGGGCGCGGGACTGGGGCAATCTCCGTATATAAGATGGTTTCCGCCCCCACCCCATAGGGCCCGTTCACGACCGGTTTGCTGTCCGGTCCCACCACCAGCGAACAACCGATGCATTCGTGCCCCTGCCACGGTCCGGCAGAAATGCGGCCCACGTTGCTCACCCCGGCGATCCACAACCGGAAATCCCGCGCGACCGGTCCATAATTATCCAGCCAGAGCCGGCCATAGGGATCCACCTGGTTGTCGTACCCGGGGGGCACCGCCCAACTTGACGGCGAAAGGATCACGTCGGCCCCCATGTAACCCAAGGCACGGCTGATCACCTGTCCCCGGGCAAAGGCATCGGAGCAGATCATGAGTCCGAAGGTGCCGAACGGGGTGCGGGCCACCTGGAGGCGGTCGCCCGGTGCATAAAGCCCGTGGCCGATCCCCAGTTCGTTGAGCTTGCGATGGTGCAACAGGACTTCCCCGGTCGGGGAGATCAGGACGGCCGCGTTATAGACATCCGGGCCGGACCGCTCGATGACACCGGAACAGATATGCACGGCGTGCCTCTGGGCCGCGTAACGAAGGGCGGAGCACCAATAACCCTTGGGGATCGCCTCGGCTTCGGTCGTGGCCGACGGATCCGTCCAACCCAAGGGCAGGGCTTCGGGCAGGACGATGACCTGGGCGCCATTCGCCGCAGCTTGGGCCACCAAGTCCAAGGCATGGCGGACATTGGCTTCCTTGTGTCCGCCCTCGACCCGCATCTGCACCAGTGCCAGTTTGAACGGGGCGGTACTCATCCCGCGGATGGGGTTGCGCCCGGGGTCGCCCGGGCCAGATGCCGGGCCTGACGGCGCGGGAGTTGGGCGGAGTCCGGGGCCATGGTGCCGGAGGTCTGGGCCGTGGTGCCCATCCAGCGCCCCGGGGGATCCCCACGACCGCATCTTATATAATCCGCCACCAATTGGGTCCGGACCTCTTCCACGGGCCGGCCCAGGATCGAGGTCAGAAACTCGGACACGAGTTCATATTGCCGGTTCAGGGCGATGCCGGAGGTCTTCACGCCGCCAGCATGCAGCCAGTCGCTGAATTCCAGAAAGCGATGGAAGAGCGAGCTGCCCTCCGGGCTCAGAAGCGCGAGCGTCAGGGGGAAATTCCCACTGTTGCCATAGATATCCCAGAACCGGGCGAATCGTCTCAGACGGGAAAGCGTGGGGAAATCCAGATCCCGCGTGGAGAGGACTTCATAGGGCGGCATCGGGCTATAGACCATGGCCCACTCAGAGTCGTGCCGGATGATCGGGGTGCCGCGCAACCGCTTCAGGATCCCGACCTGGACCTCCTGGGGGCCGAGGGCGACGAGACGGTCGAATCCCGCGGCGAAGCTGTCGAGCGATTCACCCGGAAGGCCGGCGATCAGGTCGGCGTGCACGTGGACGCCGGTGTGGGCCCGGAGCCAGCGGAGGTTGTCGTCGAGTCGGTCGTGGTTCTGGCGGCGGCTGATGAGTTGTTCGACCGTGGGGTTGAAGGTCTGGATGCCGACCTCGAA
>JANYCC010000054.1 GCA_025360495.1 Verrucomicrobiota bacterium | reverse complement strand
CCACCGGCGTGGTCTGTTTTGGTAGGGCGAGGTTCCACCCGAGCCTCCCTCATGGCATCCCCGGGGGCGGAGCCAGGATGCGCCCGGTGCGGGGATCATGAATGTAATGAAGCGGCGAAGCTGTGGAAATGCGCTGACTGTCCGACTTTGGGTTGGGCCGTGATCCTTACCGAAGAAAGCCCCTTCTGACCCTTGGCACCCTTTGTTGTTCCCGATCCCGGGAGGCTCCCCGTCAATTCCACCTGTCCTGTCCAAGGCGACGAGGTTACGGTTTTGCGCGTGGAGACAGGAGGCCCCTTGATGACTGAACTGGACGGCGCCTTGACGCCTGAGGAGATGCGGATCCAGGAAGAGATCCGCCGCGCCGGACCGCTGGAGACCTTCCGTCGGTTCATCGGGGAGAACGATCTGCTGATCCGGGGATCGGAGTTGGGGAACGGCCGGGTGATTGCGGCGGCACGCTCCGCGATTTACACGGGACTGGTCCGCGAATGGGCCATCGGGCAGCAGCGGGCGCTGGGTTACGACAAGCCCTTTGCGGTCGTGGCCTTGGGAGGCACGGGACGCGCGGAGATGGCGCCGTGTTCCGACAATGATTTTGCGTTCCTTTTCGAGGATGCCCTGGAGGGGAATTCCTTCCTGTTGGAACTTCAGCGTCAGATCCTCCACTCGGGAGAATTTGACGGGGAGCAGGGATTCAACTGCCAGGCCCTGCCGTTCAGCCTGGATGACGTCCCGAACCTCACGGGCAAGCAGCTCAACTCCTTCCTGGACATGCGTCCCGTCCATGATCCCGACGGATTGGCCCAGCGATTCCGGGATCGGATCCGCTCCACGTTCGATCCCTTCGAGCAGTTCCTGCACGTGCGTGGATTCTGGAAGGATCAATGGGAGAAAGCGGCGGGCGAGAGCGAGCGGCTCGATCGGTTCGACATCAAGAACGAGGGGCTCCGTGTTTTCCTGGCCGGCATCTGGACCCTGGCCGGGCCCGGTTTCCGGCACAGCCGCGAGATCTATGAGTCGGAGTTCCGGGACGACGAGCGCGATTTGGAGGCTTACGGATTCCTGCTGCGGATCCGGGGGTTCGTGCATTCGCGTCGTCGTGGGCGGGTGCAGCCCAGTGCGGGAGGCAACCATCCGGAGGACGTCCTGGGGTTCGACGATTTCACCTCCTTCGGTGAATTGGCGGGGCCGGATGCGGATGAGCGGACGCGGTTCGAATTCGCCAACCATGTCCGGGCGCGGTTGCTCTCGGCGCGGCGGCGGGTCTCACGATTCGCCAAGGCCACCATCGAGCGCGAGTTGAAGGCCGGTCGCCGGGTCGGGCCGGAGAGTCCGATCACCTTCGGGGTGGGGGGGCTGCATCACACCGCATCCTCGGAGTGCCGGACGGGCGAGGCCAAAAGCCGGGCGGCCCTGACGCTGTTGCGGGCCGCCCAGCATTATGGCGTGCCGATTGATCCCGCCGAGTTGGAGACGACGTTCCGTCACGCCGGCGACTGGCTGGTGCGGGTGCCGGAATTGTCCGCGCTTTTCTATGAACAGCGGGGCAGCCTGGCGGATTCCTTCGCCTTCCTTTCGCAGTTGGACGGGGCCGAGGACCGGCTGTTTCCGGGGTATGCGCGGTTTGAATCCTCGCTGGACAGCCGGGTGATGACGGAGCGGAAATCCCTGCGGGGGGCCCTGGAACGGCAGAAGGTCCGGGCCTTGGAACAATATGTCCGGGAAGGGCGCGCGCGGTTCGCCGTGGGGATTTCCAGCGGCCAGTTGCCGGACCGCAACCCGGGGATGACGGTCGGGGCGGAGGCGGCCCTGCTGGATGCCGACCATCTGGCGGCCATCAAGCTGGCACTGAAGACCAAGCGGTTGCCACTGACGCCCGACGACCACGCGGTGCGCCTGGACGAGACCCGTCCCTTATATGACCGGTACTCGACCGGCATGTCGGGGATCCCGTTGGCGGAGTATTATGAACCGTTCTGTTCGCAGGCGGATTTCCCCCGTGAAACCGTGCGGATCGCCGAATTCCTGGTGGGTCATCGGCGCGTCTTCAAGGAGCGGTCCGAGGCGGGCATGAATGACGAGCGGCAGGTTGCCGAATTTGCCCGGTTGTGCACGGACGAACACCTGGTTCGCTCCCTCTATGTGTTCACCTGTGCCGACCGTGCGGAATGGGATTCGGAGCACGCCGAGCCGGCGCGCTGGTTCAACACGCGGGAGCTTTTTGCGAAAGCCATGGCCCGCTTCCGGCCCGCCGCCGATCCGACCCTGTCCCTGAATGCCGCGGGTTATTCGCCGGACGAACTCGAGATCCTCCGCGATTTCGGTGCGGACTTTTTCGGGGGTGTGTACCGGCAGTACGCGAACCGGTTTGGTTCGCAGCTCGTGCGGTTGGCCGGGGAACCGGACACGGCGGGCCCCAAGGCGAGCATCCTTCGCGACGGCGCCTCGACGATCGTGGGGGTTGCGGCGCGGGATTACCGCGGGTTGGCGGCGGTGATCAGCGGCGCGTTCTGGCACCAGCGGATCGACCTGCGCCAG
>JANYCC010000053.1 GCA_025360495.1 Verrucomicrobiota bacterium | reverse complement strand
CAGACCACGCCGGTGGCACTTCGAATCGGTAGGGCGAGGTTCCACCCGAGCCGTCCGGGAGTCCGTGGCGGGGGCAGTGTCCAGATGCGCCTCCCCCCGTTGTGGTCTGGCCAACCGGACCCGGGTCGCCGACGATGATGGGCGTGACACAATTGCGCGGAGTGGAGTTATCCGACCCCCGGTTTGAGCACGAGGGATTGCGGACGGTGACAGTCCGCAGCCCCAGCCTCGCGGGCCGGGCCGACCTGACCGTCTGGGTGCCGCCCGAAGTCGCCGGGCTTCGCAACGTTCCCCTGGTGATCCTCCTGCACGGGGTTTACGGGAGCCATTGGGGATGGGCGTTGCAGGGCGGGGCGCACCGGACGGCGGCGCGGCTGATCCGGTCGGGCGACATCCCGCCGATGGTTCTGGCGATGCCGAGCGACGGACTGTGGCGCGACGGTTCGGGCTATGTCACCCATGGGGGCCGGGACTTCGAGGCGTGGATCGTCCGGGAAGTCCCCCTGGCGGTACGCGCGGCCACGGGGGCCGTGGGGGCGGGTTCGCCGCAGTTCCTCGCGGGGCTGTCGATGGGAGGCTACGGGGCGTTGCGGTTGGGGGCACGGCATCCGGACCGGTTCCGGGCGGTGTCGGGGTTGTCGTCGGCGACCCACCTCGACCAATTGCACCCGTTCCTGGGGGAGGATTTGGCGGAGATCGAAACCGAGGTGGAGGATCCCGGGGTGCTCCACGCGATGTTGCGGGCGGCTCGGCTTCCGGCGGTGCGATTCGACTGTGGTACCGACGATTCACTGCTGGCGGGCAACCGGGAGTTGCATCGGGAGTTGGAATTGCGGGGCGTGGCCCACACCTATGTGGAGCACCCGGGCGGGCACACCTGGGAGTATTGGGAAGAGCATCTGCCCGAGACGTTGCTCTTCTTCGCCTCCCATCTGTGAGGGCAGCCCCGGATCTCCGGGGATCCTCCGGGATGCCACCCGGCGGCACGGGGGATCGGCCGCTGAAAAAGGCCTTTTTCCCGAAAGCCCAAGGTGCCCCCACCCGTCGCCCCGCGGGGAAGGGGGACCGGTCGGGGAACGGGTTCCGGTTACCCGGGACGCAAAGTGCTGCACTTCCGCATTTCCAACGGCGTCCCGTTTTCGCACATTCCCCGGCTGGTGATCAGTACTTCCGAGGAATTGAAGGAATTCGCGTCGCGGCTCCGCCACGCGGCCTGGGTGGCGCTCGACACGGAGGCGGACTCCCTGCACGCGTATCCGGAGAAGCTTTGCCTGCTCCAGATCGCGATCCCGGGCGAGGCGGTCCTGGTGGATCCGTTGGCCGACCTCCACCTGGAACCGCTCTGGTCGGCACTCGACGATCGCGAAATCATCTTTCATGCGGCGGACTACGACCTCCGGTTGTTGTTCCAAGGGCATCATTTCCGGCCGGCCACGATCTTCGACACCATGTGGGCGGCGAGATTGGTGGGCGAGATGAAGTTCGGATTGAATGACATCCTGACCAAACTTCTGGGCGTGACCTTGGAAAAGGGGGCGCAAAAGGCCAATTGGGGCCGCCGACCCCTGACGGAACGGATGGTGGAGTACGCCTTGAATGATGTCCGACACCTCAATGAGTTGGCCGGGGTCCTGCGCTCCCGATTGCAGGAACTCGGACGCCTGGAATGGCATCGCCAGACCTGCATCCGCCTCATCGCGGATTGCGCCCAATCCGAGCAGGTCGATCTCGATTCCGTGTGGCGGATCAAGGGGCACGATCGACTGGATCCCCTCGGTCTCGCGGTGCTGCGCGAACTCTGGCACTGGCGGGAAAAGGACGCGGTGCGCACCAACAAGCCCCCGTTCTTCATCCTCCGTCACGAATCCCTGAGCGACATCGCCGCGGATGCCTCCGAACGCCACTCCGCCCGCAACCTGAAGCTGCCCCCGTACCTCACGCACCGTCGCCGGCAAGGCGTCATCGAGGCGGTCGAAACCGGCCTGCGCGTCCCGGAAGCCGATCGACCGGTCCATATCCGGGTGCGGTCCCGTCGGATGCTCAAGAAGGAGCTCGATGTGGCCGAGGAACTCCGGGTGCGTCGGGATGAACGGGCCAATGACGTGGGCATCGATCCCACCCTGGTGGCTTCAAAATCCACGCTTTACTCCCTCGGCCGCCGGGATCCCGGCGCGTGGGAGGGATTGCTCCCCTGGCAGCGCGGCTTCTTGGAACCCTGACTTCCTTTCAAGTCCGGTGTCAGGGCCTCCAACCGGCTCCACGGGTCCGGGTCCGGATCCGCAGCAGGTTCATGTTCGAGGTGATATAGAGCGTCGAACCGTCGTCTCCCCATGCGCAGTTCCCCGTGGGCTCCCCGGTCAGCAGGCGGCCCAGTAGTTTTCCCGCCGGACTGATCACCAGCACGCCGCCCGGTCCGGTCGAGAACAGGTTGCCTTCGCGATCCACCTTGAGACCGTCCGGGAGACCCTTCCCCGATGCCGCGAGCGGAGCCGCA
>JANYCC010000052.1 GCA_025360495.1 Verrucomicrobiota bacterium | reverse complement strand
GTGACCGCGCCAAATCAGCGCCGGGAGTTCCGCCGCGGTGAACGACTCGAGTTCCGCCAGGACGCGCGCGTGGACGAGGGGGTCGGCGATCACCCCCGCACCGCGATCGACCTCGGCGCGACCGGCTTCAAACTGCGGTTTCACCAACGCCACCATGCGTCCGCCCGGCCGGACCAGGGACATCGCCGGGGGCAGGATCTTGCGCAGGCTGATGAACGAACAATCCATGACGGCGAGGTCGAACGGCACCCAATCCGGACCGAAATGGCCCGGGGTGAGGTGTCGGGCATTGGTACGTTCGAGCACGGTGACCCGGGGATCCTGCCGCAGTTTCCAAGCGAGTTGACCCTGTCCCACGTCGACGGCATGGACGGTGGCGGCCCCGTGCTGGAGGAGACAGTCGGTGAATCCGCCGGTGCTGGCCCCGAGATCGAGGGCGCGGAGTCCGGTGGCCGCGATGCCGAAGTGGAGGAGGGCGTGTTCCAGTTTGTGGCCGCCGCGGCTCACATAGCGTTCGGCGGCCACCAGTTCGAGGCGATCACCGGCACCGACCTTTTGTCCGGCTTTGCGGGCGGGTTGGCCATTGATGAGCACCAAGCCGGCAAGCACCGACGCCTGGGCCTTGGTGCGGGTGGGACAGAGGCCGCGGTCGACGAGGACCTGATCAAGCCGGGACATGCATTGCTTCAGCGGGGCAGGGAACGCACGAAGTGATCGAGCCGGTCCAATCCCTTTTCGATGTTCGCCAGGCTGGTCGCATAACTGATGCGAAGATAGTCATCGGCACCGAACGCGATGCCGGGGACCGCCGCGACCTTTTCCTGTTCGAGCAGGCGGGCACAGAAATCGGCGCTGCGAAGTCCGGTGCCGCTGATGTTGGGGAACAGGTAGAAGGCGCCCTTGGAATTGACGCAGCTGATCCCGGGGATGGAGTTCAGCTTGGCCCAGGCATACGCCCGGCGTTTCGCGTACTCCGCCAGCCACACTTTCAGGTGGTCCTGCGGCCCGTTCAACGCCGCCACTCCGCCCTTTTGCGCGAAGGAGGTCGGGTTGCTCGTGCTGTGCGATTGGACGGCGTCGATCGCCTTGGCAATCGGGTCCGGGGCGGCGAGGAATCCCAAACGCCAACCGGTCATCGACCAGGCCTTGGCGAACCCGTGAACAATGATGGTGTGGGCCTGGTGCTCGGGCGAGAACGACGCCACCGACCGGTGCGTGGCTCCGTCATAAAGCAGTTGCTCGTAGATCTCGTCGCTCATGATGAGCACGCCCTTCTCCACGCAGATGTCGCCGAGCGCGCGGATCTCGTCCGGCGTATAGACGCTGCCGGTCGGGTTGCTCGGCGAATTCAGGATGAAAAGCCGGGTGCGCGGGGTGATCGCCGCCCGCAACTGGTCGGGCGTCACCTTGAATTCCGTGGCGTCGGTCGTCGGCAGGATCACCGGGGTCGCTCCGGCCAGTTTCACCATCTCGGGGTAACTCAGCCAGTAAGGTGCCGGGATCAGCACCTCGTCGCCTTCCTCGCAGGTGGCGAGAATGACGTTGTAACACGAGTGTTTGCCGCCGCAGGAGACGATGATCTGGGACGGCTTGTAGGTGAGACCGTTCTCGCGCTGGAACTTGTCGGCGATGGCCTGGCGCAATTCGGGAATGCCGCTGGACGGCGTGTACTTGGTGAAGCCCGCGGCCAACGCCTGGACGGCGGCGTCCTTGATGTGCTGGGGCGTGTCGAAGTCCGGTTCGCCGGCCCCGAAGCCCACGACATCGAGACCCTCGGCCTTCATCTGCTTGGCCTTGGAATCGATGGCCAGGGTCATCGACGGCGAGAGGGAGGCGGCACGGCGCGCGATCTTGTACTGCATAGAAAACGGCGCGGAGATTGGCCCGCGGGGCCGACCGCGCAAGCCGGAATTCCCCCCGGCGCCCCGGAAGGATCGTCGGGATTTTGAACAGCCAAGGTTGCCAAGGGTTCTGAAAGGCCTTTTTCCGGAGTGAACATCGGCCACGGCAGTCGGGCGAGGCCGGCACATTTCCCCATCTTTGTCCCTCCACGAAGATCATGAACCCTGACCCTTTGTGCCCTTTGTTGTTCCATTTTTCCCAGCCGGGTTTCCCGCGATTCCAAGATGCCACGGCCACGAGGTCGACACGGGCTTGTGGTGTTCCTGGGCGGATCCGTCGTGTAGGATGACCCCATGCTGACGCGGTTGCTGATTTTCCTGAGCGAGATTTCGCCGTGGGCGCGGCGGGTCCTCTGGCGCTGGTGGTACAACCGGTTGGCGCGTCGCCTGGTCACGGACCGGTGGACCTTCATGAATTACGGCCTGAAATGGCCCGGATCGGAGGAACCGGTGCGACTGGCCGTCGAGGATGAGCCGGACCGTTACTGCGTGCAGCTCTATCACCGGGTGGCGGTGCCGGGGCGGTTGGCGGGCAAAGAGGTCCTTGAGGTGGGGTCCGGGCGCGGCGGCGGCGCCGCGTTCGTGGCCCGCCACCATGCCCCGGCCGGCATCACCGGCGTGGATTTTTCGCCGCAGGCCGTGGCATTGTGCCAGCAGCGGCACCGGGTCCCGAACCTGCGCTTCCAAGTCGGTGACGCCGAGCGTCTGCCGTTCCCGGACGGGTCGTTCGACGCCGTCATCAACGTCGAGAGCAGTCATTGCTATGGGTCGATGGAATCCTTCTTGCGGGAGGTGGGACGGGTGCTGCGACCGGGCGGCTTGTTCCTGTTTGCCGACTTTCGCGGGGTGGAGGAGATGGGAAAACTGGAGGCGCTGCTCAAATCCCAAGCGGCGATGGAAGGGATGGAACGGGAGGATATAACCCCGATGGTGGTGTCCGCGTTGAAGGCCGACGATGAACGGAAACGCGCGTTGATCGGCGCCCAGATCCCTGCGGGGGAACGGGCCCGGTTCGAGGAATTCGCCGGGCTCAACGGCAGCCAGGTCCAACGCGGGTTTGAAAGCCGGGCAATGATCTACCACCGTTTCGTGCTGCGCCGGAAGCGGGTTGCGGCCTGAGGGTTGGGGAGAGGGGTCGGCCAACCGGGGAGTTTCTCGTCCTCGTGTTCTCGTCCTCGTCGATCGGGCACTGGGCTTCGAGGACGAGACACGAGGACGAGACACGAACCTGCCTCCTCTCCCCGTCCCTCTCTCCTCCTGCGTTCCTCAGGAGGAGAGGGGGTCGGAGCGGGGGGTCGGCCACGGCGCATTCCCATGCGCTGCCACATCGGCCCCCCAAGACTACTTGTTTGCGGTGCCGGCAGCCTCAGCCTGGAGCCGCTGACGTTCCGCCGCCTTCGCAAACGGATAGTACACCCCCATCGCGATCACGATGGAGACGGCACCCCAGACCGCCGCCTTCCAACTCCCGCCACACACCAGGTAATGTCCGATGATGGGCGGCGTGGTCCACGGCACGTTCACGAAGGGTTTGGGGATCACGCCCCATGCCATCAACAGGTAACTGCACGTCGTCAGGATCATCGCGTTGAGCACATACGGGATCATGAAGATCGGGTTCAACACGATCGGGATCCCGAAGAAGATGGGCTCGTTGATCTGGAAGATCTGCGTGGGCAAGGAAAGCCGGCTGATCTTGCGGAACCCCGGCTCCCGCGAATTCCACAGGACCAAAGCCAGGGCAATCGTCGCCCCGGTTCCGCCGACATTGACGAACGTCGTGAAGAATCCGTTCGCCGTGATATAAGGCAACGGTTGTCCCGCACTCATGGCCGTCACGTTTTCCGCCAGGTATTGCAGGAAGATCGGCGCCACGATCGCGTCCATCGCATTGTCCCCGTTGATCCCGACCGACCACAGCAGGGTGACGAGGAACGCATACGCCAGGATCCCCGGCAGCGTGTTCAGGGCGAACACCAGGGGCTTGAAGGCGGCCTGCACCCAATGATCTATATCCACCCCCAACACAAAGCGCACCAGCCAGAACCCCACCATCAGGAAGAACAGGGGACTGAGCGACAGGAAGGATTCATACACCACCGTCGGGACGCTCTCGGGGAGTTTGATCACCAATTGGCGGTCGTTGAAGAATCTCTGGACGCGCACACAGATCAACGCCACCAGGATCGCGGTGAACAGTCCTTTGGATCCAAGGCGATCCATGTCCAGCGTCAGGTCCCCCAGTTTCAAGGAGATCATCAGGAAGACCCCCGTGGAGATCGACGCGCTGACGATCGCCTCCAACCCGAGTCGTTTGCCCAGGTCATAACCGATCGCGAAACAGACAAACACCGCAAGCAGCCCGAAGGTCGCCGTCACCGGCACCTGGAGCAGTGGGAGATAGGGTGCGATCCATTTTTCCCAGCCGGGCACCGGCAGGTAGGACAGGATCATGAAGAAGCCACCGATGATCGTCAGCGGCACCACCGACACCATGCCGGCCCGGATGGCGGACAGGTAAGTGTTGTCGCTCAGTGCCGTCAACGCCGGCACCAGGTGGCGGTTCAGGAACCCGGCGGGTGGGCTCATCGGGGATCCTGGAGCGACTTGCCGAGGTAGATGCAGCCGTCCGCGCCGGAGCCGACCCGGACCAATTCCCGGAAGCCCAGGCGTTGATAGAAACCCAGGGCGGTCACATTGGGGACACTCACGCCCAGATGCGCGCCGGGCGATCCCCGGTGGCGGAGCCGATCCATCACCTGTTCCAGCATCCTCCGGCCGAATCCACGGCCCTGCGCCCGCGGCAATAGGTCGATGTGCAGGTGCGACGGAAAGTCCGCATGCGGTTCGGGTTGGTAATAATCCGGGTGATGATACCAGTCGTGAACCTGTTGGACCCTCGACCATCCCGCCGGATCACCGGTCGGTGCGGGAAAACGGGCGCACAGATCCGGCCGCCATTCCTTCTCGTACCGGGCGAAAAAACCCGCCGTGT
Organism: Verrucomicrobiota bacterium; assembly: GCA_025360495.1. Lineage (GTDB taxonomy): Bacteria > Verrucomicrobiota > Verrucomicrobiia > Limisphaerales > UBA9464 > UBA6176. The sequence continues at coordinate 10,182 of JANYCC010000052.1, read as the reverse complement.
CGAAGGCTCCCAAGGCATATCCGCAGATCCCGATTTCGTCCTCGAGGATCAGGGCCAGTTCGGGCTCATAGGCAAGGTAAGGTCCGACGAAGATCCGCCCGAGGGCATCGGGATCCTCGCGATAAAACGGTTCGCCATCCTGGCCATAATTTCCGGTCTTCAGACAGACATGATGGGCACCCGGCGCGTCACCGGGCCGGGCGGGTCGGATGACAAAGTCGTTCATCGGTTGGGTTGGGTCTGGGCACCCGGGTTCACGGTCATCCGGGCGGGGACGAATCCGCCGTCCGGTGCCGGCACCAGGAGCCGCTGGAGACGGGCCACCATGCCGCCGCGATAGGTTCCCGGGAGATGGAAATCGAAGCTGGCGTTGGGGTTCCCCGATGCGGACTTGAGGACGACATAACGGTCAAGAAGGTCCAGTTCCTCGCGGAGTTCCCAGACGCGACGGTGCAGCGCATGGAACAAGGGCCGGTTGGAAAGTTCGGTGAGGCGCATGCAGAATGTGCGCAATCGCGTGGCCAAACGCCGGAATTCGTCTGCCTGCGGTCCCCAGTCGGCTGGATCCTGCGCGAGAAGACGCCGCACCATTTCATATAAGCCGGCCCCCGACGCGCCGTCCTCATACGGCAGATAATAACAGTCCCCGAAAAGGATCAGATCCTCCAGGGCCAGCGGGACGCCGATCGTGGCGAAGGACGGCAGCCATTCCTCCATGGCCTCCAGGTAAGCCCGGCGCGGATCCCAGTCCCGCCGGCTGTGGACGAACTTCGCCAAGGTGTGGAGAGGCACCTGGTTCAACGGGAACTCGGTGTTGGGATTCGAAAGGATCCCGGCGATTTCCCCCCGCAATTCCGGCGCCCGGCCCGAGTACGGTCCGCAATAAAACCGGTGGCCGTCATAATCGTTGGCGTGGAGATTGTCCCAGATGAGCGGCTTTCGTCGCAGTCGTGCCGCCACCTCCCGCACGTGTTCCACCGTGATCTCTGCCGAGATGATTTCCGGTCCGGTCCAGAAGACATCGATGCCCGGCAGGAGTTCGCGTCCGAGGTTGTCGAGATAACCGGGTCCGCCCAGGCCGCTGGCCGCCATGCGACCGCAGTAGGGGGTGGGGCAGAACAGGAAACGGGCGTCGGGAGAGCGTTGGCGCACCCAGAGGAACATTTCATTCGCCACATGACATTGCGCGGCCGCGAGGGTTCCCCAACGCCCGAGATCGGCGGGATCCATCTGGTCGGGAATGTCGTCGAACAGCAGCGAGAAATCCTGACAGCCCAGGGCCAGCATCTGGCCGAACCGCCGCTGCAAGTGTTCCAGTTCACCGGGATCGCTGTACCGGATATCCAATCCCGGGCTGAGCGCATGGACGAAGCGGATCTGCCGGGCCTGGCAACCCCCGATCATCTCGGCCAGTGCCTCGGTTTCCGCGGGCTCGTAGCTTTCGCGCCAGATCGCGCGGCACTTCAGGTCATCCTTGGGTCCATAGAAATAAGTGTCCAGACCCCAGCGCGACATCCACTCCAGCAGTTCGAGACGCTCCCCCCGACTCCACGGCGGGCCATAGAAGCCCTCGATCACTCCGCTCAAGAATCTGTCCGGGACGTGTACGGTCATGCGTAGGTGTCGTGCGACCCCGCAAGCTAGCCGGTCCGCCAATTTCAAGGCAAGGCTGTGGGTCGATGTGGGAGCGGATGGGGCGCATCTTGGCACTGCCCCCGCCACGGACCCCCCAGCGGCTCGGGTGGAACCTCGCCCTACCAAAACAGAACAGACCTGTGGGAATTTCGAAGCGGTAGGGCGACAGAATCGGTAGGGCGAGGTTCCACCCGAGCCGCCCTGATGGCATCGTTGGGATCACACCGGGATTGTCATGCCGTGGCAATTCGTCTAGTCCCAGCGGAATGGTTTCCCAGCCGAGTCCCGCCCACGCTCCCCGTCCTTCCGAATGCCTTCCCGCGGCGTTCCTCCGGACCACGATCAGTCGGCGCGGGTTTGCCGCCTTGGCGCTCGGCCCGGCCCTGGCGGCGGTGTCGTGCCGTTCCCCCCGTCCGGTCGCCCGGGGTCCCGCCCGGTTCTTTTTCGTCTCCCAAGGCAGGACCGCCATGGTGAATGTGGATGGTTCCGGTCTGCGCCGCTTTGATTTCACCGTGCCGGACCAGGTCACGTGGCAGCCCGCCGGGTTCTTTCCCGATGGGCGACGGGTCCTGTACCTGAGCATGGAGGCCCGGCGCGACGGGCCCGGTCGGTCATTCGACGAATATTACACCCAGACCCCGACCCACCTCTGGATCCATGACCTGGACCGGGACTCCCTGACAGAGATTGCGACGCGGGACCGGAAGGCGGTCTTTTATACACCGGAACTGCTGCTGGGAGAGGGGCGCATGCTGGTGCAGGTGGTGCGCAACCGGGTCGGTCAGATCTTCAACATGAACCTCGATGGCAGCGATGCGCGCGAGTTCACGCGGGCCGGCGAGGGGTTGCCCTATGGATGCAGTCTGAGCCCCGATGGACATCGGGTCGCCTTTCATCTCGCCAGCCCCTCCGGCTATCAGATCTGGACCAGCGACCTCGAAGGCAGCCACCGCACGCTGTTGGCGGGTCATCAGGATCATCTGTATTTCGGGCCCCGCTGGTCCCCCGACGGGGAGTGGTTGGCGTGGCAGGATTGCCATTTCCGGCAGGATCCCGGCCATGATTGGTCGGATATCTGTGTGAGTCGGCCCGACGGCACCGCACAACGGGTCCTGACCACCGGCCGGCCCCAATGGTTTGCGGCCACCTATGGACGCCCCGGGTTGCGCGGGGGCGGCTCCAACATGATTGCGTGGACCCACGATGGACGGATCCTTTTTTCCCGGGCACTGCCGGGAACAAAGGTGCCTTGGGAATATCAGGCGGAACGGCCGGACACCGATCATTACAACCGGGATTATCATCCCGAATCGGCCCGGGGCGGCACCGAGATCTGCCGGTTGGATCCGCGCGATGGCGGGGTCGAACGTCTGACGCACGCTGACCCCCCCGCTTGGGATTGCCGGGCGAGCGAATCGCCGGATGGGAGATGGATCGTTTTCTGCCGCGCTAAGACGGGGCGCATGCCGGGAATCTGGGTGATGCCTGCGGGTGGAGGGGATGCCCGGCGGTTGACCGATGGTTTGGGGGATCAGGGAGCCGACCAACCCCGATGGCTGCCGCAAGGTTGAATTTGGGGAGGGAGCCAATCCGTAGCCGGCGAGGTACGAGGCGGATCCCGTGAGGCCCCCGACTGAGTGGCCGCAAAAGACGTCAAGAAACGCAAAAACGGACTGGGACCTAGAATTCCGGCCGGCTCCTGGTTTTACGACTTCTTGCGTTGTTTGCGGCAAATCCTCGAGCCGACGAGGTACAAGGCGGACCAGGGCTGCCGCAGGGGGGAATTGGGGGCGGCTCGGGTGGAACCTCGTCCTACCAAAACGGACAACGCGCCTCCGACGGTTTGTTTTGCCCACCGCCCTGCCAGATCCCTACCTTCACCGTCGATGTTGTCGAAAAAGGCCAAGTATGCCATCCGGGCCCTGATCCATCTGGGTCGCAAGGGATCCGGTCGGCCGGTGCTGATTCGCGACATCGCCGAACAGGAACGGCTGCCGCTGAAATTCCTCGAAGCCATCCTGCTGGAGATGAAGTCCGCCGGGATCCTGACCGCGCGGCCGGGGAAAGGCGGCGGATACGGGCTCCGCCAACCGCCCGACACCATCAACCTGGGCCGGGTGATCCGGTTGATCGACGGTCCGTTGGCACCGATCGCCTGTGTCAGCCAGACGGCTTATGCCCCGTGCGACGATTGCCTGGACGAGAAGACCTGCGTGATCCGGGCGGTGATGAAGCAGGTGCGCGATGCGACGGCCAAGATCCTGGACGAGACCAGCCTGGCGGAGTTGCTGGAACAACAGGAACGGCTTTCCGCACCCGGGGCTGCGATCGATTTCACCATTTGATTCCCGTACTCTGATCCGCGTAATCCGTGGTTAGATTCCTTCTCAAGTCTCTCTGTAGTGTTAGGATGGGCCGGTCATGAGCGACGGATCGGGAAGCCGGCGGACGCGGGGTCGGATCCTGGTGATCCGGGGGGGTGCGTTGGGTGATTTCATCGTGACGCTCCCGGTCTTGGCGGCGTTACGGCAGCAGTTTCCGGAGACGCATTTGGAAGTGTTGGGTTATCCCGGGCCCGCGTCCCTGGCGGTCGAGGCCGGGCACGCCGACGCGGTGCGACCTTTGGAATCCCGCGGCTTGGCCGGCTTCTTCGCGCGTCAGGGGGAATTGGACCGGGAATGGTCCGCATACTTCGCCGGGTTCAGCGTCATCCTCAGTTTCCTCTACGACCCGGACTGGCATTTTCATGACAACGTGGCGCGGGTCACCCGGGCCCAATTCATCGCCGGCCCGCATCGTCCGGATGACACCGTGGCCCGCCATGCCACCGAGCAACTGTTGGTTCCGCTCGAGCGGCTGGCGATCTTCGATGCCGATCCCGTGCCCCGCCTTTCCTTGGGAGCGGATCCGGTGGCGGTGGATATAGCGACGCGGATCGCGGTGCATGTCGGCAGTGGCAGTGAAACCAAGAATTGGTCGGAAACCAGGTGGCGGGAATTGCTGGATAGATGGATGGAGGACACGACGTGGCGCCTGCTGCTGGTGGGGGGCGAAGCCGAGGCTGACCGGGTGCGGCGCCTGGTCGCCACGCTGCCACCGGCCCGTTGTGAAATGCGTTTGAATCGTCCGCTGGCCGAGGTCGCGCGGGAAGTCGCGGCCTGCACCCTGTTCGTCGGCCATGATTCCGGTGTGTCGCATCTTGCCGCGGCCGCGGGTGCGCGTGGATTGGTCCTGTGGGGGCCGACGAATGAAACAGTCTGGCGTCCGCGCAGTGATCGGTTCCTGACGCTCCGGCATGACGGGGGACTGACGCGGTTGCCGGTCGAGGTGGTGGACGCGCGGGTGCGCGGGTTGGTGGGGTGATTCCCTGTGGGGGACGGTGGGATTTGCCAATGCCATCGGTGGGTTGGGAAACAACAATGCCGTGCTCGCATCGGTGGAACGTTATGATCCCGCAGCCGACACTTGGACCGACCTCGCGCTACTGCCGGCGGGCCGACATCGCTTCGGATCGGTGTTCGACGGGTGCCTGAACGCGACTTGGGCCTGGCGGATGCCAGGCCCAAGCACAAAAGACGATGCGGCCGACGATTTAGGAACGTCTCCGCAAGCCCCCATCATCAGTTGGGGGGAGGGTTTTCAGCCGACCCAGACGCGGCGACCCTTTTCCTTCTTGATCTCCGTCACCTTTTTTCCAGTGCTGCCGAACCACACATGCACATTGGCCGGGTTGACCTTCAGCTTGGTGGCGATCTCCTTGACGCTAAGACCTTCTTTGCCGGACTCCTTGAGCAGGGCGATGATGTTCTCCTTCATCTGGCCCCGCTTCATCCGGGTGGGCTTGCCCGCCTTCTTCGCGGTCACGGCGACCTTCTCCGGCTTCCCGGCCTTGCGGGGCCTGCCGACCGACGCCTTCACGGACTTCGTGGCGATCTGCTTGACGGAGCCGACCCCGCCCAATTCGCGGTCGATGTCGGAGATTTCCGCTTGGAGAAATTCCTTACGCTCCAGCAATTGCGTGATGTACTTGAAGTCCGACAATGTCAGTGATGTGAGATCCATAAGGAAGCATTCTGGCCCATCAGGATCCAAAACACAATACTTCTATAAAGGAATTTGATCCCATGACGCACCCGACCTTGGGATCGCGCCATTCCGCATTCCTTAACCGGGCTGAATCGGCACCGCTCCGGCGCACACAGTAACGGTTCATCGGGTTCCCCGAAATCGCGGATGGTTGCCGATGCCCCGGATGACTTACCATGGCCACGGTCACCCGCATGAGAACGCATCCGCTCCGCACCTCGGTCATTGGCAGCCATCCGTTCCCCGGTTGGCTGGAACTGGCGTCGCAGCAACTCGACCGCCTCGGTCCCGACGATCTCGCCGAACTGCAATACGATGCGGTGGTGGTGGCGGTGCACGACCAGACCGAGGCCGGATTGGATGTGATCACCGACGGTGAACAGACGCGCCTGGACTTCAACCTGTCGTTCTATGGGCATCTGCAGGGCCTTGAATTGGAGTCGGCGTCCCCGCGCCGATTCGGTCCGCCGGCGCATGATCAACGGGGGCGACACGCCATCAACGGTCCCCTGTCAGCGCCTCTCGGCCTCGGCGTGCTGGCCGAATTCCGCCGGCTCCAACGGGTGGTCGCGGCGGCCCCTTCCGTCCATGCCGCCACCTTGAAAGCCTCGGTTCCCGGTCCTTACACATTGAGTGGGCGCATCGTGCCGAACCCGGCGCTGGGCTACGCCGACCGATGGGCCGTTGCCGAGGCCCTGCTCCCCATGGTGAGACGGGAATTGGAGGAGTTGGTCGCCGCCGGTTGCACCGAGATCAGCGTCGATGAACCCTCGATGAGCTGCTATGCTTACCGCGAGGATCCGGTGCGGTTTGTGGATCTTTTCAACCGGACCGTTGAGACCGTCGCCGGACGCACCCGGGTCTGCACCCACCTGTGCTTCGGCAATTATAAGGCGCGCGCCGTGGGCCCCCGCCGGATCGCCCCGATGTTCCCCGCGTTCCTGGATTTTCATTGCGACGAGATGCACGTCGAGATGGCGAGTCGGGAATTCGCCGAATTGCCGCTCCTGGCCGACATTGCGAGACGGATGGATGTCGCTGTCGGGGTAATCGATGTGAAAAGTTATTATATCGAGACCGTGGAGGATGTCGCCGCGCGGATCCGGCGGTGTCTGGAATATGCGCCGGCCGGGCGGTTGGTGCTGGCGCCAGATTGCGGATTGAGCCAGACCGCACGCTGGGCCGCCCGGCGGAAACTCCAGAACCTGGTGGCCGGGGCCCGTCTCGTCCGCCGCGAACTTGGCATCGGATGATCCAACCGGCGCTTCAGGACGACCGCTTCCTGGCCGACGTCGCGGCGGTGCGCGAGGGTCGGGCCGGGTCCGGCCCGCACCTCTGGTGGCTAGGCCAGAGTGGGTATCTCCTCCATGGCAAGGGCCGGTGGCTGCTGTTGGATCCTTACCTTTCGGATTCCCTGACCCGGAAATACGCCGGAACGGACAAGCCGCACGAACGGATGACCGCGCGGGTCATCGATCCCGCGAGGCTGGATTTCATCGATGGGGTCACCTCCAGCCACAATCACACCGATCATCTGGATCCGGAGACCTTGCAACCGTTGGTCGCGGCGAATCCGGCACTCCGACTGATGTGCCCGGAGGCCAACCGATCCGTGGCCCGGGAACGCAGTGGCCTGCCGGATTCCCGGATCATCGGGTTGGACGCCGCCGGTCCCGGGCCGGGGGTGCCGGCGGTTGGACCGACGATCTGTGAGGTGGCAGGCTTCCGCTTCGAAGCGGTCCCGGCTTCCCATGAGCGTCCGGATCGCGACGCCGCCGGACGCCTGGTTTATCTGGGCTTCGTGATCCGCGTGGGCGGTTGGGCGATCTATCATTCGGGCGACACCATCCCGTACGAAGGGATGGCCGAACGGCTCCTGGGGTTGGGTGTGGACGTCGCGTTGTTGCCGATCAATGGGCGGTGGCCGGAACGTCGGGTGGCCGGAAACCTGTGGGGTCGGGAGGCCGCCGAACTGGGTCGCGCGATGGGGGCGCAGGTGGTGGTCCCGGGGCATTACGATCTTTTCGGGTTCAACACGGCGACCCCGGACGAGTTCGTCGCACGCTGCCGGGAGATCGGGCAGGGGCATCGGATCCTGCGGGCGGGTGAACGCTGGGATCTGGCTGAAACGGGAAGACCGAAAGCTGCGGCTTGTCCTGCGGCGGAATCCCGATACGCTCCCGGCACATGAAGGGAATGGCAGCAGCAGGATTTTTTTTCGCCGAAGCCGCATTGGTCGCCGTGGGCGTCGCCCGGGCCGCCAATGGTCTGGGGACCCTGACCTTGTGGTTCGCGATCTTCGTGGTCGTCGCGCTCTTTGTCTGGCTGGCGTGTTTTGGCAACACGCCGAAGGAGCACTGAATCCGCACAAGCGGACGGCCCCTTCGGAGGGACGAGATCCTCGGAGGGACGAGCTCTGAGAGTCCCATTCCACCCACGAGCGTTCTCTGTTTGCCGGGGCGAGTCTCTGCCCGGGCCGTCCCGCTGGCATCGATAGGGGGGCGGTGCCGGGATGCGCCCCACGGAGAGTCCCGGTCCCGATTTGCTGCGGTTCCATGACCCGGATGGATGTGGGACTCGTGTAACTCGCCCCTCCGTTTGATCATCCCGCGGGTCCCGACTCCCCATTGACATTTCTTCGTCCAGACATTTCTGTAGTGGCAGAAATGACTGACGAACAGAAACTGACTGCGGTGCAGGAACGGTTCGTCCTGCACTGGGGGGAGATGGGCACGCGGTGGGGCATCAACCGCACGGTGGCCCAGATCCATGCGCTTTTGTACCTGTCGCCCCGGCCCCTTCATGCCGAGGAAATCAGCACCCGGCTCGGCGTCGCCCGTTCCAACGTCAGCAACAGCCTCCGCGAACTCCAAGGCTGGGGCATCGTCCGGCGCGTCCATGTCATGGGCGATCGCCGGGATCACTTCGACAGCCTGACCGATGTCTGGGAACTGTTCCGCACGATCGCCGAGGAGCGGAAAAAGCGGGAGGTGGATCCCACGCTGGTCGTGTTGCGGGAATGCCTCGCCGAGTGTGGGAAGGGTCGTCGGGCGGACGTCCACACCGAGACGAGGCTGCGGGAACTGCTGCAGTTTTTCGAGACGACCACCGGCTGGTATCAGCAGTTGCGAGGTTGGTCCCCGACGGCCCTTTCCAAGTTGGCAGCCCTGGGGGACAAGGCCCTCAAACTCCTCGGGATCGCGCCCCATTGAGTCCGATTCCATCCCATTCCATTCCATTTCATCCGGAGTCGTTCCTGTGAAAACCGAGATCACGGAGGTGAAGGAAAAAGCCGTCCTGGGCTGGGTCGGCTATGATGCCTTGTGTCCGGTCTGCCGTTCGCTCGAACGCCGGTGGCATCCGATCCTCGGTCCCCGTGGTTTTCCCTTCGTCCCGCTCCAGGAACCCTGGCTGGCGGCCCGGATCGGATTCAGCCCGGAGGAACGGCAGACCGAAATGAAACTCCTGCTGGCCGACGGTCGGGTGATGGGAGGTGCGGGGGCCTGCCTCTATCTCGGGCTCCAAATCGGATGGCTGGCACCGTTTGCTTGGATCGCCGGTCTGCCGCCGTTCCGGTGGGGCGTCGATCGGGTTTACCGTTGGATCGCCGCCAATCGATATTGTCTCGGTGATGTCTGTCGGGTTCCGACCCCGGCCCCGACCGCCGATCCGAACCCCGGCCCGGCGACGCACCGGAAGGGGAATCGGCGGTCGCACACGACGGCTTTTTTCGAGTCACCCTGATTCGGGAAGACTACCCCGGATTTCAGATTGATTCGCGGGGGCCGGATGATACCCAAGGATCCATGAAAGCTCTGGCCGGTGTCATTGCCTTGGCTGCTGCCACCACGCTGCACGCCCAGTTCATCATCCCGGCCGTCGCCGTGCATCGCCTTGGCATCAGTTGCGTCACCCGTCCCACCGTGATGGCCGGGGTGCCTACCGGGTTGGCCTTGGCGGGTTGGCCGGGCGGGTTGAGCGTCAATCCCAACCAACCGGCCGCGGTGGCGGTCCTGTTGCCCGGGGACTTTCCCATCCAACCCGGCGGGGTGGGGGGGCGTACTCCCGCGAATGGTCTGAATTCCGTGGTGCCGGGTTTTGGAGTGGCGACACCCGCATCCGGCTTCCGGTCGGCCCGGGTGGAGCCCGCCCGTCCGGATCCGGCGACCGTGACCGCGCGATTGCTGGCGTTTCAGCAGGAACAGGCCAAGGCCGGATCACCCGCCGCCCAGTATGCGCTTTCGGTGCGCTATCGCACGGGCGACGGCGTGGATGCCAATGAACAGCTCGCCCGGATCTGGCGCGAGGCGGCGGCCCGCAACGGCAGTGCCGAGGCGGCCCGGGAATTGGTGTCCCTGGCCCGATGAATCGCGGGGCGGATCTTGACACTGCCCCCGCCACGGAGTCCCAGACGGCTCGGGTGGAACCTCGCCCTACCGATCCGAAGTGCCCCCCGGCGTG
>JANYCC010000013.1 GCA_025360495.1 Verrucomicrobiota bacterium | reverse complement strand
TGCGGCTCGGGTGGAACCTCGCCCTACCGTTGGGAAAACAGGTGGGAAGGCCTGCGGGGTCGGCTTGGCCAGAGCCTCCCCGGTCATTGGTCATTCGTCATTCGTCATTCGTCATTCGTCATTCGTCATTCGTCATTCGTCATTCGTCATTCCTCCCCCGTCATTCCTCCCCCGTCATTCCTTTTGCCAGCGCGGGGACGGTCGGCCAACGTGGCGGTTGCCGTGACCAAACCGCTCGCGATTGTCTTTTACGAAAAGCTTCTTCCGGGCAGCCGGATCGCCAACCGCCTCGCCGATCTGGGATGGCGGGTGTCCGAGGTGAAGCTGGTGGCGGACCTGGCAGCGCAGGTCCGCGAGCAGAAGCCGGTGCTGATCGTGGCGGAGTTGTCCCTTCGCACCGGTGACCTGTGCCCCGTCATCCAGACCCTCAAACAGGGGGCCGAAACCGGACATGTGCCGGTGCTGGCCTATGCCGACCCGAAAAAGACCCAACTCGTCGAGGCCGCGATCGCCGCGGGGGCCAAACTCGTGGCCGCCGAGGCCGGAATCCTCGATCAATTGCCCCAACTCCTCGACCACGTTCTGGCCGTCGATTGAAGGCGAACCCGAACCTTCGCCTGTCCCCCCGCCGACCTGTGGATGCACCCCCGACCCTGACCCCCGTCGAAAGCCTTTATGTGCACGTGCCCTTCTGCGCGCACAAATGCGAATACTGCGCCTTCTATTCCGCGCCGCCGGGTGAGGGACAGGTCAACCGGTACGTCGACGCCTTGGTGCGGGAGATCGCACTGATCGCACCCCGTTGCCGGCCCTCGACGGTCTTCTTCGGCGGCGGGACCCCTTCGTTGCTCACCCTGCGCCAATGGGAGACGGTGTTGGATGCCATGGACCGTCATGGATTGCTCGGTGCCACGGAATGGAGCGTCGAATGCAATCCTGCGACCGTCTCGGCCGACAAGGCGAAGCTGTTGCGCGACCACGGGGTCAACCGGATCTCGATGGGGGTGCAATCGCTGGACCCGACCCTGCTGGAACGTCTGGGGCGGGTGCATTCGCGCGACATGGTGTTCCGGAGCCTGGACATCCTGCGTGCGGCGGGATTCGACAACATCAACATCGACCTGATGTTCGCGATCCCGGGCCAGACACTGGAGGTGTGGCGCCGGACGTTGGACGAGGCGATGGGCCTGGGCACCGAGCATCTCAGTTGTTATGAGGTGATCTATGAGGAGGACACCCCGCTGTTCCACCAATTGCAGGCGGGTGAGTTCGATCTCGACGAGGATCTGGCGTGCACCCTGTACGACGAATTGGTGGAGCGCAGCGCCGCGGCGGGATTCCGGCAGTATGAGATCGCCAATTTCGCCCGCGAAACGAGGGCGGGGACGAGCCTGCCGGACGGGTTCGAACCGGGCGAGGTCCCGACCTTTGCGTGCCGGCATAATGTCGGGTATTGGCGCGGCCGGGACAGCTTTGGGCTCGGTCCGAGTGCGAGCGAATATGTCGACGGATTGAGGGCGCGGAACTGGTCGAACACGGATCTCTACTGTTCGCAATTGGAGAAGGGGCGGCGGGCGAAGGAATTTGCCGAGGCGTTAGGACCCGAGGCGCGCGCCGGGGAACTGGCGGCATTCGGACTGCGGATGTGCGCCGGCTGGCCTTTCGCCGAGTTCCAGGAACGGACGGGGTTTGATCTGCGGGTGGATTGGGCCAAGGACCTGGCGGAATTGGAGCGGCGCGGTTGGGGCGAGCGCTTGCCCGACCGGTTCCGGTTGACGCGGCAGGGGTTGCGATTCGCGGATGGTGCGGCGGCGATGATGTTGCGCGCGGACGCGTGAAACGTGTTACGTGATACGTCGCCTTCACGGGCCCGGGAGCTTCCTCGCGACGACAAACGCATTGAAAAGCCCGTACTTCAACGGCGTGGCGTTCAGGATCCATCCCAGCGGCGCCGCCACGTGCCGATCCGTGCATTCCACCCGCTCCAGTTCACACCGGCTGCGCTTCAGGAAGAAACCCATGTCGAGCGCGTTGGTGCATACGATGGCGTCGTCGTCCGGTGTGAAGGGTTCCTTGATGATCGGGCTCATCCGCTCGAATCGGACCGCCTCCGGATCCACCCGCATCCGTTCGCGACGTCCGAGCAGTGCCCGGAGATTGCGCCACTTCCGTCCCACGCCGCGCATCCGCGAGTGATAATCTCGAAAGCCCAGCACGCGCAGGAAATTGGGGCTGCTCAACACCACCCGCCCACCCGGCGCACAGACCCGGACGACCTCGCGGATGAAATCTTCCGGATCCTCCACATGTTCCAGCACGTTCAAGGCACCGACGACCGCAAAATGCCCGTCCGGATAGGGCAACCGCCGACCGTCGTACAGCACGCAACGGTCCGTATGAAGCCTCGCCCGCTCAATGTTGGGGGCCGCGACATCCACCCCGTGGGCCTCATATCCATCCCGGGTCAATTGGGCGACCACCTGTCCGACCCCGCACCCGACGTCGAGCACGCGCGCACCCGGGACAACCGGACGCAGCGCCCGGGTGAACTTGGCATAGAACGAGGCATCCCAGTTCGCGAGGATGTCGGCATAACCGACGTCGTCGCGGACGTGGTCGAGGTGGCTGGTCTGGCCGGACATGGGTGATCAACTCTGGTTGGGCAACGGTTCAAGCAGGGATGCGCCCGATGCCTGACGCCACGATGGCACGGATAAAAAGAGATACAGGGGCTTTCTGCTTCCCCATCCGTGCCATCCGTGAAATCCGTGGTTCATTTCCGAAAAGTGTCATTGCCGGCCGACCGGTCCTGTTTTCTGGGGCGCTGCTTGCCTGCGGACGGCGAGGAATCCGACGAGCCCGATCCCGACCACGATGGCCGACAAGCTTATATAAAGCGGACGGGTGTCCGTTTGGAAACGGAACTCCACGTTGTGTTCCCCGGCCGGAACCGCGACGCCGCGCATCAGGTGATTGGCCCGCAACAGCACCGTCGGTTTCCCGTCCACCGTCGCCTCCCAATCCTTATGCCACCGGTCGTTCACGAGCAGCACGGCATCGGTGGCGGCGCGCACCTTCACCCGGCTGTGTTTCGGTTGGTAGTCCTCGATCGTGGCCTCGCCCGCCGGATCCTGCGCCGAGGGTCGGATGCCGGGATCGGAGTCGAGAAGGACGGTGGCCGCGGGGTCGAAGGAGAAGTCCCGCAACCGGGCCAGGGCCGCCACGTCGTTGGTCGGAATTTCCCAACGGGTGTAGAGTTTCACGCGGGGCAGGGCGCCCGTGTATTCAAGGAGCGCATAATGCCCGCGCGGATCGACCACTGCATCGAAGTCGTCAACCTGGAGATGATTGGTCTGGGCGTCCGGTTTGAGGCCGAGTTCGAAGGTGAGCCGCGGGACGAAAGCGGTTCCGGGCATCGCCACCGCGCTGTTGAGTTGGGCCTCGTACGCGCGATCCGCCATCACATAGCGCGTCGCGGTCAATTGCCAGAAACGGCCGAAGATGTGGCCGTTGGTGCCGGGCAGGAAGTTGCCGAGGTACGCCTCGTCCAAGGCCGGCATGCGCGGGGCCTGGATGA
>JANYCC010000002.1 GCA_025360495.1 Verrucomicrobiota bacterium | reverse complement strand
CTGGACGTGTACGCGATGATCGGGCTGTTCATGCTGTTCGGGATCGTGAAGAAGAACGGGATCCTGCAGGTGGATTATACCAACACGCTGCGGGCCCGGGGGATGGAGCGTGAACCGGCGATCCTGGAGGCCAACCGGGCGCGGTTGCGGCCGATCCTGATGACCACGATGATGCTCGTCGCCTCCATGATCCCCATCGCGCTGGGCCAGGGTCCCGGGGCGGCGGGCCGGGCATCCATGGCCAAGATCATCATCGGCGGCCAGATGCTATGCCTGCTGCTCTCGCTGTTGGTCACGCCGATCAGTTACGCCATCCTTGATGACTGGAGCGAAGGTCGGTTCTTCCGACGCAAACGGGCCGCGGCCTCGGCTGCGGTGGATCCGGGGATCGCCGTCACGGCGGAGAGCCCGACCTGATGGGGAGGAAGGTTGAAGGATGAAGGTTGAAGGACGCAGGCGAGGGCCGGACAGCTGGTCTCCCTCTCTTCCGGCGGAACGAAGGAGGAGGGCGGGGGAGAGGATGCAGGTCCTCGTGTCTCGTTCTCGTCCTCGTTCTCGTTCTCGTGTCTCGTTCTCGTTCTCGAAGCGCGGGGCCGCTCGAGGGGGCCGAGGACGAGACACGAGGACGAGATGCACGAGTACGAGGACTGCAGGGCCGGCCGACCCCTTTCCCCGGCCCTCCCCGCTCGTTCCTCACGGGGCGGGGGAGACCGGACGATTTGCCGCGAAAGACCGCAAGGATCGCCAGAGTGGCCGCCTGGGCAGCGTCAATCCTCCTTCTGCTTTTTGTGATCTTTGCCTTCTTTTGCGGCAGTAAATCGGGTCCGTCAGGCTTCCCCCGGCAGAGGGATGAAGGATGAGGGCCGAACCGCCGGTCTCCGTCCCGTCCTGTCGACCGTTGCATCCTTTCCACGGTTTCAATTTCCGTCCCGCCTTGCTCTCCTCAACCCCATGGACGACCCGCTGGCCCGGCAACGGCAGATGGTGGAAAAACACCCCTCCAACGAACTCGCACGCTTCAGCCTGGGCAAGGCGCTTTATGATCGTGGGGAGTATGCCGCGGCCCGCGAACAGTTCGTCCTCGCCGTGGAACGCCGGGCCGACTGGATGGTGGTGCAGATCCTGATCGGGAAATGCGACCTGGCCCTGGGCCGTCGCGCCGAGGCGGTGGTGGCGTTCGAACGGGGGTTGGCGCTCGCGGTGGAACAGCATCACGAGGGGCCCCAGACCGAACTCGAGGAACTTCTGGCCGATTTGCGCGCATGACCCCGGGCCTCCACGGCCGACGCTTTGGTCCGGACGCCTGGCTCCTGCAATTCGGGACCCAGGTGGACGCCGCCACTTTCCGATGTGGTGTGGCCTTGCGCGAACGGCTCGAGGCCCGGCCTCCCGTCGGGTTGGTGGAATGGATCCCGTCGTTCACCACGCTCCTGTGCCGATTCGCGCCCGAGACCGCCCCTTCGGCTCCGGGATGGTGGAAACCGTGGGATGACAAAGCCGGGAAAAACGCCGTCTCCCCCACCGCACGACGGCTCGATATCCCGGTGCGCTATGACGGTGAAGACCTGGGCCACGTCGCGCGGAAGCTGGGCCTGAGCGTGGCCGAGGTGGTCCGCCGGCATCTGGCGGGGGATTACTTCGTGCATTGTCTGGGGTTCGCTCCCGGTTTTCCCTATCTCGGCGGCCTGGATCCGGTCCTACGCATTCCGCGCCGGGAGAATCCCCGTCCGTGCGTTGCGGCGGGCAGCGTGGCGATCGGCGGCGAGCATGCCGGCATCTACACCCTACCCAGCCCCGGTGGCTGGCATTTGCTCGGGCGGACTTCGCTCCGCCTTTTCGATCCCGGCGCGGGTCCGGAGGCGAGGTTCCGGTTGCGGGCGGGGGACGCCGTGAGGTTTGTGGAGACGTCGGAAAACCCAACCAATCCCGGGCCGACACCGGCACCAGAAGAGACCGCCCGGACCTGTTTACGGGTGCTGGCGTCGGGAACCGGCCTGAGCGTCCAGGATGGCGGACGTCCCGGGTGGGCGCGTTTCGGCGTGCCGCCGGGTGGGGCCATGGACCCCGTATCCATGGCGGGTGCCAATCGGCTCGTCGACAACCCGGCCGATTCCCCCGCGCTCGAATTGTTGTTGGGACGGCAGGAATTGCGGGCCGAAACCGAGGTCGTGCTGGGCCTGGCCGGAGCCGATCTGGGGGGCGAGATCCTACCGGTCGCGGGTGGACCCGGCCAATCGGTCGAACCGGGGCGGACGATTGTTTTGCACCCCGGGGATCGTCTCCGGTTCCGCGGCGGGCCGGTCGGGGTTTGGGCCTATCTGGCGGTGCCGGGCGGAATCGTTTCCCCGGTGGTTATGGAGAGCGCCGGAGCGACCCCCCGGGCGGGTCTGGGTACGGTTTTCACACCGGGCGACCTCGTGCGGGTCCAGGACGCCACCGCTTTCCATTTGCCGGCGGGAACGGCAGGACGGCGGCTGGCTTGGGATTCACGCCTCCGCAATCCGACGGAAACCCGGGTGCGGGTCTGGCCCGGGCCGCAATCGGATGCCTTCAGCGGATCCTGGGTGCGGCGTTGGTTCGCGTCCGAGTGGAAAGTGTCGCCGCAATCCGATCGGGTCGGCTACCGGTTGGACGGTGAACCCCTGTGCCCGCCGGATCTGGATCTGATCTCGGAACCGGTGTTGCCGGGCTCGGTGCAGGTGCCGCCCGGGGGCCAGCCGATCGTCACCATGCCGGATGGTCCCACGATGGGCGGTTATCCCAAGCTGGCGCTGGTGGATCCGGCGGACCTCCGGAACCTGGCCCAGGCCGGTCCGGGTTCCCGCGTCCGTTTCG
The DNA here is from genome assembly GCA_025360495.1 of Verrucomicrobiota bacterium. Taxonomy (GTDB): domain Bacteria; phylum Verrucomicrobiota; class Verrucomicrobiia; order Limisphaerales; family UBA9464; genus UBA6176. The sequence goes on along the minus strand of JANYCC010000002.1, from coordinate 829 downwards.
TGCCGATGCCCAACACGGGTTGGGCCGGGGAAATCATGGCGGGATGATTGCGGACCTCAATTGCGACCTGGGGGAAGGCGAGCCTTGCGACCTTACCGCCGGTCTCTTGAAGCACGTCACCTCCGCCAATGTCGCTTGTGGCGGTCATGCGGGCGACGATGCGACCATGCGGGCAGTGCTCGCGGAGGCGTTCGTGCGGGGCGTGCGGGTCGGGGCTCATCCCGGGGTGCCGGGTGGGTTCGGACGTGACCGGGTGGAGCTGACCCCCGGCCAATTGGACGACCTGCTTCAACAACAGATCCGTCGGTTGGCGCATTGGGCGGTGGCGGCGGGGGTTCGATTGACGCACGTGAAACTCCACGGAAGCCTTTATTATGCGGTGAATCGGGATCGGAAACTGGCCGAGGTGGCCTTGCGTCGGGTGGGGGAAGAGCTTCCGGCCAGCGTGATGTTTGCGCCTCCGACCGGATGGCTCTCCGAGCGGGCGGTGGCGTTGGGCATCGGAATCTGGCCGGAGGGCTTCGCGGACCGGGGTTATCGTGACGATGGGATGCTGGTACCGCGGGATCAACCGGAGGCCTTGCTGACCGACCCGGTGCGCGTGCGGGAACGGATCCGGACCTGGCAGGAGACCGGTGCGATCCTCAGTGTCAATGGGGTGCGTCTGCCGCTGCCGGTCCGCACGTGGTGCGTTCACGGGGACACGCCGGGTGCCGTGGGCTTGGCGGAGTGCGTGCGCAAGGTCCTCGAAAAAGCCGTGTGAGATTCGGGGAACCGGGCGGTCCAATCCGGCGCATTTGGGCATCGTGGGAAGCCGGGCCAATGGAGC
>JANYCC010000471.1 GCA_025360495.1 Verrucomicrobiota bacterium | reverse complement strand
CCTCCCAAGCCTACCGCAGGGCCTCCGAAGCCGGCGGCGATTCCGCAGCGAACCTGGCGATCGACCCGGACAACACCCGCCTCTGGCATTTCCCGCTTCAGCGATTGGAAGCGGAGCCGATCTGGGACTCCATCCATGCCGCGGCGGGCAACCTGGACCTGACGGTGGGCGGCACATCCTTCGAAATCCGCGAGGTCACCGGAAACCGGCGGGAGGTCGCGGAGCGGGGGCCGTCGCCGGATCCCGGCCCGGGTCGGAAGCAACGGGCCGCCTATATGATGCGCGGTTTCTCGACCAGCCGTGACGTGCTGTCCAATTTCCTGCAGGCATTTGACGTGGATGACGGGCGCGCGCCCTGCCCGATGCGGACGCAGACCGTGACGGCGCCCCAGGCCCTGTTCTTGATGAACAGCAGGGAGATCGAGGCGGCATCGGGTGAATTGGCGGACCGTTTGCAGAAGGAGAGCCACGGGGACCTGAAAGCGGCGGTCGACCTGGCTTATCGCTATGTCGTGTCCCGGCCGCCCAGCCCGGCCGAGACAACGGAGAGCCTCGCGTACCTCGGGGATGACGCCGGACGGCTCAAGCAACTGGCCTGGCTGCTCTTCAACCTGGATGAGTTCCTCTATGTCCGTTGACGCCGACTTATATCCGTGTGGCCGGATTGTCCGCCGCCGCTTCCTCCATCAGGTCGGGGGCGGCTTCCTGGGCCTGGCGCTCGGCGGGATGTGGGCTGAAGCCGGTGAAACCAAGCCGGTCCTCGCGGGCCCGCACTTCCCGCCCAAGGCCAAGTCAGTCATCTTTCTCTTCATGTGTGGCGGCGTCAGCCACATCGACACCTTTGATCCCAAGGACAACAAATGGGCCGGCACGTTGATCGACGCGGTCGGGTTCGGGGACAATCTCGCGGCGATGAAACGGCCGGTCATCCCGTGCCTGCGGACCTTCACCCGCTGCGGGAAATCCGGGATCCCCGTGTCCGATTGGTTTCCGGAAGTCGGGAAGGTGATCGACGAGATCGCGGTGGTGCGCTCGATGTGGTGCCAGGAGGGCAACCATTTCCCCGCGGTGATCGAGACCTGCACCGGGCATCGGGGAAGGCAGTTCGATCATCCCACCTTCGGGGGTTGGATCGCGTACGCCCTGGGCAGCGCCAACCGGAACCTGCCGACGTTCGTCAACATCGGGCGCCCCTCCTCGCCGGTGCAGCTGACCGGGGGTTATCTCGGGGCCACGGTGGCGGCGACCCCTTTTCAGGCGGGCGAGACACCGATCCCGAACCTTTATCCCCCCAAGGGCGGCTCGGCGGCCGGGCGCGAGCGCCAGATGCAACTGCTCGACGGGATGAACCGGGAGTTTCGCGAACATTATGCCATCAACTCGGATATCCAGGCCCGGGCCAAGGCCTATGAGTTGGCGGCCCGCATGCAATTGTCGGCGCCCGAAGCCGTGGATGTCTCCCAGGAACCCGACCATGTGAAGGGACTCTATGGGATCGGCACGAAGGAGACCGACGATTTTGGACGGCAACTGCTGCTGGCCCGGCGGTTGGCCGAAAGGGGTGTCCGATTCATCCAGGTGTGTCATGCGGGCGGGGGGAACGGGGCCTGGGATTCCCACGGGGACATGAAGAGCCACGGGCCGCTTTGCCGGGCGACGGACCGGCCGATCGCCGGGCTCATCCAGGATCTGAAGCAGCACGGGATGCTGGATCAGACCCTGGTGGTTTGGACGAGCGAGTTTGGCCGGACGCCCTGGTCCCAGAACACCACGGGGCGCGATCATAATCCCAAGGGTTATTCCTCGTGGCTTGCCGGGGGAGGCATTCGCGGCGGCATGGTCCACGGGGCCACCGATGACGTGGGGTATAAGGCCGTTCAGAACCCCCATTATTACAGCGACCTTCACGCGACGATCCTGCAGCAACTGGGGCTGGATCCGAAGGGGATGGAGGTTCAGGTCCAGGGACGGACCATGCGCCTGATCGAGGAGGGCGGCCCGATCCGGGAGATCATCGGCTGATGAAAAACCGAGGGAGCGGACGGCTGGACGCTCAAGTCCTGAACGGGGCGCAATTCCGGGAAGTGAGTCTCCTGCCGTCGTCTCCTACGGTGGCAGGCTCCTGCGGCGATCGTCTCCCACTGTTTTCGGTGGTCACCCCGCGGAACTGCGGCCTATCGTCATTCGCTTTGATGAACGCCGCGATGCCCTCCTGGAACCGACTGCCTGCACGATGACACCGACCCCGCCGTTGGATGAGGACGCCCTGGCGCAGGCCGGCCCGGCGGAGATCCACCACGCCCTGTTCCTGCAATTGGTGGCCGGTCACGGTCAGATGGCCCTGATGTTCCTCGGCCAGTTGGAGAACCCGCACACCGCGGAGAAGGAGCTTCCCCAATTGGAGCCGGCCAAACTGTTCATCGACCAACTCGAGATGCTGGTCACCAAGACCCGCGGCAACCTGGATGCCGAGGAATCCCAACTTCTCGAACGCACGCTCGCCACGGTGCATCGTGCGTTCGCAGAGGCGCTCGAAGCCCAAGCCGGTCCGGACGAGGGGACGCCGCCGCCGCCGGCCTGAGGGCCCGGCCCGGCCCGTCCGTCGCATTCTCCATGGGGAAATACCTCCACGTCCTCAACATCGGGATCCAGAACACGCTGGTTTACCGGACCAATTTCCTGTTCCGGGCCGCCGCGGGCCTCATCCCGCTTACCGGCACCCTGTATCTCTGGAAGTCGGTTTATGCCGGGCAGAGCGGCTCGGAAATGGTGGGGGGTTATACGCTGATCCAGATGATCAGCTATTACCTGGTGGTCACCCTGGTCGATGCCTGCACCGCCGTCGCCGAGGACGACTGGCAGATCGCGGCGGACATCAAGGATGGCAACATCAGCCAATTCCTGCTGAAGCCGATCGATTATCTGGCCTATCGATTGTGCCTTTATGCCTCCGGTCGCGCGATCTACACGACGGTGGCGCTGGTGCCGGTGGCGTTGTTCATCTTTTCGTTGCGGAACTATTTCGCGATGCCCTCCGATGCCGCGACGCTCGGCCTGTTCCTGGTCTCGACGTTGCTGGCCGGGTTGCTGCAGTTTTTCATCGCCTATGTCATGGCCCTGCTGGCGTTCTGGGTGCTGGACGTCAGCACCTTCATCTTCATCCAGTTCGCCTTCGAATACATCGCCAGCGGACACCTGTTCCCGATCGACATCCTGCCGCGCTGGCTGGCGCTGGCGGTGCAATTCACGCCCTATCCCTATCTGCTGCATTTTCCGGTGAGCGTCTATCTCGGACGGATCACGGGACCCCGGATGTGGCAGGGATTCGCCGTGCAGGCCGCCTGGGTGCTGCTCGGTTACGGCCTGGCCCGATTTGTCTGGGCCCGCGGGGTCCGACGCTATTCCGCTGTCGGCGGCTGAACCCATGACCCCGCGCAACCCCCTTCCGGCCTGGAGGCGTTATCCCCTCCTTTATGCCTCGCTCTGGCGCAACTCGGTGGTGCGCGAGATGCAGTTCAAGACGAACTTCCTCCTGTGGATCGTCGTGGAACTGCTCTGGTTCGGCCTCCAACTCGCGTTCATGTCGGTCGTGTACGCGCACACCGAGTCGATCGCGGGTTGGACCCGCTGGCAGGTGGTGCTGCTGGTCGGTTGTTCACACTTCGTCCAGCAGGTCTTCACCGCCTTTTTCTTCACCAACCTCACCGAGATCAGCGAACATATCCGCACCGGCCGGATGGATTTCTTCCTGTTGCTACCCGTCAACACGCGGTTCCTGATTTCGTTCCGAAAGGTTGACCTGGGCGCCTTCATCAACGCCGCCACCGCCGCCGGCGTCATCGTCTTCGCGCTCCGCCGCCTCGGCCAGGTCCCGTCCTTCGCCGAGTCGCTGGGGTTCGCCGCGATGTGTTTCGCCGGCCTGGTGATCCATTATTCGCTGATGTTCCTGTTCGCCACGGTGGCGTTCTGGACGGTGCGGGCGCAGGGGATCGTCTGGGGCTATTATAACCTCTTCAACATCGCACGGGTGCCCGACGGGGCGTTCCCGCCCGGGATGTTCCGGCGCGTGTTCACCTATGTGCTGCCGATGATCCTTGTCGCGAACGTCCCGGCGCGGGTGTTGCTGGGCACCTTGCGGTCACCGTGGGAACTGCTGTTGCTCGCCGGGATCGCCGGGGCCTGCTTCGTGGTGAGCGAACTGGCCTGGCGCCTATCCCTCCGCCACTACGCCGGCGCCAGTTCCTAAACCGGCTCTCATTTCTTCGGCTTCTTGTCCTTGAAGGCCGACCGGAACAGCCAGTGCCGCGTGAGCAATTGGTTCACGTTGCTCACCATGACGCTGCTGTTGGCCGTGATGTTGGTGTCCCGGGTCAGGATCACGTTCACGTTGGTCAGCGTCAGGTTGATGTTCGACGTGAGCATCGGGATCGACCGGTTCAGTTCGCTTCCCAGTTGGCGTGTCGTCACCAGCGTCTGTTCCAGGCTGTTGGTCAGCATCGGCAGCGTGTCGCGCAACTGGGCCGTGAGGTCGCGTGTGTTCACCAGCACCTGGTCGAGGTTGTTGGTCAACCCCGGCAAGGTCTGCCGCGCGGTCAGCAACAACAACTCCACCTGGTTCGTCAACCCCGGCATCGCCTCCCGCAACATGGACAGCGTCGCCTGCAGGTCCGCGGTCAAGGGAGGCAACACCTTGTCGATCGTTCCGGCGATGTGATCCACCCGGGCCATGAGCCGCGTGGCCCCCTCGACCAGGGTCTCAGATTGGTCGACCTGGACGTAGTAGCCCTTGGGGAAGCCCTGGCTGTCATTCGTCAACGGCCCATACTTCTTGAATTTGTTGGTCCGATCCTTTCCCGGGGGCGTGATGGCGAACTGGTCCCACAACACCCCGGGCTCGTTGTTCGGGGCCGTGCCGTAAGTCTGCACCCCTTCAGAGGTCCCTTCCGTCACCTCCAGATGGGTGCCCCCGAGCAGGTCGGACGGAAAACCACCCACTTTCACCCGGGCGTCACTATTGATGAAACCCGGGAAATGATCATTTTTGTCGTCCCGCACCTTGAAGCTTACGAACACATTGAAATTGTTCGTCACATAATGGTCCCAATTCTGGCGCGTGTCCCGGGGCAGCGCGGTCACCCGGGTCACCTCACCCACCTTGAATCCCATCATCTGCACGGGCGACCCGACCTTCAGACCTGACGCCTCGGTCAGATAGGTATAATACGGGACCTCGGTCACCAGCCAACCCCGGGCGTCCGCCGTCTTTTTCAGGTACGATCCGAACCCGGCGATCATGAGCAGGGCCGTCACGCCGAGGAACAGCCCGACGAACCATTCCACGCGGCTGAGGCGGGTGCGCAATTGCGGCGTCAGATCTTGGAGTGCCATGGGATTATCAGGGGTCCGCGAGGGATGGGGTTGGGATCAGCCGGGGTTGGTGCGCGGTTCAGCCCGTTCCGTTGAAGAGTTCCCGGATCATGGGTTCCTCGGAACGTTCCAAGGCCATGCGGTCACCGAGGACCCGCCAGACGCCCTCATGGGCCAGGGCAAAATGGTGGCCGAGCGACAACAACGGGCGCACCTCGTCGCTGGCGATCACCACGGTCCGCGGGGTTCCGCCGAGCAGGGGGTGACCGGAGATCAACTGGGGCAGGAATCCGCGCCACCAACGGAGGTGCACGGCGTCCAATCCGATCAGCGGATTGTCGAGCAGGACCACTTCGGGTCGCAAGGCCAGTGCCCGTGCCAGCGCGACGCGGCGTGCCCACGAGCGGCCCACGCGCCCGGCCGGGACGTCCGCAAACGGGGTCAACTCGAGGCCTTCCAGCAATGCGTTCACCTGGGGCGCCGCCATCTCCGGGGATTGGTTGCCATGATAACAGATCGGCAGGGCCACATTCTCGAACACGTTGAGACCCGGGAACAGGCGTCCGTTGCCATCGAACACCAACCCGAATCGCCGGCGTTGCGCGGCCGCATCGGCGCCCGGTGCGGCCACGGGACCGCCAAACACCCGCACCTCACCCGCCACGTTCGGATGCAGGCCGACCGCCGTCTCAAGCAATGCCGACTTTCCCGACCCCTGCAACCCGGTCACCACCCAGCATTCCCCGGCGTTCACCTCCCAGTCCACTCCGGTGAGCACGGGAGTCCCGGGGGTATGCGGATAGGACACCGCGACCCCCTTCATCGAAATGACCGGCGCAGGGTTCACAGGAGCATGTAGATCGGCACAAACAACGCGTCGAACGCCAGGCAGGCGACCACGGAGTGGGCCACGGTCCGGGTGGTCGCCTCACCGACCTCTTCGATGCGGATCGGTTGCGCCAGGCCGTGGTAACAGATGATGATGCCGGTCATCAGGCCGAAGCCGGCGGTCTTGAGGGCGAGCAGCGGGAAATCGACCCATTCCAAAGAGCCCGTCACGACCCCGAAGAACTCGGCCGGACCCATGGGCATGCCGCGCAGGAAGGCAAACAGGTAGCCAAATCCGAACGCAAATAGGATCATATAGACCGTGAGGCACACGACCGCCGTCGCAATCCCCACCAACCGCGGCAGCACGAGGTAATGGATCGGGTCGACACCCAGGGCTTCCAAGGCCTCGACCTCGCCCAAGGCCCGGGAGGTGCCGAGTTCGACGACCGTGGCCGTGCCGACGCGGGCCAGCACCATGAGGGAAGCGGAGAGCGGGGCCAGTTCCCGGACCACCAGGTTCACGAGCAGCGGACCCATCAGCTTGATCTGCCCGACTTGGAGCAGCAATTGGACGGTCTGGCCCACGATCACCACGCCGAGGGCTGCCCCCAGGACGGAGACGATCGGCAGGACCCGCACGCCCGCCCGGAGGATCTGTTGTTGGATCAGCGGACGGATCACGCGCGACGCCGAGCCGAACTTGGTGACCAGCGTGGCGAGGGTGATGAGCGAGAAGGCCGTGATCCGGCGGGTGTTGGTCAGCGCGCCCAACAACCAGCGGCCGGCCGCCCGGAAGGGCGAACCAATCGTCCGCAAGCGGCCCGACCCCCGGGCGGTCCCGGACCGGGCGGCGACCGAGGTTGGGGAAGCGTCCACGGCGCCCAGCCTAACGATGTTGCGGCCCCGGTCAACCGGTCGGGGTCGGGTTCGGTTCGGTTCCGTTCGGAGTCCCGGGCTTCAGCCGGTCAGGTGTCCCCCGAACACCGCGTCCCCTTCGTTCAATGTCGTGGTGCGTGTTCTCCTCGCCGTTCCAAGCATGGCTTGTGCGTCCGTGCAACCGGCCCAACTCATGGAGCAGTTTGAGGATGTTCGGGGCCTCGACCAAGGCGTGGTAGTGGTTGGGCAATACACACCAGGCAATCAGACGGGTGGCCTGCTGCTGGAAAAGCTCGGAGAGAGCCACGGAAAAACGGTCCATTCGCCCCAGCGAGAACCCGATGTGCGGGACGTGGCGATAGCAGGCCCCGGACACGAGGAAATGGAGGTGACCGAAATTGGGACGGTGCGGCGGCGAATGCCAGGGTCGGGCGTTATCCTTCCGCCATGCGAGGATTTCCCCGCGCTGTTCGTTCGTGAGTTTCCGCCAAAGGTAGCGAGGCGTGGACATGGTCAGGGGTGGCAGGTCAGCTTTGGGTTGGCTGGGCGACCGCTGGGTAGGACGCCTTCTCAATATTCCAAATCGGTGCTGATGCGGAGGCTCGGCCGGCTAAAGCCCGGGACTCCGAACCCCGGGGACTGCGATCCCGTTTCCAATTCCCAAATGGAGGAATGACACGCGACCCCGGCGGAGGGTAAAAGCTTCCCCATGACACTCCCGGTCCACGGTCTCCCCGCCTTGCTCCACCGCTGGCTCGGCCGGTTCCCGTTGCTGGCCCTCATGGGCGCCCAGATCGTCCCGGCGGCGGAACCGGCCCCGAAGATCACCCACTCCTTCCTCCAGACCGGCGCCGAGACCCGCCTCGTGTCCGGCGACGGCCAGACCGTGTGGCGTTATCCCAAATCGACGCGCGACGGCTGGGTGCTGCCGGGGGGGAACCTTCTGCTGACGGTTTCCAAGGACACCGACTATCCCGGGGGCGGCGTGGTGGAGGTGACCCGGGAAGGCAAGGTGCTCTTTGAATACAAGGGCACCCAGGCCGAGGTGAACACCGCCCAAGCCCTCGCCAATGGCAACATCCTGCTGACCGAGGCCGGGGACAAGCCACGGTTGCTCGAACTCACGCGGGCCGGCCTGGTCGCGATCGAGGTCCCCCTCCTGTGCCAGACCACCAATCACCACATGGAAAGCCGCATGGCGCGCAAATTGGCGAACGGGAATTATCTGGTGCCCCAATTGCTGGACAAGGTCGTCCGCGAATACACCCCCGCCGGCAAGGTGGCTTGGGAGTTCCAAGCCCCCAACTGGCCCTTCACCGCCATCCGTCTCCCCAACGGCAACACCCTGGTCAACTGCACCTATGGCAATGTCTCCCTCGAGGTCGATCCCGCCGGAAAGGTCGTCTGGGAACTGTCCAATGCCGACCTGCCGGAAGCCCTGATCAAGGACGCCTGCGGGGCGCAACGCCTTCCCAACGGCAACACGGTGATCACCAGCTATGGCATCGGCGTGCACCAGACCAAGCTCATCGAGGTCACCCCGGACAAGAAGGTCGTGTGGACTTATACCGATGCCACCGCGCATGGAATCCACCACTTCCAGATCCTCGACACCAATGGCAAACCCCTGGAAGGCGCCCCGCTTCGGTGAGACCCGTCGATGCCACACCGCATTCCACCGCAGGGAACAATGCCCGAACCACCGCGGATGACACGGATGGCACGGATGCAAGAAGACTTGGAACCAGCCGTTGGCCCTGCGGAAGGCCCGGTTCAACCCAACCCGGATCATCGGTCAAATCCGCGGTTCCCATGATTTGCCTCCGGTTCCCACGCGTATCATTCGCCATCGGAATGGTGGCCCTCCCCCTCCTGACCGCCCTCCCCACGCGCGCGACGGAGCCGGTCAAATCCGCCGTTGCCTGGGAGGAGACCTTCGCCCGACGCCAGCAATGGTGGAGCTTCCAACCCATCCGGAACCCGGTCCCACCGAACGTGCAGGACGGGGGGTGGTCCGGGCATCCCCTCGACCGCTTTGTCCTCGCCCGACTGGAGGAGAAAGGGCTCCGACCCGCGCCTCCGGCCGACCCCCGCACCTGGTTGCGTCGCGTCCATTATATAATCACCGGATTGCCCCCCACCCGGGCCGATCTCCACGCCTTCCTGGGGGATCGCGCCCCGGATGCCCGGGCGAAGGTGGTCGACCGCCTGCTGGCATCCCCGCATTTCGGGGAACGTTGGGCCCGCCATTGGATGGATCTGATGCGCTATGCGGAATCCCGCGGTCACGAGGGGGATTATGCCATCGCCAATGTCTGGCAGTACCGCGATTACCTGGTCCGCGCCCTCAACGCCGACGTGCCTTATGACCGGTTTCTCCTGGAACACATCGCGGGCGACCTGCTGCCGCAACCGCGACAGGATCCCGCGACCACCGCCAACGAATCGGTGCTGGCGACCGGTTGGGCCTTCCTCGGGGAGGAGATCCATTCCCCGGTCGACATCCGTCAGGACGAATGCGAGCGGATCGACAACAAGGTCGATGTGTTCAGCAAGTCGTTCCTCGGGCTGACGGTTTCCTGCGCCCGCTGTCACGACCACAAGTTCGACCCGATCAGCTCGAAGGATTATTATGCCCTCACCGGTTTCTTCCTGAGCTCCAGCTATCGGCAGGCGCGCTTCGAATCGATGGAGCAGAACCACGGTGTGGCGCTGGAGTTGGACGCCTGGCGCGCCCGGTACCGCCCTCAATTCGGCGCCGCTTTTGCCGACGCCGCCCGTCCGGGATTAGGGCAGATTGCCGACTACCTGATCGCGGCGAGGGCGGGTCTGCAGGACGCTTCGGTCACCCCTTCAAACCGGTTGGCAACCGCCCGCCCGGACGGACTGGACCCGGACCGGTTGGCCCGTTGGATCGCGGCCCTGAAATCAGCGGCCGGCGATGAGACCGATCCACTTCATTCTTTCGCACGGCTTCCACCGCTGGCGGCCGATCCGTCGATCGATATCCCGAAAACGGAGACAGGAAATTCCCCCCCAATCTCCGGAACGCCCGGTGTGCGGATCATCGCGGATTTTTCCGATCCCACGGCTCAGCCCTGGCAGTCCGACGGGGAAGCCTTCGGCTCCCGTCCCCTGCAGCCAGGCGACTGGCTGTTCACCACCGATCCGCAGAATCCGGTCGCCGGCCTGATGACTTATGGGGCCGCACATCGCGATCCGTTCTGGAGGAAACTGGCGACGACTCCCGGGAACGAGAACGATTCGGGACAATTGGGGGCCACGTCGCGGGCCGGCCAGATGCTGCGCACGCCGACGGTCACGCTTCACGGCGGCCGACTCCATTATCTGATCCGGGGCCAGGCCCGGGTTTATGCCGCCGTCGATTCCCATATCATGGTCGAGGGACCGCTGCATGGCCGGCTTCTGCAACGTTTCGACACCGGTGCCCAACGCCGACCCACGTGGGTCACGCATGATCTCACGCCCTATGCCGGCCATCGTCTGCACATCGAATTCAGTCCAATGGGCGATGCGGATCTGGATGTGCTGCAAGTCGTGGAATCGGAACTCAAGCCGGCCGACCCGGTCCCGGCCCTGACCTTGCCGAAACACGCTCCGTCCCCTTCCGGACTCGCCCAGGCCATCCAATGGGCGGCATCGGAAGCCTGCCGCCATCTGGCCGGAGATTCGATCGCCGGTTCACCCAGGACGTCACAATGCGCGTTGTGGGCCGATTGGCTGCTTCGGAACCGGGCGTTGGTCATCGGGCAGGAAACTGCCGAATGGACCCGGATCAGCCAGGAGTTTGTCGCGGGTTGCGAACGATTGGCCGGTCAGGCGCGTTGGGAATCGCGGACGGCCGTGGCGATGTTTGACGGGACGGGCGTGGATGAAAACGTCCTGGTGCGCGGCAAACCGTCCCAGCCGGGAGCCATCGCCCCGCGAAGTCTTCCCTCCGCCTTTTCCGCGGCGACACCCTTGCGGATGACCGCATCGAGCGGACGTCATGAGCTGGGACTCCAACTTGTGGATCCGGCCAATCCACTCGTCGCCCGGGTCATCGTGAACCGCGTCTGGCACCATGTGTTCGGTCGCGGATTGGTGGCCACCGTCGACAACTTCGGGGCCTTGGGGGAACGCCCGTCGCACCCGGAATTGCTGGATCATCTGGCGTGGAAATTCGGGCATGAGGACGGCTGGTCCCTCAAACGGTTGGTCCGCCAACTGGTGCTTTCGGAAACCTTCGCCCAAGGCAGCCGACCCGGAGATGATCGGACCGAGGAACTGGACCCCAACAATGTCCTGCTCCATCGGATGCCGGTGCGCCGTCTCGAGGCCGAGGTGATCCGCGACGCGGTGCTCGCGGTTTCGGGCCGGTTGAATCCGACGTTGGGCGGCCCCCCCGTGCCGGTGCACCTGACCGAGTTCGTGGTGGGCCGTGGGCGTCCGGACAAAGGGGGGCCGCTGGATGGGGACGGACGACGCAGCCTTTACACCGCGGTGCGACGGAATTTCCTACCCACCCTGATGCTCACCTTTGATACGCCGACGCCGTTCAGCACGGTGGGCCGTCGCAATGTCACCAACGTCCCCGCACAGGCGTTGGCGTTGATGAACGACCCCCTTTTCCACGAGCAGGCGCTGGTGTGGGCAACGCGGTTGCTCCACGAAACGCCGGGTGCAGGCGTCCCGGAACGCCTGGTGTGGCTCTATGAAACCGCCTATGGCCGTCCCCCCACGGCGGAGGAGGCGTCGGCATGTGCCGAGACGCTCGCTGAATTGAAACCATTGCACGGCGACGGCGACGGGGAAGCGGCCGTCTGGGGCGATCTCTGTCACGCCCTGCTCAGTGCGAACGATTTCATTTATGTCCGGTGACACCCATTCCACTTCGGATCCGACCGGACGGCTCTTCCTCAACCCGCTCATCGGCCGGAGGGAGATGTTGCGACGGGCGGCGAACGGCTTTGGTGCGGTTGCCCTGACTGCACTCTTCAACCGTCATCTGTCCGCGGCGTTGGCGTCCGGCCCGGATTCGTCCCGCCATCATCCGCTGGCCCCGACCCCGCCCCATGCAGCGCCGCGCGCCCGCCAGATCATCTTCCTGTTCATGGAAGGCGCCGTCTCGCAGGTCGACAGTTTCGATCACAAACCGATGCTCGCCCAATATCACGGGCGGGATCCGCGGGAAGCCATCGGCAAGCTGGAGAAGACCCAGTTCGAGAACATCGGCAAGGTGCTCAAGTCCCCGTGGAACTTCGCCCAACACGGCCGCAGCGGGCTGTGGGTCAGCGATCTCTTCCCCCACATTGCGCGGCAGGCGGACGACCTCTGTGTGATCCGGTCCATGGTGTCCAATTTCCCGGAACACACGACGGCGAATTATTTCCTGCATAGCGGCAGCGGGCTCCAGGGACGTCCCAGCATGGGGGCCTGGGTGACCTATGGACTGGGCAGTTGCAATGACGACCTTCCCGGTTATGTCGTCTTGAACGGCGGGCAGATCCCGTCGGGCGGCCTCGACAACTTCGGCAGCGGCTATCTTCCCGCGACGTTCCAGGGATCCCTGCTGCACGCGAAGGGGACGCCCTTGGCCAACGTCGTGCCGAACGGGGAATCGGCCGCGGTCCAGGCGGTCAAGCGGAGGCTGGTCACCCGACTCAACCGCCAGGGCCTGGCGGAAGCAGGACATGTGGACGCGTTGGAGGCGGCCATCACCAATTATGAACTGGCCGCACGGATGCAGGTGACGATCCCCGACCTGATGGATCTCACCGGCGAATCCGCGGCGACGCAAAGACTCTATGGGTTGGATCATCCCTATGAGCACACCCGCACCTATGCCCGCGAATGCCTGCTCGCAAGACGCCTCATCGAACGCGGCGTGCGCTTCGTCGAACTCACCATCCCGATGGTCGATGGTTATAACCGATGGGATGCGCATGGTGGCCTTATAAAGAACCACGGTGACAATGCCCGTGCTGTGGACCAACCCATCGCCGGCTTGCTGCAGGACTTGAAACAACGCGGGATGCTCGACGACACCCTGGTGGTGTGGGCCGGTGAATTCGGCCGGACGCCGTTCGCCCAGGGATCGGATGGGCGGGACCACAACGAATTCGGGTTCACCATCTGGATGGCGGGCGGCGGGATCCGGGGCGGCATGACGTATGGTGAGACGGACGACTGGGGGTATCGCGCCGTGAAGGACCGGGTGGAGATCCACGACCTGCACGCCACGATGCTGCACCTGCTCGGGCTTGATCATGAGCGCCTGACCTATCGGTTCAGCGGCCGCGACATGCGTCTCACCGATGTGCGGGGCAATGTCCTGCGGGAGATTCTCGCATGAGGCTCCCGTGGTCCGGACTGGGTTGGATGATGCTCGGCGCCTTCCTCACCCTGGCTCGGGCCACCGCCACCCATGCCAATCACTGGGCCTTTGAACCGATCGCGGAGACGCTTCCGCCCGCCACCGTCGATCCGGAATGGTGCCGCACCCCGGTGGATCGCTTCATCCTGGCCCGGCTCGAACAATCCGGACTCCGGCCGGCGATCGCTGCCGATCCGCGAACCCTGATCCGACGGATCACGTTCGATCTCACCGGGCTGCCACCCACCCCGGCGGAGGTGGAGGCGTTCCTGGACGGCGGGCGGCGCGATCCACGGGGCGCCGTAAGGTCCTTGGTGGAGCGTCTTCTGGCCTCACCGCATTATGGCGAACGTTGGGGTCGATGGTGGCTGGACGTGGCCCGCTACGCCGACACGAACGGGCAGGACGAAAACAAGGTGCTGGGCAGCGCCTGGCGTTATCGCGACTGGGTCATCCGTTCTTTCAACGCGAACCGACCTTTCGACCGGTTCATCACCGAGCAACTCGCCGGCGACCTCCTTCCGCCCGATCCCACACGGACCGGGAACTTCGACGGGCTCATTGCCACGGGATTCCTGATCCTGGGACCGAAGATGCTGGCGGAGCAGGACAAGCCCAAGCTGGTGATGGACATTGTCGATGAGCAGATCGACACGGTGGGCAGGGCGTTTCTCGGTCTCACGTTGGGTTGTGCCCGGTGTCACGACCACAAGTTCGATCCCATTCCCGCGCGCGATTATTATGCCTTGGCCGGGATCTTCAAAAGCACGCGCACGATGGAGAACCTCGACTTCGTGTCGAAACCCAATGAACGGCCGATCTCCACGAAGGAGCAACTGGCCGCGATCGATGCGCATGCCCGGCGGTTGACCGGGCAGACCAACCGCATCACCGCATTCCAGCGCGAAGCCAACGAGATGTTGGTGTCGGGATTCAAACGGGATTTCCCGATCCACCTCAGCGCCGCCCTCCAGGCGGATGGGCCCGCGTCCACCGACCCCGGCAGCAATTCGGTCCGCTTTCTCCGGATGCTGACGGACCCGGATCCGGCGACCCATTTGGTCAGTCAGGTCCTGCGCGAGGTGGCGGCGAAGCCCGGGCGCGCCGCCGGATTTCTCGGGGAATTGGAGACTGCAGCCAACACCACGAACGCGACGGGACTCGGACCGGGTCGGATCGGCGCCGGGTTCCGGGCGACCGGGAAGAATCACCTCGAGCTCCCGCACTCGCCGGAACTTGACCCGTCGCAACTGACCGTCGAGGCGTGGGTGCGCACCGACTCGTTCCCTGATTCCGGCGACACCCGCCGTTGGTTGGTGAACAAGAACGGCAACGAATGGACCGAAGGTCATTACGCCCTGCTGATCGACCGGAATCAGGCGGGCGCCTACCTGAACATCGGTGGCACGAAGTCCGATGTCTTCGCCGTCTGGAGTGGGACACAGACCCTTGGGACGAATCGCTGGCACCATCTGGCGTTCACCTATGACGGGGCCGACCTGAGGCTCTTTCTGGACGGCAAACCCGCGGGTGAAACATCCGTGAAACGCGCCCGGATTCCGGGTCACCTGTCCCTCGCCTTGGGCCGGCGACAGGATGGTTATATAAATTTCCAAGGCACATTGGATGAGGTGCACGTCTTCGATCGGGCGTTGACGGCGTCGGAATTGTCGGCCCGGTTTGAACATCCCGAAAACCCGGTTGCCGACGGGGTGGTCGCCCGTTGGGAGTTCAATGACCTGTCGGACGCGGACCGCCGGAGGGTGACGCTCGGCGAGGTGCGGGAGGCTTTGTTCGGGGTCGGAGGTCCGCTGGCCTTGCCCAAGGATCCGCGGACTCTCTATCCACCGGCCACGCTGGCGACGCTCACCGCCCTGGAGAACGAGCGGGACACCTTGCTGGCCACCGCACCCCCGCCCCCGGCTTTTGCACTGGCCGCGGCCGAAGAACAACCGATCGAACTCCCGATTCATGTTCGCGGCAGCCATCTCAACCTCGCCAAGGATCCGGTGCCGCGCGGCTTCATCGCGGCGGTTTCGCGACCCGGACAATCCGCGGGAATCCCGTCCGACCACAGCGGCCGTCTTGAAATGGCCCATTGGATCACCGACGCCGGCAATCCGCTCACCGCACGGGTCATCGTCAACCGCGTCTGGCAGGCCCATTTCGGCGAGGGATTGGTGCGCACGCCGGACAATTTCGGGGTCCGTGGTGAAAGCCCGTCGCATCCGGAACTGCTCGACTGGTTGGCGGCCGGATTCATCCGGTCGGGCTGGGATATGAAGGCGCTTCACCGTCTTATATTATATAGCTCGGTGTTCCTGCAATCCGCGACGTCCGATGACCCGTCAGCGACCGTTGCGGCCGACCCCGAGAACCGGCTGCTGTCGCATTTTCCCCGGCAACGGTTGGATGCGGAGATGATCCGCGACGCCCTGCTCACCGTGTCCGGTCGTCTGGATCCGGCATTGGGCGGATCGCTGGTGGACTGGAAGGACAACGAGTACGTCCCCGGTGACGAAATCTCAGCCCGGTCGGTTCGCCGCACGGTCTATCTGCCGATCGTGCGCGACCGCGTTTACGACGCCCTCACATTGTTTGATTTTGCCAATCCGAGTGTCTGTTCGGCCCGTCGCACGCCCACGGTCGTTTCGCATCAGGCGCTCTTTTTCCTCAACAGCCCGCTCGTGAAAGATTCCGCCGGGGTCCTCGCGCAGTCCCTGCTCGCCCGGGCCGACCTGGATGACGCGGCCCGGATCCGGGAGGCCATGACGCGTGTCCTCAACCGGCCGGCGACCCCGGCCGAGGTCCGCCGTGCGCTCCGTTTCCTGGACGAACTTCCCAAGGGATCTGCGACCGGGGCGGACGACAGGGACCGGAGACGGGCTGATCTCGCGGCGTTCTGCCAGACACTTTTCGCCGCCAACGAGTTCATGTACCGTCATTGAGACGCCGACCATGCCCTTTCCCCCACCCAACCCGATCGGAGGGATGAGTTCCACGAGTCCCCAATCCACCCCGATCAACCGTCGCCAGGCCCTGCACCGTTGTGCTGTCGGTTTTGGAGCGCTGGCGTTGGCCGATCTGGTCGCGCGGGCCGGGTCCGCCGCACCGGGAATGGGACCGTTGGCAATGCGGGTGCCCCATGTTCCGGCGCGGGCCAGGCGAGTCATCTTCCTGTTCATGCACGGCGGACCGTCGCATGTGGACACCTTTGATCATAAGCCGGCGCTCCTGCGGGATTCCGGGAAGCCGTTGCCCTTCGACAAACCCCGCGTCCAATTCTCCAAGACGGGCAACCTGCGGCAATCGCCCTGGCAGTTCCGGCCGTATGGACAGTGCGGCGCGATGATCAGCGATCTGTTCCCGTTGGTGGGGGCGATGGCGGACGATCTTTGTTTCATCAAGACCGTCCACGGCACCAACGAGGCCCATGGGGGCGCGCTGCTCAAGCTTCACACCGGTTCGGACACCTTTGTCCGGCCCAGCATCGGTTCGTGGATCAGTTATGGGCTCGGAACGGAGAACCAGAACCTGCCGAGTTTCATCACGATCAACCCGACCCTCGGGCACGGGGGCGTGGGGAACTGGTCGAGCGCCTTCCTGCCCGCGACCCATCAGGGCACGCCGATCGGGGGCGGCAAGGCCAGGGACGAACCCGCCGGCTTCGCGTATCTGGGCGACGGATCCGGCACCGACCGGCAGCGGGCGCAACTGGATCTGCTGGCGGAGATGAACCGGGATCACCTGGGGCGCACCGGGCCCGATGCCGAGTTGGAGGCGCGGATCCAGTCGTTCGAACTCGCGTTCAAGATGCAGGCGGAGGCGCCCGGGGTGTTCGACCTGAAGGGCGAGACCGAGGCGACGCGGCGACTCTATGGTTTGGACGACCCGAAAACCGCGGAGTTCGGGCGCCAATGCCTGCAGGCGCGCAGATTGAGCGAACGGGGCGTGCGTTTCGTGCAGGTGACGCATGGCTATTGGGACCAGCACGAGAAATTGACCGCCGACCATGGGCGTCTGGCGGGGGAAGTGGACCGTCCGATCGCGGGCCTGTTGAAGGACCTCAAGTCCCGGGGGTTGTTGGAGGACACCTTGGTGTGGTGGGGCGGGGAGTTTGGGCGCACGCCCACGGTGCAGGGCACGGACGGGCGCGATCATCATCCGCATGCGTTCACCATGTGGCTGGCGGGCGGCGGGGTGAAACCAGGGTTCAGTCATGGGGTCACCGATGATTATGGTTTTTATCCGGTGGATGAGAAGGTCCACATCCATGATCTGCACGCCACGATCCTGCATCTGCTGGGATTGGAGCATGAGCGGTTGACGTATCGGTTTGGCGGTCGCGATTTCCGCCTGACCGATGTGCACGGAAAAGTGGTGGAGAAGATCCTGGGTTAAGGCGGGGCGGTAACAAAACCCCATAAACTCCTTGCCGGGAAGCGGCAAGACCAGCTTAGGGTAAGGTTCCTTCGACCATGAACCCTTCCGCCCTTCACCGCACCGCTCCCTTTCAGCAGGTGTTGCAGACCACCCTGATCCTTGCCACCGGGACCGGCCTGTTGGCGTCCCCGCCCGAATTGAACCTGCGGGACCGGGACGGGCGGTTCGAACTCACTTGGGCGGCATCCAATCTCGGGTATCGCGTCGAGTCGAGTGCCACGCAGTTGGACAGTCCCGATTGGCGCCCGATCCAAGAGGCGGCCATCAAGGTGGACGGAGAGTATCGATTGGGGATTCCCCGGGATTCGGCGATGGGGTTTTACCGACTCGTGCAGGTGGCCGCCGCCGACAGCATCGATCAACCGGGCGATTTTGCGGATTCCAACGGGGACGGGATTGACGGTGATTTCACGCGTGCGGTGTTCCTGGCGCCTCCGCCCTTCGGCAATGACCGGAACCTCGGCACGGCGGAACTGCCGGTGGCGACCCTGAGGCAGGCGGTGGAACTCGCCGAGAGCATCCCTTTGCGGCACGACGTCTATATGGCCCAGGGGACCTATGTGCTCGGGTCGACGTTGCGTCTGCCGCCCCGGGTCAGCCTGTTCGGCCAATTTGATGGAACCACCAACTGGGGACGGGCCGACCGTTACCGGACCCTGATCCAGGGACCGAGCACGACCCTGATCCTCGGGGACTATGCGGGTGAAGTGCTTCATTCCGACAACACGGTGCGACTGGTGGGCTTGGAAGTGACCGCGGCCGACGCGACCCTGCCGGGCGAGAGCAGCCGCGCGGTGATGGTGCGCAATCTTCCGACCAATGCGGTCGTCAGCATTGAAGGTTGTCGGATCACGGCCGGAGACGGCGCGTCACCCGGTGGCAGCAGCTATGGGGTGTTGATCGCCAACCTGCCGACCAATGGGGCCATGGCCCGATTGACCGGCTGTTGGATCGTTGCGGGCAACGGGGCTCCCGGCTCAGCGGGACGCGACGGGGGGGACGGCCCGGCCGGAGCGGGTGGCGCCAGCGGTCGGGCCGGGTCGGCCAACGGGATCGGCGGGGCAGGCGGAGTGGGCGCCGGAGGCTCCCAAGGCGGGGCGGGCGGCAAGGGTGGGTCCGGTGCCGCCGGCAGCGCTGGCAATGGCGGCGAGGGGGATCTCGGTGGATTGGCCGGCCTCGGAGGCAGTGCGAAAAACGGCTGCAGGCAGGGATTCACTGGTCTCGATGCGGGATCCGGGGATCCGGGGTCCGCCGGCAAGCATGGCGCCGCCGCCGAAGAAGTTTGGGGCGAATTGACCGAGGCGGGATATGTGGCGTTGGTCGGTCGTGATGGTTTGACAGGACGCGCGGGTGGCGGTGGAGGCGGGGGTGGCGGTGGAGGTAGCAATTTTTCCGAATTCGTCGCCAATTGTCCTCCTGACCAAGCCGGCGGGGGTGGCGGTGGAGGCGGCGGCGGTCTTCCGGGCGGGGCGGGCGCGGGCGGTGGCAGCGGGGGAAGTTCCATCGCGGTCTATTCCTTTTCCAGCACGGTCACGGTTCTCGACAGCGAACTGGTGGCTGGAAACGGGGGCGATGGGGGTCAGGGTGGCAATGGGGGAATATATATATATAT
>JANYCC010000460.1 GCA_025360495.1 Verrucomicrobiota bacterium | reverse complement strand
GGGAGCGCGAACGGGTGGTTGCGGCCTTGAAGCGGACGACGTTCGGAGGGTTCCCGGCGAAGCCCCCCGGGTTGGATGTCCAGATCGAGCATGAGTTCGACGAGGGCGGGACGGGACACCGTTTCGCGTTCACATCGGAGGACGATTGGCGATTGCACGGGCAACTGTTGCGGCGCAAGTCCGGGCCCGAGGCGGCGCCCACCGTGGTGATATTATGTTCCCCGGGCGAGGGACGGTCGGATTCGCGCGGTTTCCTGTCGCGCATCAACGCCCCGGGGCCCGGGATCCTGCTGGAGACGCGCGGAACCGGCGACACGGCGTGGGGCGAGGAATTGAACTGGCACCTGCGTCGGGCGAGTGCGTGGACCGGGCGGACGATCGCCTCGATGCGCGTCTGGGACACCTTGCGCGCACTGCAGGCGGTGCGGCGGTTGCCCGGGGTCGATGCGGCCCGTGTCTCGTTGGCGGCGCGGGGTGAGATGTGTGCCGTCGCATCTTATGCCGCGTTGTTGGACGGGCGGGTTCACCGGCTCTTCCTGGAGAATCCGCCGGCCACCCAGAATGCACCAGGCGAGAAGGATGGCCGGGGTCCGGCGATCGAGATGTTGGGGTGCCTGCGCGTCACCGACCTTGCCCAGGTGGCCGGCCTGCTGTGGCCGACCGAATTGGTGTTCGCTGGCACGACTCCGGCGACTTATGCCTGGGCCGAAGACTTATATAAGCGGCTGGGCGGACCCGGCCGTGCGACCCGGGTTCCGGATCTGGCGGCTTGGAAGCCGGCGTAGCCGACGATGTGAGGAGGGTGTAGCCGCCGAGGTACGAGGCGGAGCTTGGGTGGCCCCCGCATGCATTGGCCGCAATAAACGCAAAAAGATGCAAAGACGGACCGGGCCTTTCATTCCGGCCTGTTCCAGGTTTTGCGTCTTCTTGCGTTTTTTGCGGCAAAACCGGGCATCAGGTTGGGCTGAGTTTCCCGGGGCGGCCTAAGAACATCCGGGAGGACTATAATGCACCCGGCCCCGTAGCTGGACGCCTGGATGGGCTGCCAGATCCGTGGGATCTTCCTGGAGAATCCGCCGGCCACCCAGAACGCACCTGGTGAAAAAGACGGCCGGGGTCCGGCGACCGGGACGTTGGGTTGCCTTCGCGTCACCGACCCCGCCCAAGTGGCCGGCTTGCTGTGGCCGACCGAGTTGATTTTCGCCGGCACGAATCCGGCGACCTATGCCTGGGCTGAAGACTTATATAAGTGGCTGGGCGGACCCGGCCGTGCGACCCGGGTTGCGGATCTCGGCAATTGGAAACCGGGGTGACGTCCGTCGCAGGTTCACGGAAGGCGGACTCGGTAAAGTCGATGTTGCGCTGAAGTGTCCGGATCCGTGAACTGCCGGAGCACGGCCGGCGGCAGGTTGGTGTGGATCGGGGTCCACCCATGGAGATTGTCCGAAGATTCGACCACCAACGGGGCAGAGAGGATGTCGTCGCTGGCTTCGAAGGTCATGCGCAGGCCACGGGCCGGATCCTGTCGCACAGCCTTGAGCCGGGGGAGCCCGGACAAGGTCAGGTCGGCCTCGAGCGTGGCCAGGCGCAGGCGTGTGATCCCTCCGATTTGCGTGAAATCGCCCCCAACGAGAAGACGATCTCCGGGCAGCGCCAGGATCACGCGGATATAATCATTGGCCACCGGTAATGGAGGACAAGCCGGGTCGATCCCGCCGTCGGCCAGAAGCCGGACCAGATGTCGTGGGGCGTTTTCCCACATGGGTTCCAGCAACGCCATGATGGCGGTCCCGTCATGCCGGTAAGCCAGGGCGGGTGGCTGGAGAAAGCGCAGGGGTTGGACCGACGTCGGGGTGAACCCGGGATCCAAGGTACCATCAGCGCTCAGGCGGACGATGCGCCAGTCCCATCCCGGCCAGAACCCTCCCACGACCACGGAGCCGTCCGGTCGCGGCACACCCAGACACAACGTGGCGTCCAGCCCGATGGGGGTTCGCCGCAAACCTTGGGCATCGATCCAAGCCAGTCGAAGGGCCGGTTCGCCCGAAAAGTCAACGGCGCCTCCCACCAAAAGGTCACCATTGGCGCGCGTCTGGAGGCTCCGAACCCTGGTGTAAGGATTGTCCAACTCCGGGATCGGCGGATGAAATCCCTGGTCGAGGGCGCCGTCCGGCCCAAGGCGGACCAAGCAGTTTCTTGGGACGCCGTCGAATTGGGTGAAGTATCCGCCGATGACGACCCGGCCATCCGCCTGCAAGGCGATCGCATCGACGCCCGCGTACCACCGGTTCTCCGCCCAAATACCCCGTCCCGGATCAAAAGTGCCGTCCAGGGTGCCATCGGCATTCAGGCGGGCGATGCCTTGCCGGGAAACGCCACCCATCGTGGCAAAGGTCCCGCCCAGCAGGATCTTCCCGTCGGGTTGCACGGCAATCGAATTGACCGCAGCGTCCGGTCCCAAGCCCGGATCGAACCCGGGGTCGAGTGTCAGGTCCGGATGCAGCCTGGCCACGCCGTGGCGCGGTTCCCCATTGATGGCGTCGAAATCACCAGCCACCAGGATCCGGGCGTCCGGTTGGACTGCCGCAGCCCGCACGGAACCATTTGCCCCCCGGGCGGCGCCCAGGGGGGTGTCATTGTCTTCGATCCGAAGGGTCGCTTCGGATTGGACGCCGATCACGGCCCCATCGGTTGCGTTCACAATGCGAAACCGGGCGGTTTCAGGGCCTTCAAAGAGGGCGTCATCGATGATATCGACCGGCACGACTCCGTCCCAACTGGTGGGTGTTACGACTGCCACCTCGGAGGCAGTCAACACGAAGTCCAATCCCGTTTCGGCCGTGCCCCCGACGATCTCGATCCCGAAGCGGAATGCCCGGGTGCCTGCCAGTCCGCCAATCAGCCTGAACTCCAGCGGGGTCGCACGTTGCGACTCGGAACCAGTGAAATTCGCTGAGGAGAACTCCACTCCGAAGTTCCGGTCCTGGACGCTGACCCGCGCAATATTCGGGTAGCCCGCGACAGATCCGGTCCCCACCGGCGTCAATTCAACTTCGAACTCCTCCGTGGGCTCCGCTTCCAAGTCGGTATTCACTGGGATCGAAAACACCTGTTGTCGTTGGCCGGGGGCGAACGCGAGTTCCCCGGATCGGCTCACGTAATCGGCACCCGCCTTCGCCGTCCCGTCCCGCGTGGCGAATCGGACGCTGACCGCTTCGTCCAAAGGACCGTCACGCGTCACAGTGAGCTGTATGGATTCTCCCTCGGCGATGTCATAGCGGCCTGACGGGCTGTCGAAACGGACGATTCCGCGGTCAATGGACGGGCCGGGCAGGAGTCGGATCAGCCCGACTGCGTGGGCATCGTCAGGGTGGAGATAAAGTCGCCCGACGATCAGCGGCCCTTCCGGTTGGATGACGAGGTCCTTGACAATGGGGCGGTCGAAAAATGACCGGAGGGGCAGACCGAATCCGTGGAATCCCGTGTCGAGGGAGCCGTCGGAATTCAACCTGACGAACCCCTCCCGGGGCGAATCGGCCACGGCGGAGAAAACGCCCGCGATGAGGATTCGTCCGTCCGGTTGGAGGGCAACAGCCCCGATTGTCAGCCCCGGGCTCTCCATATGCGACAGAGGTGGAACCGCCGTGATCCACCCAGGTTGGAAACCCAGGTCGATCCCCCCGTCGGGGTTCAGGCGCAAGAGTTGGGGATACTCGGCGAGGTAATTGTCAAACCCGATCACAATGCGTCCGTCGGGCTGCAGTGCCACGGCATCGATCGAGCCGAAATTGGGGAGATCCGGAACGAACGAAGGGTCGAACGTTCCGTCGGGCTGCAGTCGGAAGAGCACCTCAGGGCGCCCGTCCCAACCATCCCCGGACACGAGCAGGCGCCCCGCGGAGTAGGGGATGAGCCGACGCACGTCGGTCATGCGGTTTCCCAACACCGACTGGAAACCCGGGTCGTCCGCGCCATCCTGCAGGAGTCGGTGGACGGACGCGGGAGCCCCGTTGGTCACGCGGCTGCCCAGGAAAATCCGATCGTCGGAGTCGATCGCCACCGAGATCTTACCCGAGGGATCAAAGGTCCTCGAAGAATGAAACGACGGGTCGGCCGACCCGTTGATCTGGAGCCGCACCAAGCCGGTAAGGACCTGCCCCTCGGCGTTGGTGTACCAGCCCGCGAGAATCGCCCGGCCGTCGTGCTGGAGGGCAAGGCTGGGGAATCTCCCAAGGAAAGGTTGGAACGTGGCATCCAGCGAACCATCGGTGTTCAACCGGGTCACGCCCTGCAGTGTTTGTCGTGCGGGATCCTGATAGACACCCGAGACCAACACCCGCCCATCCGTCTGGACCGCCACAGCCAGGACGTAGACGTTGGTCCCCAGATCCGGAGCGAATTGGGTGTCTTGAAAAACGGTTTGAGACCGCAGCGAACCCAGAGCGAGAAGTCCCAGCCAGGTCGCGACCACTGGCCAACGGCGCCCGGCGAGGCAAAGCTTCCGACCCGGCGGAACCCATGGAAACAGTGCCTTCATTACCAAGGATCCTAACCGGATACTCCCGGTCTGTTAAATCCATCTCAGGGGGTCACCACCCGGAAGAAACGCGCCTCGGCCGGTGCCGGGAGCGAGGTCAGCAAGGACACCCCGTTGGATCCGGCCGGGAATTCCCCCGCCGATTCCCAAGCCCCCGATTGCAGCGACACGCGCGATTCGATGCGGAACAATCGGCCCGCCGGCGCCGCCAGGAACAGGTTCACATATTGGCCCCCGCCGAAATTGACCCCCACGCGCAACCGGCTCGCCGAATCATGGGGATCGGTCCCGTTCAGGTATTCCTGACGGTTGGTGAATCCGTCGCCGTCCGGATCGCCGTCGGGTCCATCGTTCCCGGTGCCGGACAGGGAGTTGAGTTGATGATCGGCCTCCCAGGCGTCCGGGAGACCATCGTCATCGGAATCACTTCCGGGCGCCAGACGGGTTGCCGCCATCCAGTTGCCGGGATCATCCCCGTATTCGGCCAGGCTCCGGCGCAGCAGGGAAGCCCCCGCGCCCGCCGCCTCGGCCGGCCACGGGGTCCGTGATGCATACCGGACCTGGTCGATCGTGAGGTGGGGCACGAGCGGGGTGATGCCGTCGGCGTCCAACGTGGGAAGACCCGGCCGCTCAATCCGGATCGTCCCATCCGCGTTGCCCAGACGGCCCTGCCACGGGCCCAGCACCGGAACGTCCGGATCCCAACCCGCCCGGCGCCGAAGGGATTCCAGCCGCAAGGGATTCAAATCCGGATCGAAACCGACGATCAAAAGCCGTCCATGGGGCGGCAGGATCGTGTGGGGTGGGAAATCGAAATCCGCCCCGCCACGGACCCTCCAGACGTTCTCCGGTCGCACCGGATCGAAGAGGGGGATGGCGGCGTCGGAAGGGCTCTGCAACCCGATGAATTCGTCATCCAGGTTGGCGGAGGAACCGACGTCCGGCGGATGGAACATGATCTCGGAGATGGCAACCGCCGCCGTTTGGGGCCCGAGATTGGCCGTGCCGAGGCTGGGCACCCTTTGGAACGGGAAGGATTCCACCCCCGCGCTGTTCACATGGCGTCCAAAGCTTTGACGTGCCTCCGATGGGCCGAACTCGAAGCCGTGATACCAACCCGTAAGATTGCCCTCGGCGTCCGCTGAGAAGAGCCAGACGGCGTCGCCCAGCGGATCGAGGCTGAAACCGGCACCGTTCGGAAGGTTGAAAACCGCTTCACGCACGACCAGGAATCCGCCGGCCGAGAGGCGACTGTTCGGCGGGAGGCGCACCTTGCGAGGTTCCTTGAAATCGTTGGACAACCACCAACCGGAGATGTCGGCCGGTGCGTTCCCCAAGTTCTGCAATTCCACCTCGGATTCGCCGCCGAAATCCGGGGACAGCGGTTCGACTTCGCTGACGATCACGTGCGGGGGCGACAGGGGGAGCGGATCGGGCGCACCCGGTGACCCGCCGGGATGGGTGCTCAGGCGCCACGAGGCTTCGTTGCCGATCGCGGCCGGGGGTGTGGATTCATCGCGCAACACCAACGAAAAGCCCAGCCCGTCGGCCAGTTGCTGCCATTTGTCATCGTAGGCCACCTCAAAGATCGGTTCCTCAACCGGCCCGGCGAGGGCGATGCGCTCGCC
Source organism: Verrucomicrobiota bacterium (assembly GCA_025360495.1). Lineage (GTDB taxonomy): Bacteria > Verrucomicrobiota > Verrucomicrobiia > Limisphaerales > UBA9464 > UBA6176. Next base: position 3,623 of record JANYCC010000460.1, on the reverse strand, counting down.
TTCATTCGACAGGCTGCCGACGAATTCCCCGGCGATATTCCCCACCCCGGGATAGCGACTCTGGAACGCGGTCTTGTTGGCCACCACCAGCACGCGGGCACCCGGGGCCAGCGTCCGGACCGCGCTGGTCTCGGTGAAGCGGAATTCGATCCCGGCGGTGAAGTGATATCCGGTCAGGTCCAGTTCCCGATCGGAGACATTCTTCAATTCCAGATACTCAAAACTTCCGGCATCCAACGACGAATCGGCCGGGACATCCGGGTGGAACATGATCTCGGTGAGCACCAGCGGCGGCGGGTTGACCACGAACGTCGCCAGGACGGCGGAAGACCAGGGGGTGGACGAGGGTGGGCCCCCACGTTGGGAGCGTCCCGTGTCCCGGACCCGCGCGAAAATCCGGGCGTTGGAATGGATCGTGATGGGTCCCTCGTATTTGAAAGCGGATACGACCCCCGTGCCTGTGGAGGGCCGGGGATCCGTGCCATCCAGGGTATAATAGATGGTCACGTTGACGGGGAGTGAAACGCTGGTCGGCGGGAACATCTGCAATTGGAATCCCGGGGTCACCACGGCCCCGGTGGAACTGAGCGTCGGGGGTTGGGCCATCTGGCCGTCCAGCCACGTCACCCGGTTGGAGATCCACGTCTTCATGATGCGGATCTCATTCGGATAACTCACCCGCGGGACGGTGCCTCCCGCCGACCAGCGCTTGGCTTCGCGCGGTTGGCTCCATCGCACCTCGTTGGTGAGTCGATCGATCACCCCATACATCGCACCGAGGGAAAGCGGTCCCTTCCGGAAGCCCTGCCAGCGGTCGATCCACACCTGCCAGGCGTCCGGATCCTTCAGCAATTGTCCCCACCACGGCGGACCCCACAGCCCGCCGCCGGTGTCCCAGACCCGCGGGTTGTCATCCCGGCCGTCGTCCTTGCTCTCCCATGCCCGGTCATAATCCCAGCGCGGACCGTACTCCAGTTTGCCATTGCGACGTTTATAGAAATAGGTGCTGAGCCGGATGGCATCCACCTGGCCGCTCAGCGTCTCCAGCATGTGGAAATCCACCCAATTGGTGATTTCGAGATAGGCCTTATATCCCCGGACCGGGTCCCGGAAATCGGGGTTGGTGGACTTGAGGGCATTGTCCATGTTGCTGAAATACTGTTTGAGATAGGCGATCTGGGGTGCCCGCTGCGCCGCCTTCATCTCGCGTTCCTTGGGCTCCACATAGGCCGCCGTGCTGCCCCCCGCGCTGAACCCGCTGTCGTTCGGATCCAACCGGTCGGTCTTGAACATGTAGCTGCCGGTGACGTCCGGCGGGAGCACGTCCTCGGGTTGGGCCTTGGGAGCGTCGATCCGGCCCTTGGACAACCCGGGTTTCTCCATCCAGACATAGACGCCCTGCCACTGGTTGGAGGCGATCATGCCGCCCTTGTTGAGATAGACCTCCACGAAACGGGTGCGCGGGGCGGGGAAACCCATCGAGTGGCTGACTTCCATCGTGAACGGATTATGGATGAGTCCCGGATCAAATCCGTTGGGCGCATAAAGGACGAACTCCGAATCCGCCGGCATGCCGAAGGGTTCCATATCGTGGTCCTGGTCGAACTCATCCCACAGGTCCACCGCGAAGTTGGACTGGGGCTGGCCTTCGGTGCTGGAGCCCCGGATCTTGATGCCGCCCCGCGTGGAGAACGTCGCGGTGTTCTGGAGCGAGGCGAGTCCCCGGACGGGTTCGTAGAAGGAAACGTGGACGGTCGTGTTCTTGCCGGACGACGGGGAAGCCGGCTTCAGGGTCGTCAGGATCACGATCGGCAGGGAGGACGTGAGCGTGGCGACATTCCCCGGGGAATTGGTCAGCATCAGGTAGGTCTCGCTCCCGGGGGCGCTGGGGAGCAGTCCCGGGGCAAACGCACGGGCCCGGACCTGGACGATGTTGGAGATCGATATGGGACCGGTATAAGTCAGGAGGGCGGCATTGGTCTCGGCCGGGAAACTGCCATCCATCGTGAAGCGGATCACCGAATCGGGGGCGGCACAATTCAGGGTGAGTTCAAAGGGTTGCACGGCGGTCCCGCTGGGGCGTGAAAAACGGACCGCGGGGGTGAACCCGGCCCCGCTCACGGTGTTGGGGGCCTTCGGGGTCGGGACGGCGAAATAGGCTGTTTCGGTGCTGCCGGGTACGCGTCCAAAGCTCACGTCGCGTTGTTGGGCCGGATACGCGGCAAATTCCGAGATGACCTCGCCGTCGGGGGTCACCAAGGCCAGATAGCCGCCCTTGCTCCCCAGTTTGAAGTTGGTGTGGAAACTGGCGATCTTGTTGGCCCGGCTCCGGCAGGACGCACCGAAAACCGTGGGGAGGACCGTCTTGTTTTTCGCGGACGCAAACACCACCAGGTAGTTGCCGGCCGTGAGGGTGTAGTCCGGGAACCGCCATTTCCCCAGGCTGCCCGCGTCATCCGTCAGCGACCAGCCCCCCATGTTCACGTCCACCGCGCCGGCATTGAAGATCTCGATCCAGTCCGGCCGGTCGCAATCGTCGTCAAACAACGTCTTGTCGTTGTCCGCCATGAACTCCGAGATCATGAGGTTCTTGCGCGCCGCCGTCGGATCGAGCGTCACCGACCAGTCCCCGGCGGAGAGCGGGTGAGGTTTGCCCAGGACATCGGTGATGCCGTTGCCGTCGGCCCAGCTGAATCGGACCGGGCCGGCCGGCGGTTGGGCGAAGGTGAAGACGACCTGGTCCGGGGTGACCTGGCGTGCGGTGGCGGCCGCGATCCCATTGATCCGGAGATCGCCGGCATCGACACCGGTCACCGGTTCGCTGAAGACGACCTCCACCTGGGTCAGTTCATCCACCGTGCTTCCCGCCGGCGGGATCTGTTCGAGGACCGTCGGCGCCACCGTGTCCCGCTGGATCTCGGCCGAGGCGACGAGGATGAAATCGGGACTGTTGAGCGCCGCGTTGAAGGCGTGGACGGCCAGGACGTTTTTGCCGGCGACCAGTTGGTTCCACGGCGTGTTCACCGTGATGTCCTGGTAGGCGAGCGGTTCGGGCAGGGGCGCGCTGGACAACGCGGTGGCCGACAATTCGCCGTCCGGCACGTTGTGGCGTGCGATTTCCCGACCATTGAGCCAGGCGATGAACCCGTCATCGCTCAGGACGTGCAGGGTCAGTTCCCCGATGTTGGCGGGATCCTCGACGTTGAAAGTCTGCCGGAGAAACACGCTGGAATAATGCCCGGCCATGTCCGTGAGTTCGGTGCCGGTGAAGGGCTCCCCGAAGAAGAACGGTGCCGGTCCCGAGGCCCATGAAGTGTCATCGAAGGCCGGTTGACGCCACGCCGCGTGGTCCGGGGTGGAGGCTTCCGTGCGCCCCGGGAAATAGCGCCAGACCGCGGTGGCCGGGAAGAGTTCGGCGGACCGGACCGCCGACGGCACGACGCAGAGAAACGCGAGCACCAGAATGCGGACCACGCAGGAAAGGCGATTCATGGGAAGACGACCGCACCGTATGCCATTTGTGATCTTCTTGCCAAGGAATGGTGCACGCTTTCCCACTGGGCGGGACGCATCTGGGCATCGTGGGAAGCCGGGCAATGGGAGAAGCGGGGCGGGTAGGAAAA
>JANYCC010000427.1 GCA_025360495.1 Verrucomicrobiota bacterium | reverse complement strand
CTTCATCCCTCAACCTTCAACCTTCAACCTTCAACCTTTCCCTGGGGCCCGTCCCTACGCGAGGAGTCCCTTCACCAATTCGCCATGGACATCGGTCAGCCGGAAATGCCGCCCTTGGAACTTATAGGTCAGCTTGGTGTGATCGATCCCCAACAGGTGCATCACGGTGGCGTTCAGGTCGTGGATATGCACCGGGTTGTCGACAATGTTATAACTATAATCGTCGGTCGTCCCGTAGCTCAGCCCGGGTTTCACACCGGCGCCGGCCATGAAGATCGTGAAGCAGCGCCCGTGATGATCCCGGCCGTGGTTGTCCTTCGTCAGGGTTCCCTGCGAATAGATGGTCCGGCCGAATTCCCCGCCCCAGATGACGAGGGTGTCCTCGAGCAACCCGCGTTGACGGAGATCCTCGATCAGCGCGGCGGTGGGTTGGTCCACGTCGCGGGTCTGGCCCCGGATCTGTTTGGGCAGGTCGTTGTGCTGGTCCCAGCCGCGGTGAAAGAGCTGAACAAAGCGCACGCCACGTTCGATCATGCGCCGGGCCAGCAGGCAATTGCGCGCGAACCCGCCGTCCGCCGCCCCGTCCTTCAGGCCGTACGCATCCAGCACCGCGCGCGGTTCGTGGGAGAGATCGGTCAGTTCGGGCACGCTGGCCTGCATCTTATACGCCATCTCATATTGCGCGATCCGGGCGTCGATCTCGGGGTCGCCGAAGGCCTCGGCGGACATCTGGTTCAAGGATCCTGTCGCATCCAACAGTTGGCGGCGGGTGGCGTCATCGACCCCGGGTGGATTGGCGAGATAGAGGACCGGGTCGCCTTGGGAACGGAAACGCACGCCCTGATGTTCCCCGGGTAGGAATCCGCTGCCCCAATAACGGGAGCTGAGGGGTTGGTCGGTTTTGTTGCCGCTGCCTTGGGAGATCATGACCACGAACCCGGGCAATTGGCGGTTCTCGCTGCCAATGCCGTAACTCAGCCAGGATCCCAGTGCCGGTCGCCCCGCCTGTTGGTGGCCGGTCTGGATATAGGTCACCGCCGGGTCATGGTTGATCGCCTCGGTCCACACGGATTTCACCACGCACAGGTCGTCGGCGACCCGCCCGAGATTGGGGAGCAGTTCGCTGAGCCAGAGGCCGGATTGGCCGTGTTGCCGGAACTCGAACATCGGCGCCACGCACGGAAAGGATTTCTGGCCGCTGGTCATGCCGGTGAGCCGTTGGCCCATGCGGATCGAGGCTGGCAGCTCCTCGCCATGATGCCGTTTGAGGTCGGGTTTGTGGTCGAAGAGATCGATGTGCGAGGGGCCGCCGGACATGAACAGCCAGATCACGCGTTTGGCCTTGGGCGCGAAATGGAGGCCGGGCAGCAAACCGTTGCCGGGAGACGCCCCTTCCGCCCCGAGCGCGGGGTCCAACAGCGAGGCAAGGGCCGCGGTACCGATCCCGGCACTGAGCCGACCGAAGAAATGGCGGCGGGTCAGGTGCAGGTCGCTGACGGAAAACGGATTCATGGCGGTGCGCAGGGGCGGGTCACCCGGACAGCCCGGGTCACGGTGAGAATGGACGCCCGGATGAGCCGTTTGATCAACCATTTTGCGGCTTGCAGCCGGAGGCGGTCCGCCGGGGAATGACGCCATGCCCTGTCTCCGGTTGATGTTCCTTTCCGCGGTCTGCCTGGCCATGACGACCAGAGCCACGGCGCAGGACGTGCCGTCGGTGGACGACCTGATCCGGCAGGGGCGGAAATTCGCCGAGGAGAACCTGGATGACCGGGTGACGAAGCTGATCCGGGGTTTGGAATCCGGTGATCGGGCGCAAGTGGGACAGTTGGCGGTCGAGTTGCAACGGGAATTCGGGGGGGACTACGTGCTGGATCTGCCGCGGCTCCAGAGGGTCGCCCAAGCACTGCTTCCGTTGTTGGAGGAGGATCGTTCCACGGCGCCTTATGCCGCCTGGTTGCGGAGCCGGATGGATTACTTCGAGGTCGCCCGGGAGTTGGCGGCGGTGCCACGCCCCGTGCCCCGTACGGTCCCGCGACCTGTCGCACCGGTTCGTACCAATGCGCCGGGAACCGTGACCGTGCAAGTGGGGACCAATGCTCCGACCCCCCCGCGCCCGGCCCCGGCCCCGCCTCAGATTGCCACCCCGACCCCGACACCGATTCCGGTTCCGGTTCCGGTTCCGGTTCCGGCTCCAGTTCTGATACCGGAGGCGCGTCCGCCGAATCCCTCGGCACCCGTCCAGCGCATCGCGTGGGAACATCGGACGGCCGGGCGTCCGATGCCCACCGGTGCGGCGCGGTATGTCAACCGGCTCAAGCCCATTTTTGCGGCGAGCGGGGCGCCCCGGGAACTGGTGTGGTTGGCGGAGGTGGAATCGGGTTTTGAACGGGAGGCCCGGAGCCCGGCGGGGGCGGTGGGGATGTTCCAATTGATGCCCCAGACGGCGAAGGGATTGGGGTTGCGGTTGACGCCGCGGGATGAGCGGGAGAATCCGGAGCAAAGTGCCCGGGCGGCGGCGACCTATCTCAAGGCGTTGCATGGCCGTTTCCACGATTGGCGATTGGCGTTGGCAGCGTACAACGCGGGGGAAGGGCGGGTGCAACGGACGTTGGAGCAGCACCGGGTGAAGACTTTCGACGAAGTCAGCCCGTACCTGCCGGCGGAGACGCAGTTGTATGTGCCCAAGGTCGAGGCGGTGATCCGGCACCGGGAAGGCAAGCGCCTCGCCGAACTGCGCACTGTGTGAGTTGGAGGAGGAGGCAGTGGTCAGGGGTCAGGGGTCTAACCGCGCAGCCCTCGTTCTCGTGCATCTCGTCCTCGTCCTCGGCCCTCGTGGATCGGGCCCCAGACTTCGAGACACGAGGACGAGACACGAGGACGAGACGCGGACCTGCCTCCTCTCCCCGTCCTCCTCCTTCGTTCCTCAGGAAGAGAGGGAGACCAGCCTATTCGGATCTCTCGCCTCTCGCCCCGGCCAAACGAGGTATTCCGATGGTTGGTGCCAAGGTGGAAAGAAATCAGGAAGTCTCACCAAATAGATGGAATCCCACTCATTCAACTTTGACGGAGAATGCAATACGGGTCAGGATCTTGGGAATGAGTTCCCCGGAGAGGACCGATGCGGTGTGGTTCACGACCAAGGGGCAGGTGGTCATCCCCGCGTGGTTGCGGAGGCAGTTCCATATCGAGGACGGCACCAAGGCGGTGGTTCAGGCGACCCCGGAAGGCATCCTGCTCAAGCCGGTGACGTCGGTGACGATTCAACGGCTCCGGGGGATCCTCAAGCGTCAGCCGGGTGACCGGCCGTTCTCCCGGGAATGGGCGGAGCATCAGGCGGAGGAAAAGGCTTTGGAGGAGGCGAAATATGTCCGCAGCACCGGTTCTCGATAGCCACGCGTTGCTGGCCCTCCTGCGGGACGAACCCGGCGCCGAAGCGGTGGCTGCGATCCTCGAGAAGGCGGGTGAGCGCGACCAACCGGCCCACATGACCGAAGTGAATTACGCCGAGGTCCAGTACAGCATCCGGCGCAAGGATGGGGATGCGACGTGGCGGACGATTGCGGGTGAGCTCATCGCCGCCCCGATTCAGTTTCATCCGATCGACCGCCGGTTGGCCGACCTCGCCGCCGATTTCAAATCACGGTTCAGGATCAGCCTGGCAGACGCATTTGCCGCCGCCTTGGCCAGGGAGTTGAAGGTGGAACTGGTCACCGGCGACCCGGAGTTCAAGGCGTTGGAGAAGGAGATCAAGATCCGCTGGCTCGAAAGATCGTGAACGGAGGCGTGGTGGACGCCCCGTTGCACCCAATGGGCGTTTGCAATGCAGAAACCGTGCAACTGCAATGCAACGGTTCCCGGCAGGGGTCGTTCCCAAGAATGGCGAACCCATCGGGACGGCAGACTTGGGGGAAATCGGGTCCGTGAGCGATCGGCCGTGCAGCGTCGATGCGCGGGAGCATAAGCGGCGATTACCCCAGCGAATCCGAGGGTTTCCCGTTTTCCGGCCCGGCGGCGAAGTGGTTTCAAAAGCCCGGCCGGAGGGCCCGATGATGCTCGTTTTGGCGGCTGGCACGCCGGCTGCGTTCCTCTATTTCGTCAAGGAAAGGGGACGGCGCAGCAAGGAGGGGGGTGCGGGGAAAGCGGCGCCGTAAGGGGAAAAGGGGAGATTGGAGTAAGAGGAGGTAAAGTTAGGGGATTTGAGACGGGGTCCAAGAGGTGGCTCCGGTGGCGAAGGTATCGGCCGTTGTGCAACGGACGGACGCATTCAAAAGCCACCGGAGCCTAGGAGGGGGATCCCGTCTCTGCCCTTTTTTCAGGCGGGATTTCTGAAAGCCCCTCGACACTCCGGGCCTGCTCTGGCTTGCTGCGCTGGAGTTTTTGCACATTCATGAACGTCGATTTGCTCACCAAGGCCAAGGTGCTCGGGTTTTCTGACCGCCAGATCGCCCATCTCACCGGGAACACCGAGGACGGAATCCGGGCACTCCGGAAAACCTTGGGCCTGGTCCCGAGCTACCGCTTGGTCGACACCTGCGCGGCCGAGTTCGAGGCGTACACACCGTACTATTACTCGACCTATGACCGGGGTGACGACGAGGTCAAGCGGACCGATCGGCGGAAGGTGATGATCCTTGGGGGCGGCCCGAACCGGATCGGCCAGGGCATTGAATTCGATTATTGCTGCGTCCATGCGGCCTTCGCTTTGAAGGAGGACGGGTTCGAGACCCTGATGGTCAATTCCAACCCGGAGACCGTCTCGACCGATTACGACACGTCGGACCAGTTGTTTTTCGAGCCGCTGACGTTGGAGGACGTGCTGCACATCTACGAGCGGGAGAAGTGCTGGGGGGCGATCGCGCAATTTGGCGGACAGACCCCGTTGAACCTGGCGCTGGGGCTCAAGCGGAATGGGGTGAACATCATCGGGACCTCGCCGGAAAGCATCGAGGTGGCGGAGGATCGGAAGTTGTTTGCGGCCATGCTGGACCGTCTGGGAATCCCGCAGCCGCCGAACGGCCTGGCGACCAATGAGGCGGAGGCGCTGGCGGTGGCGCGGCGTTTGGGATACCCGGTGTTGGTGCGGCCATCCTTTGTTTTGGGCGGCCGTGCGATGCAGATCGTGTACAGCGACCATGAGCTGCAGCACTACATGCGTTTCGCGGTGGAGGCTTCACCGGAACGTCCGGTGTTGGTCGACCGGTTCTTGGAAGACGCCACCGAGGTGGACGTGGATTGCCTCACCGATGTCGGCCAGTTCACCGATCCGGCCGAGGGGACGATCGTCCTGGGCGGGGTGCTGGAGCATATCGAGTTTGCGGGCGTACATTCGGGGGACGCGGCGATGGTGTTGCCGCCGCACACGCTGACCCCGAAGATCATCGACACCATCCGCGAATACACGCATGCGATGGCGCGGGAGCTCCGCGTGGTGGGGTTGATGAACGTGCAGTATGCGGTGAAGGACGACGTGGTGTACGTGTTGGAGGTCAACCCGCGGGCGTCACGGACGGTGCCGTTCGTGTCCAAGGCGATCGGGGTGCCATTGGCCAAGCTGGCGGCCAAGGTGATGGCGGGGAAAACGTTGAAGGAACTGGGGTTCACCGAGGAAATCTGGCCGAAATACTGGGCCGTCAAGGAGTCGGTGTTCCCGTTCAACAAATTCCAGGGGCAGGACATCATTCTGTCGCCCGAGATGCGCTCCACGGGCGAGGTCATGGGACTCGATCCCGACTTGGGAGTGGCCTATGCCAAGGCGCAGATGGCCGCGAATTCGCCGCTGCCGCTGAAGGGCCGCGTCTTCATCAGCGTGGGCGATGCCCACAAAGGCGATGTCGCCGCCGTGGCGCGGCAGTTCGCCGAGTTGGGATTCAACCTGGTCGCCACGCATGGTACCGCGGCGGTCCTCGAAAAGGCGGGACTGACCGTCCAACGCATCTTCAAATTGGGTGAGGGCCGACCCACGGCGATCGACCTGTTGAAGAACAAGGAACTGCAACTGGTGATCAACACGCCGAGTGGGGCGGCCCCCCGGGCCGACGAGGTGAAGATCCGGACGACGGCGGTCATGACGGGCACGCCGATCATGACCACGCTCAGCGGGGCCCGTGCGGCGGCGATGGGCATCGCGGCGCTTCAACGCAGCGGATATCAAGTCCGTACGGTGCAGGAATACCACTGATCCCGACCCGGGCGGGAGGGGACCGTCCTGATGGGCATGTCCTGATCCGAGCGTCCGGCCGTCCGTTCCCACGCATGAAGGCGGTTTTGGACTTCCGACCGGCGACCCCGGTGGATGTCGGATTATTGCAGGAACTGGCCGGCCGGATCTGGCGGATTTCCTATGCCGGGATGCTGAGCCCGGCGCAGATCGATCACATGCTCGGCTGGATGTATGAGGCCGGCCGGATGACTCACGAAATGGCCGCCGGTGTGGTGTGGG
>JANYCC010000400.1 GCA_025360495.1 Verrucomicrobiota bacterium | reverse complement strand
CGCCGCCTCCGCCTCCTCCGCCACCCCCACCGCCGCCCCCCTGATGCGACCGACCGCCGCCACCCTGATACCGGTTCGGGTTGTTGCCACCCTGCCGATGGGGTCGGTGCTGTCCACCGCCGCCGCCACCACCGCCACCCCCATACCGGCGCGGTCCGCCACCGCCGCCTCCGCCCTGGCCATTGAAATGCCGGGGACGGTCTTGGTACCCGCCGGGATTGGATCCCGATGATGGCCCGCGGTCGGGGTTGGATCCGCCGGGATTGGAATTACCCGCCGGGCCGCCCGAGTCCGACGCCGGTTGGGGCGCGGAGGGGGGCACATTATCATTGCTCATGCGATTCTGACTGTGGTGCTTGTCGGAAGGGCCCGAACCCAACGGCGGCGGAAAATTGAAATGCCGCGGAAACTAAGACTTGGGGAAGCCGTCAACCCGGAACGAAAACCTGGGGACGGTCGGACCTCTGACGCGCGTATCGTTAGTCCAAACCGGGGCGCCCTGCAACCTCTAATTTCTGCAAACTGCGGCACCGGAAGGTCACCCCGGAATCGGACCCACACGGGCCGCCGCCAAACGCCCCACCTCCGCCACGATGGCATCCCGGATCGTCCCCACCGACTCCGTGGCGTCCAATCGCATCAGGTAGGGCCGGGCGATCGCCGAGAAGATCTGCCGCGAAAGTTCCAGCTGGTGCATCCGCTCAAACTGGTTCGCCGGGTCACCCCGCTGCCGGATCCGCTCCAAGGACTTTTCGGGCGGCAGGTCCAGCCATATCAGCAGGTCCGGCTCCGGCGCGAACTCCTCGTTCCGGGTCAGTATGACCCGCCAGTCCAAACCCCGCGCCCCCTGATAGGCCGCCGTGGAGAAATAGTATCGGTCGAGGATCACCACCGCCCCCCGGGCCAGCGACGGCAGAATCATACCCGCCACATGCTCCCGACGGTCGGCGATGAACAACTCCAATTCCGCCTCCGGTTCCAACCGCCCCTCCGTCGCCGACGCCCGCAACCGTCGCCCATGCGGTCCGTCCGTCGGCTCCCGCCCGGTCACCACCTCATATCCCAATTCCCGCAACCGTTCTGATACCGCCCGGATCTGGGTGGACTTCCCCACGCCATCAATGCCTTCAAAGACGACGAGGAGACCGGAATCGGGTGGACGTTTCACGCGTGGCGGGAGGCTCGCGGGGCCGACGACGCCAAAGCCAGCCGAAAAGATTCTCAAACGCAGACGCCGTGGGCCTTCTCCGGATCCACCCCCAGTTCGCGGATGGCCTGCTCCACCAAGCTCACCGGCACCTCGCCCCGTTGCTCCAACGCATAGAGCGTGGCGATCACCGTGCACTCGGCATCGACCTCGAAAAACCGCCGCAATGCCGGTCGCGCATCCGAGCGTCCGAATCCGTCGCATCCCAGCGTCGTGAGCCCGCCGGGAATCCACGGGGCGATCTGGTCCGCGACGAGCTTGAGGTTGTCACTGACCGCGACCCAGGGACCGGGTTGGCCTGCAACACTCAGTTCCAAATGGCTTCGGCGCGGGGCCTCCGCGGGATGGAACATGTTCCATCGTTTCGCCGCCTGTGCCTCCGAGCGCAACCGCTTGAAACTCGTGGCGCTCCAGACATCGGCGCCCACCCCGTACCGTTCCAGGATCGCCTGCGCCGCCAACGCCTGTTGGAGGATCGCCCCTGACCCGATCAGTTGCGCCCGGTGCGCCAGTCCGGTCGTGCCCGCGCGGAAACGGTAGAGCCCCCGCAGGATCCCCTCGATGACTGACGGATCTTCGGGCAGCGGCTCATGACGGTAATCCTCGTTATGAAGGGAGACATAATAGAAGACATCCTCGCCGTCCTGGTACATGCGCCGGAGTCCGTCGCAAAGGATCACCGCGAGTTCATAGCCCCAGGCGGGTTCATAGGCCATGAGGTTGGGAACGGTCGAGGCCGCCAGGTGGCTGTGGGCGTCCTGATGCTGCAATCCCTCGCCGTTGAGCGTCGTCCGGCCCGAGGTCGCCCCCATCAGGAACCCGCGTGCCCGGCTGTCGCCCGCGAGCCAGACCTGGTCGCCTACGCGCTGGAAGCCGAACATCGAATAATAGATGTAGAACGGGATCATCGGCACGCCGTAGTTGGCGTACGCGGTGCCGGCGGCGACGAAACTGCCCATCGATCCCGCCTCATTGATACCCTCCTCCAGCAATTGCCCGGACTTAGACTCGACATAGGGCATGGCATCGGTCTTGTCGACGGGGTTATAAAGCTGGCCTTTGGAGCTATAGATGCCGATCTGCTTGAAAAGTCCCTCCATGCCGAAGGTGCGGGCCTCGTCGGGCACGATCGGGACCACATAACGCCCGATCCGTTTGTCGCGGAGGAGGGCGCTGAGCATCACCGTATAGGCCTTGGTCGTCGAGGCGTTCTGGAGCACCGCCCCGCTGAGCAGGGTCGGAAAATCCGTGTGGCGCGGCACCTTGAGGGACGGGGTCCGGACCTCCCGTTTGGGCAGGAACCCCCCGAGCGCCTGGCGGCGCTCCAGGATGTAACGGGCCTCGGCGCTGTTCTTCGGCGGGCGGAAAAATGGCATTTCCGCAATCTGCTCATCGGTGATGGGGACGTTGAACCGCCGGGCGAAATTGCGCAGATCCTTCTCACCCATCTTTTTCTGCCCATGCGTCGGGTTGCGACCCTCCCCCGCCTCGCCCAACCCGTAGCCCTTGACGGTCTTGGCCAGGATCACCGTCGGCCGGCCGTTGCGCTGGTGCACCGCCCGATGATAGGCCGCATACACCTTGCGCGGATCATGCCCGCCGCGCATCAACCGCTTCAACTGGTCGTCGGTCAAATGGTTCACCAACTGCAACAACTCCGGACTTTTCCCAAAGAAATGGGTCCGCGCGTAGCTGCCGGGCTCGACGACATACTTCTGGTATTCGCCGTCCACCACCTCGTCCATCCGCTTGGCGAGAAGACCGGCCGGGTCCCGCGCAAACAACTCATCCCAATTGCCGCCCCAGACGACCTTGATCACATTCCATCCGGCGCCCCGGAACACCCCCTCCAGTTCCTGGATGATCTTGCCGTTGCCACGCACCGGGCCGTCCAGACGCTGCAGGTTGCAATTGATGACCCACACCAGGTTGTCCAACCCTTCGCGACCCGCGACATTGATCTGCCCCAGCGATTCGGGTTCGTCCGACTCCCCGTCGCCGATGAAACACCAGACCCGGGGCTCGTCCTCGGGCGCCACCTTGATCAGGCTGCGGTTCTGCAGATAGCGGCTGAAGCGCGCCTGATAGATCGAGTGGATCGGACCCAACCCCATCGAAACTGTCGGGAATTGCCAGTAATCCGGCATCAGGTACGGATGCGGGTAGCTGGAGAGCCCGGGATGCGCCTGGAGTTCCTGCCGGAAATTCGCGAGGTGGTTCTCGTCCAACCGATATTCGAGATAAGACCGCGCATAATTCCCGGGCGAAGCATGGCCCTGGAAATAGACCATGTCCGCGATCCGCCCCCCGTCGCCCCCGCGGAAGAAATGGTGGAAACCGACCTCATACAACGTCGCCAGCGAAGCGAAGGTCGAGATGTGCCCGCCAACCCCCAGGTCACCCGCGTTCGCCCGCACCACCATCGCCATGGCGTTCCAACGGATATGCGATTTGATCAGCCGTTCCATCGCCAGGTCGCCCGGATACTCCGGCTCCTCGTCCAAGGGGATGGTGTTGAAATACGGCGTGCTCGTGATGTCCGGGATCGGGTGCCCCGATTTTCGCAATCCCCCGATGAGGTCGGACAGGATCACCTTCGACTCCTCCGGCCCGCGACCGGCCAGGACCAACCCGAGGAAATCCTCCAAGGCGTCCGAGTGCCGGGTCAGTTGCGAGGCGAACCCTTCCACCGGTTTGGCAACCGGCTTGGGGTCCGAGGTCGGGATCTCCGCGGACGGGGGGGGCGTATTCAAAGGCACACTCATTTCCAATTTCAGACATATTCTATCCGATTTTGGCGTCCTGCCAAGCCACACATTGCAACTGATTGGCGGATAACGGGCGACAGGCTCATCTTCCCGTGGCAGGCGGGAGTGCCACGGGAGGTTTTAACAGCAAAGGGTGCAAAGGGGCCTGCTTCAAGGATGAACGCGACCCGAGGCGGGGCATTTTCCGAGCGTTTCTCACTCCCGGAGGGTCATCGATATTGCCCCCTTGGCACCCTTTGTTGTTCAAGTCTCCCCAGCCCGTTTTCCTCACGTTTCAGGGATGCGCCCGCGACCGGCCGACGCCAAGCTCAACCCTCGTGCGCCACGTCCCCGTACCGCCCTTGGAACCCGCCGCCCATCTCGCGTGGGAAGAAGCCGCCTTGGATGCGGTGGATGCCGGGGAAGCCCCGGGACTGCTCTGGTTTTGGGAGGCGCCCCGGCCGTTTGTGGTCGTCGGTTACGGGCACCGCATCGATGGCGAGGTCGACCGGGTCGCGTGTGCCCGGGAATCGGTGCCGGTGCTGCGCCGGTGCAGTGGTGGGGGAACCGTGGTCCAAGGCCCGGGATGCCTCAATTATGGCCTCGCCCTCCCCATCGATCCGGCGGGTCCTTCCGCCACGATTTCCTCCACCAACCATTGGATCATGGAACGGCAACGCAACGCCCTCCAAACCTTGGTGAAAGCCGAAGTGTCCTGTCGTGGCCACACCGATCTTGCCGTCGGCGATCGAAAATTCTCCGGCAACGCCCAACGACGGAAACGTTGTGCCCTCCTTTTCCACGGAACATTCCTGTTGGCGATGGACCTGCCGCTGCTCGCACGCTGTCTGCGTCCACCCTCAGCGCAACCCGATTATCGGGGGAATCGTGACCATCTGGACTTCGTTTTCAACCTGCACCTGCCGGCCCGCGACATCGAGGACGCCTTGGTCCAAGCCTGGGGGGCATCCTTCGGCGAAGTCCCCTCGCTGACCTCCCGGACCGCGGAACTGGTCGCGCAAAAATATGGCGACCCGGCCTGGCACGAACGGCCGTAGCCGCCGAGCTGTGCGAGGCGGAAAGCCAGGCTCGCTCGTCAGGTTCCGCCTCCAAAACTCGGCGGCTACAATCCCACCTAAAACCTCATCCGCCCGCGACAATCCGCACGATCTCCAACCGATCCCCCGGGACGATCGGGCGTCCGGCGAATTCCGAAGGGGCGACCGCCTCTCCATTGTGTTCGACGACCACCGACCGGGGTCGGAGTCCTTGGGTGGCCAGGAATCGTTCCAGCGTGCACGGAAACGAGACCGTCACCGGCTGACCGTTGGCGATGACCTGTTGCATGGAAGCCAAGGTCGTCGGAATGCAACCGCCGGACCAAGCCGAATCCATCACCGATTCTCCGGTGCCCTTCCGGAAGGGAAATCAATGCCGGATAGATCCGCCACAACAACTCATACCACTTCTTGAAACAATGAATAAAACTACACCAGAAACCCCCTACCCGGACTGGAATCCAAGCCGACACCACGAACAATGGGACCGCCGTCCGAGGTGCCTTCAACCACTTGGAACCATCGGGCGGGCGGAACCAATCGCACTCGGCCCATCTCGACCCGGATGTCCACTTCACCCGTTCAACAGTACCTCCAGCATCTTCACGACAAGTATGCCCGGATGGAGGACGGCGTCGTCGCCACGTATATCCCGGAACTTGGCCGGGCCAACCCGCATCAGTTCGGGATCGCCATCGCCACGGTGGACGGACAGGTCTACGAGGTGGGCGACAGCCATGCGCCCTTCACCATCCAGTCGATTTCCAAGCCCTTGGTGTACGGATTGGCGCTGGAAGTGGCCGGCCTGCGACAGGTGCTGGCGCGCGTGGGGGTCGAACCTTCCGGCGAGGCGTTCAACTCCATCAGCCTGGATCCGCGGACCGGACGACCCTTGAACCCGATGATCAATGCCGGGGCGATCGCGACCACCAGCCTGGTGCCGGGCGACTCACCGTTGGCACGCCGGCAACGACTCCTCCAACTCTTTTCCGAATTCGCGGGACACGATCTCGACCTGGACGAGGCGGTCTATCTTTCCGAACGGGAGACCGGCCACCGCAATCGCGCAATCGCCCATCTGCTGCGGAATTCCTCGATCCTCACGGGCGATCCGGA
Source organism: Verrucomicrobiota bacterium (assembly GCA_025360495.1). Lineage (GTDB taxonomy): Bacteria > Verrucomicrobiota > Verrucomicrobiia > Limisphaerales > UBA9464 > UBA6176. The sequence goes on along the minus strand of JANYCC010000400.1, from coordinate 2,674 downwards.
GGAACCTCTCGACCTCTATTTCCAGCAATGTTCGGTCGCTGTCAGTGCCCGGGATCTGGCCGTGATGGCGGCGACCCTGGCGAATGGCGGCGTCAATCCGCTCACCCAGCGGCGCGTCCTCCAACCTCACAACACGGGCCGCGTCCTCAGCGTGATGACTTCCTGCGGCATGTACGATTACGCGGGTGAATGGATCTATAATGTCGGCATGCCCGCCAAAAGCGGGGTCGCCGGCGGGCTTCTGGCCGTCCTCCCCGGCCAGATCGGCGTCGGCATTTTTTCCCCTCCGCTCGATCCGAAGGGCAACAGCGTCCGTGGCATCCGGGTCTGCACCGACCTCTCCCACGATTTCGGCCTCCATCTTTTCAACACCCCGCGGGTCGTCACCCCCGCCCTCAAGGCCGTCCAGACGGGCGCCGAGGTCCGGAGCAAACGCCTCCGGCATCGTCACGAAATCGATCTCCTCCGCCGGCATGGACAGACCATCCGCATCTATCAACTGCGCGGGCGCCTGATCTTCGCGTCGCTCGAACCCGTCCTCCGATCCGTCCTCCAGCAATCGACCCAGGCCACGCATGTCGTGCTCGACCTGGCCCGGGTGGCCGACCTGGATCGGGCCTCCTGCCGGCTTTTGCTGGACCTGATCGCCCAGCTTGGGCGTCAGGGGATCCGGACCCACCTGACCGGGGCGGGCGACAAGACCACCTTGCACGACTATGTGGCGGAGCGCTTGGATGCCGAGGGTTGGCGTCGGCTGAGCGAACCCTCCGAACTGACTGAGGCGTTGGAGTCCTGTGAAAATGACGTCCTGAAGCGGCACGTCTCGGCACCGGTCCACCTGGGGGAAGTGCCGCTCGCCGAACAGGAACTCTGCCGGGGACTGACCCCCGGGGAACTCTACGATCTCGGGTGCCGCCTCACGCCGGTCGAATTGCCCGCCGGGATCGCCGTGCTCAGCGCCGGTTCACCCGCGGACGACATGTATTTCCTGACCCACGGCGAAGTCGGGATTTTTCTCCAGACCAACGAATCCAATGAACAGCTCATCTCGCGGCTGGGGCCCGGAATGGGGTTTGGCGAAGTGGCGCTGGTGGATCGCGAACCCCGTTCTGCCACCGTCCGAAGCCTGGTGCCGATCCGTGCACTCCGGCTCGCGTTCTCCGACTTTGATCAACTCGCTGACGCCGGCTTGGGCCATCTCCAAGCCAAGCTGTTCGCCAACCTCGCCTCGGTGTTGGCTGGGCGCCTTCGCAGTGCCAATGCCGAGATCCGCAGCCTCCGGTGACCCCGGGTCACTTGGAAACCGGGCCGTATCCCGCGGCGGGCGTGCCGTCGTCGGTCAGGTGACGCGTGGCCCAGAGCAGGCCGCGCGCGACCAGGTCGAGATACCGCGCATCGGCCACCGTCGCGTTGTTGTGCCCGATCGTCGTGGAGAAGATCCGGGTCTTTTTCGGGCCGTATTCGTGGGTCCAGACCACCGTCGTGTCATTCTGGCCGGGACGATCGCCGGCATCCTGCCGACCGCGGGCGAGCGGCTTGGTGTCGCCCCAGACCTGGATGTTGTTATAGAGCTCCTCGTTGACCGTGCTCCAATCCGCCAACCCCTTGGTGATCGGGCTGCCCCGGTCGACGAACGTGATCGCGATCGGCTTCTGCGCGCCGTGGCCGCTGGACTGCAGGCCGAGGTAATCGAACCAGAAGGCGTGGGGCGTGCCCGGTTTGGCGGGGTCATTCGGGTCGCCGATGCGGTAACAGTGCATCGCGCAATGCAGGTTGAGCGCCGGGATCCCGTCCCGATGCGGCTTGAGCACGCCCTCGATCACCGCCGGGTCGTTGATATCCGACGCGCACTCGTCGTGGATGACCACATCATAACCCTCCGCATATCCGGGCTTCCCGTAGATCGGCAGCGGAGGCTTGGTGCTGCCATCCGGGCTGAAGACGAGGTCGACGCGGACATTCAGGCGCGCTTCGAGCCCGGCCTTGAGGATCTCCTTCTGCTGGGCGTAATCGTGGCAGCAACCGCCCGCGACCAATAGCGCCCGGATCGACTTCACTTCCGGGGCGGTGCCGGGTTTCCGTTTGTAGACCGCCAGGAATTGGTTGGCACCCGCGCTCGTCTTGAACTCCTTGGGACGTTCCCCGCCCTGCAATGCATAGCACGCCCGCCACCCCTCGGCGGTCAGCTCGGCGATGGCGGCCAGCGGAGTGCCGACATTGGGACCTTCCGTCTCCGTCACGTCCATCGTCGCCGGCGTCTTGGTGAAATCGACCTTGAACGTCCCCTTCGTCGTCGCCTGCCCGGTCTCAAACTGGTATTTGCCGTCCCGGAGGGTGAGGACGATCGAGTCGATCTGATCCCCGGAGGCCGCGTCACCGTTGATCTCGGCCGAAGCGACGACCCAGGTGCCGTTGAAGGAGCTGAGATCCGCCGCGAACAGCGGGGCGACGATTGCCAAAAGGGAAGACCAAAGGGCAAACAGGAGTTTTTTCATGGTGTGCGCGACCAGTATGGGCCCGTTCCGCATCGGGGTCAGCAGGGTTTTTCGTCCCGGTCGCGGCCGGGGGCATCCTGACATCGTGGGAAGCCGGGCCATGGGAGAAGCGGGGCGGGTAGGAAAACCCGCCTTCCCAGGGCGGTCGCGACAGCTCCGGGGCGGCGGGTTTTCCTACC
>JANYCC010000398.1 GCA_025360495.1 Verrucomicrobiota bacterium | reverse complement strand
TGAGAATTGGAAGCGGACGCAGGAACTGCTGCGGGAAATGCAGATTCTCTCCCGGCGGGTGTTGTTCTCAACCCTTCCGGAACCCAATCGTCGCAAACGTCTCAGCAAGAAAGCTATGGGTCTTATCTAAGTGCCATTCGGGTCAGTTCCTATTATCCTCCTGTTGGCCCGAGCCGCCGGACGCCCCCCGTCCCCTGGACATTCTTCCCGGGAGTCGATTGACAGCCTATTTTACCCGGGTAATATCCCCCGCAGTTCTTCGGAACTTTGAAATGAATCCACCCTCTTCCATTACGTGCACGGCCTTTGCCGGCGTCCGTCGCATCGCCACCGGTGACCTGACCGCAGTTGCGTTGCAGGTCCGGCAGGTCCTTGGCGGCGGGGAGTTGTCCCCGATCCTGATTTTTGACGACCAGACGGGTGAGCAACTGGAGTTGGATCTGCGGGGCTCGGTGAAGGACGTCCTCGCCCGGCTGGACAAATCCCCGGCCAGGAGCGGGCCCAAGGGAGCATCGGTGTCAGCGGAAGCGGACAGTCCACCCGGCCCCGGCCGACCGCGACTGGGTGTGATCGGGCGCGAAGTGACCCTGTTGCCGCGGCATTGGGACTGGCTCAACGGCCAACCCGGCGGGGCGTCCGTCACCCTTCGCAAACTGGTGGAGTCGGCCCGGCACGCCAGCGCGGGGCCGGATCGCATCCGCGTCGCCCGCGATGCCACCTATCGCTTCATGGTGGCGATGGCCGGAAACCTGCCGGGTTTCGAGGAGGCCACGCGGGTCCTTTTCGCGCGGAAAAAGGATCGTTTCAAAGAGTTTGAAACCCAGATCCGGAACTGGCCCGGGGACATCCGGCGGCACGTTGTCCGGCTGATGAAAAAGACGATGGCGATGGAAGCGATGCCGAATCCCGGGTGAGTGCCGTGCCCCGCACAGGAAACTCACGCGGAGCCACGAAGCAATAACACTAATCCCCCGTGCCCAGCCTATACCCGATGGCCGGTTCGGTGAGTATGAGTTCCGGGCGACCCGGGTCGGCCTCCAGCTTCTCGCGCAGATGGGCGATGTGCACCCGGAGATAATGGGTCTGTCCGATCGCCTGTTCCCCCCAAACCCCGGCCAACAGTTGGCGATGCGTCAGCACCTTTCCCGCATGGGTCGACAATAGTCGCAGCAATCCATATTCGATCGGGGTCAGCTTCACCTCCTGGCCGCACTTATGGACCACCCGCCGCGCCAGGTCGATTTCGACCTCACCCGCCCGCACAACGGCTTCGGCGGCATCGGGACGGGAATGACGCAAGGCCGCCCGGAGCCGCGCCAACAGTTCCCCGCTGTGGAACGGCTTGGTCACATAATCATCCGCCCCGGCGTCGAGTGCCGACACCTTGTCGTCCTCCGAATTGCGCACGCTCAGGATGATCACCGGCACCCGGCTCCATTCGCGGATCCGACGGACAACGTCAATGCCCTCCAGGTCGGGAAGACCGAGGTCGAGGAGGACGACATCGGGCTGGCGTTGGGCGGTCTCGGCGATGCCCTCCCGACCGGTGGCGGCGTCCAGGACCTTATAACCATTGGCTTCCAGGGTGACGCGGAGGAGACGGCGGATTTGCGGCTCATCGTCGATCACCAGCACCGTCGGGATCGGGGTCGCGAGGCCGGCGTCAGGGCTCATAAGGATGGATCGATGGCGGGCGGCTTATCGGTCTGGGGCAGGCGCAGGGTGAAGAGGGCCCCGCCGCCCGGACGATTGATGGCGGTGATCGATCCGCCCTGGGCCTCGACGAATCCCTTGGCAATGGTCAGGCCGAGCCCGCTGCCGACCGCTGTTCCCGGTCCGCGGAAAAAACGGTCGAAGATGCGCGGCAAAACCTCCGCCGAAAGTCCCGGCCCGCGGTCTCCCACGGATAATAAGAGCGAACCGTCCGTCAAAGCGGCCTGCACTTCGATGGACGTGCCCGGCGGGGTGTGTCGGGCGGCGTTGAGCAGGACATTTCCCAAGGCATGTTGCAGCAGGGAGAAATCAATGCGGACGAGCAGGGGCTGGGTGGGCACCATCAGCTTCAACGGATGGGCGGCGAGGTCCGGACCCAATTCACGCACCGTGGTCTGGACCAGGTCACAGGCGTCGTGCCAGTCGAATCGCGGCCGGACATTGCCGGAATCGAGCCGGGCGACATCGAGGAGGTTTCCCACGACGCGGTTGAGCCGGGCATTGGCCTCCTGGATCTCCCCGATCAGGGCATGACGTTGCTCGGGGGACGAGCGGTCCGCCTCGGCGAGGGCGCTGGCGGCGCTGGTGCTGGCGGCGAGCGGCGTCCGCAATTCATGGGAGATGGAATTCAGCAGCACCCGTCCGAGCCGTTCGGATTCCGCGAGCAGACGCGCCTGTTCGGCGACCGCCCGGAGTTCCACGCGCTCGAGCACCAAGGCAGCCTGGCGGGCGAAGGCCTCGAGCAGGTCGCGTTGGGCCACGGGCAGGGTCCGGTCGGGGACGGCGACGACCAGGACACCGAAGATGCGTCGCTCGGAAGCCAGGGGCAGATGCAGGGCGTCGGCGCCGGGAAGGTTGTCGGTGAACCGGCCCGCCGCCCGGCCCTGCCGGAAGGCCCAGTCCGCCACGCTGAGTTCCTTCTCGGTCAGCGTGAGGGTGCCGTCGGGATGCGCCGCCAACTGACCGCCCGCGGGGAGCGCGACGGCGACCCCCGCATGGAAGACGTGATCCACCTGGGCCACCAATTGCCACACCACCTCATCCCGCGAACTCGCCTCCGCCAAATCGCGCGTCAGTTTATATAATGACGTCGTCCGGGCCTCGCGGGCGCGTTCCGCCTGGTGTTGGGCACGGATGCGGGCGACCAACTGGCCCAACACCACGGCCACCACAAAATGGGTCCCGAAAAGCACCGCGTCATCGGGGCGTTCGATGACAAAGGTGAAGCGGGGCGGCAGGAAGAAATAATTCCATCCGAGGGCGCCCAACGCACCGGCGAGCAACACCGGCCCCCGCCCGACAAACAGGGCCAGCACCACCACGGCCAGTAGGAACACCAACCCCGGCACCCGCGGACCGACCAGCGATTCAATCCCCAGGTTGGCCACGCCGGTCGCGGTCATCACGCCGATCACCCAGAGGTATTGTTGCGAACCCGACTGGAACACGGGCCATGCCGCCTGGAAGGACGGTGCGGATCCGACCTTCTCCGACCGCACCACATGCAGGTCGATGTCTCCGCTTTCACGCACCAACCGCCGCAGGGCGAGGCCCGCGCGCCAACCCCGGATCCAACCCGCGGCGTCCGGCTTGCCAAAGATGATCTCGGTGGCGTTCTGGTCGCGGGCCACGCGGATGAGACCGTGCACGAGGTCCTCATCGGTGGTGGTGACGACCTCGGCCCCAAGCTCGCGGGCGGTGGTGAGGTTGCGCGTGAGTTGCGTCTGGGCGGCCTCGCTCAGCGGATGCGGATGCCCGACATGCACGGCGATCCAGCGGCATTGCAAACCGTCCGCCATCCGTCGGGTCCAGCGGATCAGCGGTTCGGAGAAAGGCCCGGGACCCACGGCCACCAGCAGCCGGTGGGCGGTTTTCCAGGGCCCGGCACCGGTCTGGATCCGCCGGAATTGCTGCGTGTCGACGCCGACATGTTCCGCCACCAACCGCAGCGCCAGTTCGCGGAGCGCAGTCAGGTTGCCGACCCGGAAGAAGTTCTGGGCCGCGGCCTCCGCCCGTTCCGGAACATAGACCCGGCCCTCGTGCAGACGCCGGATCAGTTCCGATGGCGGCAGATCGACCAATTCCAGCACCGCGTCATCCAAGACCCCGTCCGGAACCGTCTCACGGATTTCCGCCCCGGTGACCTGCGCGACCGTCCCGGCCAGGCTCTCGACATGCTGCACGTTGAGTGTGGTGAGGACGTCGATGCCGGCATCGAGCAATTCCTGCACATCCTGCCACCGCTTGGGATGTCGTGCACCCGGGGCATTCGTATGGGCCAACTCATCGACGAGGGCGAGGCTCGGATGTCGGGCAAGCGTGGCGTCGAGGTCGAATTCCGTGAGGGTGAGGCCACGGTGCTCGAAACGACGGGGTTGGATCTTCGGGAGCCCGGCCGCCAACGCGTCGGTTTCGCGCCGGCCATGGGTCTCGACATAGCCCGCGACCAGATCGCGACCGGAATTGAGTTCACGGTGGGCCGCCTCCAGCATCGCATAGGTCTTGCCCACGCCCGGGCACATGCCAAGGAACACCTTCAACCGCCCCCGCCGGCGCGCCGCCTCCTCGCGCCGGAGCGAATCCAGCAGGGCATCGGGATTGGGTCGCCCATCGGTCACGGGTTCAGCCTAACGTCGGCGAGGGCGCCATCCCAGCGCGACTTGCATAAGAACGTCGAAACGGGGTGAGCATCAGCCACGCCCACAGGGGGAGTGAAAACACGCAACCCAGAAAGGCCAGAACCAGACTCAATGCATCGAGAATGCGCATGGCCGGAGATTCCAAGTTCCCATCCGGTGGTTGGTCGCCCCTTCCCGGTCCTTTCATGGGCGGTCCAAGGCGAGGTTGAGGGTGAGCACATTCACACCAGGTTCCCCCAGGATGCCCAGCCCGGCCGGGTCCGTGTGGCGGCCGACCAGGTCCCGGACGTGCTGCGGATTCAGGGACCGGGCCTTGGCGACCCGCGCCACCTGAAGCTCCGCGTTGGCCAGGCTGACGTGGGGATCGAGCCCGCTGGCCGAGGCCGTGACGGCATCCGCCGGCACCGGTGCGTTGGTGGCCAGACCATTTTGGGACCGGTAGTCGGCGATGTTCTGGGCAATGGCGTCCGCAAGTTTCTTCGACGTCGGGCCAAGGTTGCTGCCGCCGGAACTCGTCGCATCATAGCCGGTACCCGCCGCGGAGGGACGCGGGTGGAAGTATTTGTCGGCGCTGAACGGCTGGCCCAGCAACCGCGACCCGCGCAGGGTCCCGCCGGCATCGGTGATCAGGCTGCCATTGGCCTGGTCGCGGAACAGGGCCTGGGCGAGGCCATAAACCACCAACGGGTAGAGGCCACAACACACGGCCGCGAGCACCAGCGTGGCCATCACGGCGCTGCGGATTTCGGCGTATAGGTTTTTCATAGGCTTAAACCAGGTTGAGTGAGGTGATCAGGACATCGATGACCTTGATTCCCGCGAACGGGATTAGGACGCCGCCGACCCCGTAAAGGAGCAGGTTGCGTTGCAGGATCGCGAGGGCGCCGATCGGTTGGAATTTCACGCCGCGCAAGGCCAGCGGGATCAGGGCGACGATGATGAGCGCATTGAAAATGATGGCGCTCAGGACGGCGCTGTTCGGGCTGTGCAGGCCCATGATGTTCAATGGGGCGATGGCGGGGAACGTGGCCACCAACATCGCGGGGATGATCGCGAAATACTTGGCCACGTCATTGGCGATGCTGAAGGTCGTGAGCGAACCGCGCGTGATGAGCAGTTGCTTCCCGATCTCGATGATCTCAATGAGCTTCGTCGGGTTCGAATCGAGATCCACCATGTTGCCGGCCTCCTTCGCCGCCTGGGTCCCCGTGTTCATCGCCACACCCACATCGGCCTGCGCCAGCGCCGGCGCATCGTTGGTGCCGTCGCCGATCATCGCGACCATCCGTCCGCCTTCCTGTTCCTTGCGGATCAGGGCCAGCTTGTCCTCCGGCCGCGCCTCGGCGAGGAAATCGTCCACCCCGGCCTCGGCGGCGATCGCGGCGGCCGTGAGCTTGTTGTCGCCCGTGATCATCACGGTGCGGATCCCCATCTTGCGAAGCTGCGCGAAACGTTCCTTGATGCCGCCCTTCACCACGTCCTTGAGATGGACCACCCCGAGCACCTCGCGCCCATCGGCCACCACCAGTGGCGTGCCCCCCGAACGGGAGACCCCGTCCACCACACCCGTGACGGCCGTCGGGAATTGTCCCCCCAACCGGTCCACATGGATCCGCATCGCCTCCGCCGCACCCTTGCGGATCGACCGTGCAGGTTGACCGTCGCGGGCCGGGAAATCCACGCCGCTCATCCGGGTCTGCGCAGTGAAGGGGACGAACACCATGGACGGACCGGCGACGTCACGGCCGCGCAGGTTGAACAGTTGTTTCGCCAGGACGGCGATGCTCCGGCCCTCCGGCGTCTCATCCGCAAGGGAGGCCAGTTGCGCGGCATCGCCCAACCGTTCGGGCGCGATGCCGGGTGCCGGATGGAACTCGGTCGCCTGCCGGTTGCCCAGGGTGATGGTGCCCGTCTTGTCGAGCAGCAGCACATCGACATCGCCCGCGGCCTCGACCGCCCGACCGCTCATCGCCAGCACATTTCGTTGCAACAACCGGTCCATGCCCGCGATGCCGATGGCGCTCAGGAGTCCGCCGATGGTGGTGGGGATCAGGCACACCAGCAGCGCGATCAGGACCGGGACGGAAAACACCGTGGCCGAATAGCTGCCGAACGGTTTCAAGGTCACACACACCAGCAGGAAGATCAGGGTGAGGGCCGACAACAGGATCGTGAGTGCGATTTCATTCGGGGTCTTCTGGCGTTTGGCACCCTCGACGAGCGAGATCATGCGGTCCAGGAATCCTTCGCCGGGATTGGTCGAGACGCGGATCCGGATCTCGTCGGAAAGCACGCGGGTGCCTCCGGTGACGGCGCTGCGATCGCCCCCGCTCTCGCGGATGACCGGGGCCGATTCACCCGTGATGGCCGATTCATCCACCGTGGCGGCGCCCTCGATGACATCCCCGTCGGCCGGTATGAGTTCCCCGACCCTGACCAGCACGATGTCGTCCTTGCGAAGATCATTGGCGCTGACCTCCACCACGTCGCCGGACGCTTCGACACGGCGGGCGACGGTCTTGACGCGGGTTCCACGCAGCGCCTTGGCCTGGGCCTTGCCGCGTCCTTCGGCGACGGCCTCGGCGAAGTTGGCGAAAAGCACCGTGAACCACAGCCAGAGGGCCAGTTGGGCGATGAAACCGCGGTCGGCCGGCGCGGTGAAGATGCCGACGGTGGTCAACATCGCACCCACCAGCGTGACGAACATCACGGGGTTCCGGACCATCAGGCGCGGGTCGAGCTTTTTGAAGGCGTCCACGATGGCCGGACCGGCGATCTTTCCATCGAAAAGAGAGGGGGCTTTATGGGTCATAAGATTCCCGGGGTTAGAAGAGTTTGCCCTGTTGCGTGAGGAAATGTTCGACGACCGGCCCGAGCGCGAGAACGGGCAGGAAATTGAGGGCGCCCACCAGGAGGATGGTGCCGATCAGCAGCAGCACAAAGGTCCCGCCGGAGACCGGGAAGGTGCCGGCACTGGCGGGAACGAGCTTCTTCCGCGCGAGGGAGCCGGCGAGCGCCATGATGGGCACGATCATCAGGAATCGCCCCGCGAGCATGGCCACCCCGAGGGTCGTGTTGTACCAGGGGGTGTTCGCGGTGAGGCCGGCGAAGGCGCTGCCGTTGTTGCCCGTGGCGGAACTGTAGGCATATAGGATCTCGCCCAAACCGTGCGGGCCCTTGTTGTTGAGCCCGGCCAGACCCCACTCGCTCACCGCCGCCCAGGAGGAGAAACCCAGGATGGTGAGGCACAGTATGAGGAGCGTCAGCATCGCCATCTTCACCTCGAACGCCTGGATCTTCTTGCCGAGATATTCCGGCGTGCGGCCCACCATCAGGCCCGCGAT
>JANYCC010000336.1 GCA_025360495.1 Verrucomicrobiota bacterium | reverse complement strand
ACCACACGCAGGTGCTCGAGCGGCGATATAAGGAACTGGGCGGCCCGATCACGGTCCTCGTCCGGGAAGGCGAAGGCCATTATCCGCTGGTCCGGCAGGATCCCAAGGTGGTTCTGGATTTCATCTCGGGGAAGGCCCGCTGAATCCAATCCAAAGGGGGGCCGGTCCGGTCCACCCTTCTTTCGGGGCCTTCGTTGGCAACGTTCCAGGCCGTCCGTTGCGAATTGCATCAGGGTGACCCTGTCGGCTGCAAGATGCGACATCGGGCCGGGTCCGTGGCCGTCCATCACGCTGATCCCGTTTCGCATCCGGCCTCCGCCCGCGGCACCGGGGTGGCATCCTGTTTGCTAAAACTTGGGGTGAACCCAGCGATCGCGGCCGGACCGCCGCATCACCCGGGGGTTCTTGCGGTCAACCCAACAAACCTTTCCCATGTCACTCGGAACCATACTTCTCATTGTGCTGTTGTTGATGTTGCTCGGGGCGTTGCCCACCTGGCCGCACAGTCGCGGTTGGGGCTATTATCCCAGTGGCGGACTCGGACTCCTCCTGATCATCCTGCTGATCCTGGTGTTGACCGGACGCCTCTGAACCGCGGTCACCGGTCCGGATTCGCACGGGGCGTGGCATCGCCCGGGACCTGGCCCATGGCCCATTGGACCATGCCGATCCACATCTTCTGGATGTCGGGCCGTTCCCAGACCCCCGGGACATGTCCGAGGCCGTTGTAAAGCACCCGACCCTTGCCATAGGACCGCGCCCAGGCGACGGCGAAATCCCGGTCCGCACGCTTCACGCCTTTGCGGCCGAGGTCGATCTTTCCGGCGTCGAGACTCATCAATAACTCCCGAGCATCTCCCCATACCCGGGCCAGGCGGTGAACGTGATGGCGGCGCTATGGATGCCGATGAAGCCCTTGCCATCGTCTCGCACGAAGGAGAGCAGGTCCGCCTTTTGCGAGTCGTCCATGTCCAGTTCGCCGTCGGAAAAGAAGATCACTGCGTCATAGGCATCGAGGTTTTTCGCCTCCCATTTCAACGGCTTCTTGGTGATGGCCGTGCAATCAGTCCGCAGGCACGTGTTCCAAAGCCCGGTGCTGCGGCCCAGGTCATAGAACATCGCCATCGCCGTGGAAATGGATTCATGCTGGTAACCTTTGGCCTGCCCGATGAACAGCAGGTTGGGTTTCGGCTTCCCGGGCTTCCCGGGCTGCTCCGGTGTCTGCGCCGACAATGCAGTGCCCAGCGCGATGCCAGCCAGGGTGATGAGGGACCAAAAGGATTGTTTCATAAGCCCACAGCGAGTTCGACAAAGGGTCGCATCCAAGTCTTGCCCGGATCCATCAAAACCAGGGGGCGCATCTTGGCCGCAACAATTTAGAAAACCGGGCATTTCACGCAAAGAACGCCACCCCAGGTCCACAGGCTGCCATCGGTGCGCACGGCGACGGAGAAACCCGAGCCCACCGCGAATCGTGGCGGTCGCACCCCGATCCCGGCATCCGGTTCCGCGGATTGCGGATCACTTCCGGCGAGGAATTCGGAGAGGTTCACCCGGCCGTCCCCGTCCGGATCCTCCAACCCGTCGGCCGCGCGCAATGGATCCAGGACCGGACGATGGGCCAACTCATAGACATCCGGCAAACCATCCCCGTCGGAGTCCAGGGATTGCCCGATGGGAACGGCCTCGACCCGATAGAAACCCTGGCTCCCCGTGATCGAAACGTCGGTCAACGTGGCGGAATCGCCTGTCGGCAGGGCGATGTCACGGACTTCCAAGATCGCATCCAAGGTGTCGCCGCGCAGGAGCCGCAGGTAAGTCAACGGCCCGGACGTGGCCTGCAGCACCAGGTGCCGGCTGGCATCCGGGCCGATGTCCCGGATGAAGGGATCCGCGGCATTGGAAACCGGAGACCCCGTGAGAAAACCCGCCAGGAACGCGGCGGCGACCCACCCGCCGGCCCTGGGCCCAACGGACCCGGCTTCGGGAGGCCAGGGAAGGGATGGATGGCCTTGCGATGGGCGCCCGGAAGTGGGGGATTGCCTCATGGGAACTCACCGATGATGCCGGGATCAAGCCACCCTGCAAGGATTCCACGGGACCTCCCCCGCCGGGGTCGCATCTTGGCGCTGTCCCCGATGGACGGCACTGGGGTGGCTCGGGTGGAACCTCGC
>JANYCC010000325.1 GCA_025360495.1 Verrucomicrobiota bacterium | reverse complement strand
GACAGGTATTGCTAATGCTGCGGGTCATCGAGGTGGCAATTGCCCGGCATGGGGTGCCCGAAGGTGAGCTGAGGACGTTGGCCTTGCAGAAGTTGGGGCGTCAATTCCCGGCGGGAAGCTGGGCCATCGACCGGGAGCTTTCCTCGTTGCTGGTGGCCTTGGATTCTCCCGAGGTGGTCGCCGCGGCCCTGAAGCTGCGGGATGAAGCTCCCACGCAGGCCGAGGCGATCCATTACCAATCTGTGCTGGCCAAGGCACACTCCGGGTGGACACCTGAGTTACGGCGAAGGTACTTCATTTGGTTCCATCGTCGGCCGGAACCGACCTCTACCGCCGAGTATGAAAGATGGTTCGCAGAGGTGGGGCTCAAGCCGTCGAACGGCGCAAGTTTTGAAGGGTTCATGAAAGCCATGAAACATGAGGCGATGGCGGGTCTGAGTGATGGGGAGAAGGGTGAGTTGGCAGCCTGGATCACCGGGGCGGCGCTGACGCCATCGCCAACGCGGGCCAATCCGGCCCCGGAAAGGCCGGCCCGGGTCGTCGTGAGCCATTGGAAAATGGAGCAGTTGGAACCGAAGCTCGGCGAGAAAGGTCGCGACACAACCGCCGGTCGCAAGGTTTACGGGGAGGCCCAGTGCACCGTATGCCACCGATTGGGCAATGAAGGTGGAGCCGTGGGTCCCGACCTGACCGGTGCCGGTGCCAGGTACAGCCGGGCGGATCTCCTGCGAAGCCTGTTGGAGCCATCGGCGGTGGTGAGTGAACAGTATCAGGCAACGCTTTTCAGTCTGAAGGACGGTGAGACAGTGGCCGGGCGATTGGTGGATGAGACGGCTGACCGTTTCGTGGTGTTGGTGGATCCCTTGACAGGGGGCAGGATGGAAATCAGGAAAAGCGCGGTCCAATCCCGGGAAGCATCGCACGTTTCACCGATGCCGGAGGGATTGGTTGACACTTTCAGTGCGGATGAAGTCCTGGATCTGGTGGAATACCTTGCCGCACCGACCCCCTGATTCCCGGGGAGGATTGGGCACGGCGAAACGAAAGAAGATATCCTGGAAGCGGAGCGGCCCGGAGTCCGCCATCCGGAAGTTCCTCCACGTCGGAGACAGCTGCACCCGGGATGGCGACGATGGCTTCGGCGACCTGATACCAGAGAAAGAGCGCCAGCAGGCCGGCCACGGCGACCTCCAAGAACCCCATCACTGGAGTGGATTCAGAGGGGGAGACAGGCGCGGCCGTTGGCGCCGGGTTGGAAGGGGTGGCGGATGAAACGGTATTGTCAGGGTGGGACATTCCACCCTTTCTAACCGAAGACGGGGGGCAAGGTTACAGCACCTATAACCCGTAGCGTTTTGTTCGGATCCAACCGGTCACAAATGCCGAGAGGATGACCAACAGGATGATCGGAGTGAGAATCTGAGGAGCGCTGGCATCGAAAGTCCAATGCCAGGGCCCGAGGAGCAGGGACGTGTGGCGAAGCTTCCCGGGGGGTTCGGACCAGACGGCATGGGTCGTGAGTTCCATCAAACCATAATGGCCGCCCGGAGCCTCAATCCACCAATTCCGCAAGGCATGCAGGGACTCATACGGCCCAAGGTTGCGGAGGTCTCCGGAAAGGTCCGCTGGACGTTGGGCCAGTGCCGCGGAGATGGGAGAGAAGAGCACCATCCAGAAGACCAAGAGTTTCTGGCAATGCCGGACGAGGTCGAAACAATCAGGAACCGGTTTCCGTTCCAAGTCATGGGAAGGGGGGGTCATAGGGTTGTCGGACCCCAGCGTAGTCGACCGAGGCCCCCGGGGGCAAACTGACAATGTGACCGGTGACGGGATGACCCCAGGCTAGCGGATGGACCCCGATCTTCAGTAATCGTAGAGGCCGGGGTCTTGGGTGAAGGGGCTGCCTTTCCCTCCCCCATCGGGGCCATCGCCCTCCGCCCGGCCCGGTCCGAACCATTCCCCCAAGACATCCCCCATGTCTGCCTCGATTTTCTCCGGATCCTCCCCGGCTTCGAGCCGGCGCAGGGCGGTCTCCATCTCCTTGGGCATGGTTCCGGTCGGAAGTGTGTTTTGCATTTTCCGCAACAGGTGGGCCATGTGGCGGGGGTTGTTTTCGTCGAGATGATCCATGTCCCGTTCGAGTTCATCCATGACCCGGGACACGTTGGGATCATCAAAGTCCGGCATCGGTGGGCCTTCGATTCCCGGAGCTTCGGTCACGGTCGCCGGTTCCGCGGCGCCTTTGAGGAGGGCGAATCGGCTGATTTCTTTGGAAAGATTGGTGGCACCGCACTTGGGGCAGGAGGGAAGGCTGGAAGGGTTGACCCGCCTGCTGAGAAAACTGAAAACGCGGCGGCATCGGCGGCAGGCGAATTCGTAGATTGGCATGCCTGAATAGTCCGGCAGCGGGATCAGGGGTCAAGCGGTTGGTCCCGATCCGGGGACGATTGCAAATATCCGGCTTGTAGGCCGACGTGGGGTTTTCCAGCCTTGGGCGTCCTACAGCCGGTCCATTCCGACGGGACACCAATGCCGATGAGTCTTGTGCCTAAGTCCGCCTTTCCGTGGCCCGGAGTGATCCGTCGCTATGCCGAATTCCTGCCGGTCACAGCGGAAACGCCCGTGGTGACCCTTCTGGAGGGCAACACGCCGCTCATCCCGGTGCCCGGTTTTGTCGCGGCCATCGGGGGCCATTTCGATCTCTATCTCAAATGCGAGGCCATGAACCCGACCTGCTCGTTCAAGGATCGGGGCATGACCATGGCGATCACCAAGGCTTTGGAACGCGGGGCGAAGATCGTGGTCTGTGCCAGCACCGGGAATACCTCGGCCTCCGCAGCCGCCTACGCCGCACGGGCCGGCCTCCGGTGCGTGGTCCTTCTTCCAAAGGGGAAAATAGCCTTGGGGAAAATGGCCCAGGCCCTGATGTCCGGGGCGACCACCATCGCCATCGAAGGCAATTTCGACGAGGCCCTCCGCATTGTCCGCGAACTCGGGGAATCCGGTCAGGTCGAGGTGGTCAACAGCATCAACCCGGTCCGCATCGAGGGACAGAAAACGGCGGCGTTTGAAATCTGCGACGTCCTCGGAGACGGGCCGGATTTCCATTTTCTGCCGGTGGGAAATGCGGGCAACATCACCGCCTACTGGAAGGGATTCCGGGAGTATGCCGCCGCGGGGAAGGCGGACACCCTGCCCAGGATGATGGGTTGGCAGGCCGCCGGGGCCGCACCCCTCGTCCTGGGACATCCGGTCGAACATCCCGAAACCGTCGCCACCGCCATCCGCATCGGCAATCCGGCCAGCTGGCAGGGTGCGATGAGCGCGGCCCAGGATTCCGGCGGCTCAATCCGCAGCGTCACGGACGAGGAAATCCTCCACGCCTACCGGCTGCTGGCGCGGACCGAGGGCATCATGGTGGAACCCGCATGCGCCGCCCCGCTCGCGGGCCTCATCAAGGCCGTTCAATCCGGTGAGATCCCGGCCGGCAGCCTGGTCACCGCGACGATGACCGGTCATGGACTGAAGGATCCGGACACGGCGATCCGGGTGTGCGGGTTCGCGCCGATCGAGGTGGCCTCCAATCGTGAGGCGGTGATGGCAGCCATCGGCCTCTGATCCCCATTCCAGCCGGTCCTATTTCACCGAGGCGCCATCGGTGGCGGCGACGAATTCCTTGGCCTTGGTCACGAAGTCATCGGGCTGACGCGCGAAATCATTGCTGTCGGTCTCGATCGCCAACCGGCCCTTGTAGCCGGTCTCCCGGAGGACCTTGAAGAGCCCTTTCAGGTTGGCCTGGCCTTCCCCGATGAAGGTGTCATTCGCCACGTCATCACCCTTCTCGGTCTTCTTGATGGCCTTGTCCTTCAGGTGGAGGTCGTACACGCGGCCATTGTAATCCTTATAGACCTGGGCGGCGTCGAAGTTCGCACTGGTGACCCACCCGATGTCCATGCACACGCCGATCCGGGGATCGCGGTCCTTGATGATCTGTTTGACGATGGCCGGATTGCCGTAGAGGGATTTGATGCCGTGGTTATGGACGGCGAGCTTGATGTCGTACTCCTTCACCAAGGCTTCCAGATTATCCCAAATGCGGAAGTCACCCGGTTCGACGACGATGACTTGGATGCCCATGAGCTTGGCGAACTCGAACAGTTTGCGGTTGTCCTCCTTGTCGAGCGAGGTGCCGGCAACCCCGAACGTGTAGACGTGGAGACCGGCTGCATCGAGAATCGCCTTCTTTTTCCGGGTCTCCTCCATCGGAGCCTTTGGGTTCATATGCTTGTCGATCATCTGGAGGTCCTTGATCCCATGGCGCTGGGCGAACTCCACAACCTGTTCGAAGGAGAGGTTCCGAAGGGTCCAGGTTTGGATGGCGACCTGATCGGCGAGGCCGGCGGCGAAGCTGGTGAAGGGTAGGAGCGAGGCGGCCGCCAAGGCCGCCAAAGTGCGCAAGAACGGGAGTTTCATGCCCGGTAGAGTGGGAACGCACGGTCGCCCTGTCCAGTGTGGAGCCGGGGGTTCAGGCCCGGTCCAATGGTTGCCCGGTCGGCACCATCTCCAATTCACGCCGGAGTTCGACCATCCGGAACGGTTTGCTGAGGTAGCCATCCATGCCTGCGGATTGGCACCGGACGCGATCCCCATCAAAAGCACCAGCCGTGAGCGCGATGATCCGGACCCGACGGCCGGGGGGTTCCAGTGCACGGATACGACGGGAGGCTTCCCACCCGTCCATTTCGGGCATCTGGCAGTCCATCAGGATGGCATGGTATTCATGACGGCTGGCGAGTTCGACGGCTTCGAGCCCATTGGTCGCGACATCGACTTGGTAACCGGCACCGCGGAGCACTTCGATGGCATAGTCGCGATTGACGGGATGATCCTCGGCAAGCAGGACCCGGCTCTTCACCGGCGGGTGCGTGGGCGCGTCCGAGTTCGGGACCGAGATGCCGGCGAGCTTGCCGGCCGGTCGGGTGAACAGCCCGGCCTCTCCGACGAAACCAGGGGCTTCGGCCTCCGGAACGGGTTCAGGAAGGCGGGCAAAAGGAGCCTGCCAGAGCAGATCGAATCCCCAACAACCCGCCTGACTTGCGATGACACAGTCGTTGAGACGGAGGACCAGGACGAAACGGAGCGGGCGTCTGGGTGCCGCCGACAGCCAGCGGCGGAGAATCCCGAACGGATCGGCTTGGACACAGGCCAGACTGGTGAGCACCAGGAGGGGCGATTGGACGGTCGCGGGGCCGGAGAGCAGTTTGGCCTCCACGTTGAGGGGATTCGCACCAACCTCGTCTGGCGAGAGCGGGCGTCCCAACCATCCTGCCACCATGTCCTGATGGACTTCGTCCAAGCCCACGGCCAGCACATGGTCAAATCCAAGCCGGGAAAGGCAGGTGGCAGAGTCGCTGGGTGTCCTGGCCGGGACTTGAAACCAGAAGCGCGATCCGTGCCCGGGGCGGCTCTCGCAGTCGATGGTCCCCAGCATCCGTTCCACTAACAGCCGTGAGATGGCCAACCCCAAACCGGTGCCACCGAATCGTCGCGTGTCGGAGGAATCGGCTTGGGAGAATCGCTTGAACAGCTTGGGCCGGTCCGCCTCAGGGATCCCGATTCCCGTGTCAATGATCTCACATTGCAGCATGCCCTCCCCCTGCGAACCCTCAAGGTATCGGAAATCGAGGTGGATCCGAACCGAACCGTGGTCCGTGAACTTCACGGCATTGACGCTCAGATTGAGGATGATTTGCTGGAGGCGGCGCGGATCTGTTTGCAGGGACCGGGGCATGCCTGGGGCGAGGATCAGGATCAGGTCGATGCCCTTGGCCGCGGCGCGATGGGTGACCAGATCGAGGGTGGCAGCCAGGCGGGGCCGGAGTTCGAACAATTCCGATTGAAACTCCAATTGGCCACTTTCCAGTCGGGCAAAATCGAGGACGTCCGAGATCACCGAGAGCAGGGCTTCAGCCGAGACCCGCGAGGTGTTGACATAATCGCGTTGCTGGGGGTTCAGGAGGGTGTTGGAGAGCAGTTCTGTGAAGCCGATCAACCCGTGAAGCGGGGTGCGAAGCTCATGGCTGATCATGGCGACGAACTCGGTCTTGGCGCGACTGGAGGCTTCGGCGGTCTCTTTGGCCAAGGCCAGTTGGGCCACGTGGATTTCCTGGGTCCTCTGCTCGTCCTCGTGTCGGATGCGGGCGGTCAGACGCAGCCAGCCCAGGATCGCCAACCCAAAAGCCAGCAACAGGGTGCCCGCAAATCGAAGCCACGTCTCTTCCCACCAAAATCGGGCAACGTCGAAGGACAGGCTTGCGGGGTTGGACCAGACGGATTGCCTTCGCAACTGGGAACAAACCTCGAACTTGTGCCGCCCTGGCCGAAGATCCAGCAAGGCCACAGATCGGCTGGGGGGTCCCGGCTGCCAGATTCCCCGGGGCTCATCCAATCGGTAGACGAAATCCATTTGGGACGGGTCGCTGAGTTGGGTCGCCGTGTAGTGGACTTCCAAGTGGCGGGTGCCGGCCGGGATCTTGATCAAGGCTCCCGATTTTTTAGGGACGGCATGAACCCCTCCCGGAAGGACCAACTCTTCGATCGTCGGCCGAGTTTGACGAATGGGATCCCGAAGTTCGGCGGGATCAGCCACCGACAATCCTTTGATCGTGGCAAACCAGATCCGGCCATCGCTGGAAACCGAGGCGGCCGGATGCGTGTAAGGCCGGCACATCAGCGAGCGCAGACCGTCGGGCTTGCCGAACCACTGGGAAGCCAGTGACAGGGACGGGTTTCCGGCATTGGCATCAAGCGAAGCGAGGGATATGCGAGCCACCCCTTCACTGGATCCCAGCCAGAGGTTTCCCTGACTATCGTCCATCAGGCACCAGATGTCCTTGACGGGCAGACTGAGCTTTCGAAGAGGGTGGAGGCTGGACTCGGACATCGGGACGGCCTCTCCAAAGACCGCAAAATCTTTGCCACGGATCCGGATGAGGAGAGGCTGGTCCTCGTCTCCCAGCCAGATGTCACCCTGGCGGTCACAGAGGATGGGGCCGGCTCCGAAACTGGACGCTGATGCCGGAAGGGTGACCGGCGCGAAGTGGCCGATGGAATCGGAGCGTAAAAGTCCGCGATGGGGACTGGAAAGCCAGACCCGCCCCTCGTGGTCCTCGGCCAGGGAACGAACTTCCATGTCGGCAGGCACCCCATCTTTTTCGGAAAGCACCCGGAATACACCACCCTCCCGCACCGCCAAGGAATGATTGCCGCCAACCCAGAGGCGGTGGTGAGAATCCGCCAGGAGCACATGGATTGAATCGCTTCCAAAAACTTCGATGGGGTACTGGTTGGTGGAGGTGCCGGTCAGTTGGAAGAGACCGTCCCCATAGGTCCCGGCCCAGAGTGTCCCATCGGGCTCAAGGGCGAGGGCCTGGATCCATTTCCTGTTGTTAATCCCAAGTCCCCCCAGATCCACCGGTTGGGAAAAGCGACCGTTCTCCCACCAGACCAAGCCGCCCCCATGAGTGCCCACCGCCATCCGTCCCGGGGCGACTTCCAGCACCGCGTCCATCGTCGACTGCACACTCCCAGCAGCTTCGTCGTAGGTGGTGAAGGATCGCCGGCGGAATTGGTGCACACCGCCGCCGTTGGACGTGGCCCAAATGTCACCGTCCAGATCCTCCAGGAAGGCGGTGATGGAGTTGTTCTGCAGGCCGTCCCGGGAGGTGCATTGGTACCACCGGCCATCGGGCCGGCAAACCGCGATTCCCCGCGTGTAACATCCCAGCCAGAGATTGCCTCGCCGGTCCTCCAGCAGCGCGGCGGCATCCCAGCGGAACTCCATCGGACGATCCAGAGTTTCATTCCATTTTCCGGCGTCGCGCCGCCGGATCCGTCCTGCATCGGCCACCCATACCCCACCCTGTTGGGCACGCCCCATCCCCAGGATCGGTTTGCTGTCGGGCGCAAGGGATCCCATCTCGACCTCCCAGTCCCCACCCGCGTTTTCGTGTAGCAGGACCGAACCGGACCGGATCCAGACGAGATTGTCCCGATCCAGGACGGCGAAAAGTTTGTCCAAGGGAGTGGGCCCCGGGAGTGGAACGGCCTCCCAGCGCCCACCATGCAATGCGAAGAGTCGGTTTCCGACGGTGGCCAGCAAGAGGCCCTGCGCGTCCCGCACAATTGAGCTGACCTGGCCCATCGGAAGTCCCTGTTGTTCCAGATAGGCCATCCGCTCATGGCCTGACCACCGACCCAAACCATGTTCGGTACCGACCCACAGGGTATCGGAACCTTCAGCAAACAGAGACAGGGCCTGCTCCCCCAGCCGCGGGTCGATTTGGGCGGCCTTGCGTGACTCGAAGCGCTGCCCGTCAAACCGCACCACTGCCGTGTAATCCCCCAGCCACAAGTAACCGTCTTGAGTTTGGGCCAAGGCGTCGAGAGCCCGGTATTCAAGGCCTTGGTCCTCGTCCCAAGCCCGCAAAACATACAGATCGGTCAGCGGTGGGAAGCCGGCGGTCGTGGGCTGTGCGGGGAGGGAAATCCAACCCCAAGCCAAAAAGGCGAACACCAGCAGGCGGCGTGAATTCGTCGTCGTCATCGGTCTACGGTCCCCTCGTCCGGGGGAATCGGCGCCCTTGTCCGCCCTTTACGCCCATGCCTCCATCCACCCTCTGAAAGCAAAGCGCAAGACATTCGATGAATCGAGCAGGGGAGTGAACGCCAGAAATCGGGAGCCCTGGGGCTGCAAGGCCCGGGTCATGCCTCCCGCCAAGGCGTTCGCGACCCCGGTGAGAATCCAAGTCCGCCGTTCAAGGGGCGCAACGTCCGCATTGAACCTGGCCACGACCTCGGCAGACTGCCCGGGCGCATGAGCAAGAAAGCCAGTCCTTCGATTTCGAGGAAATTCGCCTCGTATCCCCGACTCAACCCACTCGGGGTGGGCTGCGACATCTCCGCTGCGGACCTCGTTGATCAATGCATGCTCGCCTACAATGGCGGGCGACTCCGGGAAGCCGCCCAGCTCCTCGCCCGCAAGATGCTGCCCGATGACGGCTTCATCGGGCTGTCGCTCACCGGTGCCCTCACCCCGGCCGGCCTGGGCAAATCATGCCTCATCCCCCTGATGAAGGCCGGATTCATCGACTGGATCGTCTCGACCGGCGCCAATCTTTACCACGACCTCCACTACGGCCTCGACATGAAGCTCTACCAGGGCTCGCCGTTCCTGGATGACGTCCAGCTCCATGAGGAGGGGGTGATCCGGATTTACGATGTCCTTTTCGATTATAATGTCCTGCTGGATACCGACGCCTTCGTGCGCGAGGTGATCCAATCGCCGGAATTTCAAAAACCGATGGGAACGGACGAGTTCCATAATCTATTGGGGCGTTACGTCCAGGCCCGCCAGGAGAAGCTGGGGATCACCGACAGCTCCATGCTGGCCACCGCCTATGAGTGCGGGATCCCGATCTTCACCTCCAGTCCGGGCGACAGTTCAATCGGGATGAATGTGGCGGCGATGGCGATGCGGGGTTCGAAGCTGATGTTTGACGTCAATCGGGACGTGAACCAGACGGCGGGGATCGTGTACGAAGGCAAACGGACCGGGCACACGAGCAGCGTCTGGATCCTGGGGGGCGGCAGTCCCAAGAATTTCATGCTCCAGACCGAGCCCCAGATCCAGGAGGTGATGGGGATCAAGGAAAAGGGCCACGATTATTTCCTGCAGGTGACCGATGCCCGGCCCGACACCGGTGGACTGAGCGGGGCGACACCGGCGGAGGCGGTGAGTTGGGGCAAGGTGGATCCGGAAAAACTCCCCGATTCCGTGGTCTGCTACACCGACAGCACCATCGCGTTGCCCTTGCTCAGTGCGTACGTGCTCAGCCGGGTGAAGGCCCGCCCCAACAAACGGCTTTATGACCGCCGCGACGCCATCCTGGCATCGGTGAGATCGAGCTACCTTAAGACCGGCACCGTTTCCAAGGTGCTCACCAGCCGCAAAGTGGCCAAACGCGGATCGACCGTGGGATTGAAGAAAAAATAAGCGAACGGTCCATCTCGCCGAACGGAGTTCGGAGTTCGGAGTTCGCAGATCGAAGATCGGGAAGAGGCCTCCGATCTTCGAATCCCGATCTGCGAACTTCGATCTGCGAACTTCGATTCACACCCCTGCCTCGGCACCGGAGAACAGGAACTTCAAGTCTTCCAGCGTCAGGCTTTGGGAGAAGCGCTCGTCCCCCAGAATGTCCTCGACCAGCAATTGCTTCTGTTTCTGCAAGGCCCGGATTTTTTCTTCCACGCTGCCTTTCACGATCAGGCGGTATGCGATCACCGTGTTGACCTGCCCAATGCGGTGCGTCCGGTCGATGGCCTGGGCCTCCACCGCCGGGTTCCACCAGGGATCGAACAGCACCACATAACTTGCGGAGGTCAGATTCAGGCCGAATCCGCCCGCCTTGAGTGAGATCAGGAACACGGCCGCGCCCTCGTGCGTGTTGAATTCCTTCACCAATTCGCCGCGATCCTCCGTGTCCCCAGCCAGGAAAAAGTCCGTCCAACCCCGACCGCGGACCGTCTTGCGCAGAAGGTCGAGCATCGTCACGAACTGGGAGAAGACGAGGACCTTGTGCCCTTCTTCAATCAGCGGTTCCACGAGGTCCAGCAGGGCATCGACTTTGGCGGAAGGTTCGGCCTCCTGGCTGGCATCCACCAATGCCGCGTGACAACAGATCTGTCGCAATCGCAACAGTGACGTCAGGAAATGGAATCGGAACTGATCGAGGTCCGCGCTGGTCTGGATCTTCAGCAGGAGGGCCCGGGCCTTCTTATACTCGGCCCGGTAGAGCGTCTGCTGGATCCCTTCCAGTTCACACGCCAGGTCCTCCTCGATCCGATCCGGCAGGTCCTGCGCCACCTGCCCCTTGGTGCGACGCAATAAGAACGGCCGGAGCCGGGCCGAAAGCCGGCGCCGGGCGAACGCGTCGGCCGTCTTGCCGAAGGAACGTTGAAACTGGGCGCGGGGACCGAGGGCACCGGGCATCGCGAAGGCCATGATGCTCCACAAATCCAGCAATCGGTTCTCAATCGGTGTGCCCGTCAACGCGAGGCGGTGCTCGGCGGTCAGCCCCCGCGAAACCTGGGCCGTCTGCGAGTCCGGATTCTTGATCATCTGGGCCTCGTCCGCGATCACCGCCAGCCAACGCTCCCGGGAGATTTGGTCCGACATCACCCGCAGTTGCGGATAGTTGAGCACCAACGCGTCGCAGCCTGCGAGCGCTTCACCGAAGGGACCGGTCTTCTCCCCGCGCCAAACCGTGACCCGGAGCCCGGGCAGGAACCGCTCCGCCTCGGACTCCCAATTGGGGGCCACGCTCTTGGGGCAGAGGATCAGGATGCGGCCGGGCGGGGTGCCAGAAGCTTCGCAGCGGGCGCGCAACCACGCGATCCACGCCAGGGTTTGCACGGTCTTTCCCAGGCCCATGTCGTCGGCCAGCACTCCGCCAAACCGGTTCTCTGAAAGATAGGCCAGGAAATGAAATCCCTCGACCTGATACGGCCGCAGCTCGGCGCGAATGACCCCGGGCACCGCCGGCGTGACGCGGGCTTGGATTTCGCCCGCCCGGCGTTCGATCGATTCCGCCTGGGCCTCCGGCAGGAAACGACGATTCGCCGGGTCCGCGAGTTGAAGCGCATGAAGTCGCTGGGGTTCTGCGTCCAGCTCCCGGGGATTGAGTCCCAGGCGGGCGAGCTGTTGTTCATCTTCCTCGCTCAACTTCCAGGTGATCCGACGCCAGCCCTTCGCGCCCAGCCGGACATACCCGCCGCGCGCACCCAGCAGCAGTTTGAGTTCTTCCTGGGTCAAATCGGTCCCGTCCGTCTGTACGGCAACCGTCAGGTCGAACCAATCGACACCCGCCGGTTGGCAGTTCAGCGAGATCCCTGCCTCCACCGGGTCCAGCAGGAGCGTCTTCAGCTCATCCGAAGGTTCCAAAATGATCGACGGTGGCAACTCCTGGACCCAAGTCGTGAACTTTTCGGCAAAGTTGGCCGTGACCCGCACCGTGCGACCGCAGGCAAAAATGTCCCAGCGCGCGCCCAGGGATTCGACCAGGGCGGGCACCCGGCCGAGTGCGTCGCGTTGGTGGACGATCAACTGTCCCGGCTGGGGCTTGTGTCGGAGGCTGGATTTCCAACCTTCTTCCAGACACTTCTCGCAAATGCGTCCCGAATTCTCCCGGGCCTCGATCTCCAGGAGCAGCCGCTCTGAGACCCCACGGTGGTCGTTCCCGGGAATCAGGGAGGCCCGGATCACGGGCTGCAGGGGCACCCGCAGGATGCGTTCCTGCAGTCCCAGCGGCAGCTCGGTGTCGAAGGACGCCAGGAGTTTTAGGCCCGGCTCCGATTCGACAGCGGGCGCCGGGATCAGGGTTGGTTCGACGAGGTTGAAGCCCGGGGGAATCGGAGGCGCGTGCCAAATCTCGGTGGGCGTCAGGATCAGGTCCGGGCGGCCTTCCAGACGGGTGACCGGCCCCGTCAAGGGCTGGCCATCCGGCCGGCCCAGCTCGAACCGGTAGTCCCCGGACGGGATTTCAGGTGGGTGGATGACCCAGCGCAGTGGAGTGACCATCCGTTCCATGGGCACACCCGTGCCACTGACAATCCGGTCCTGGAGTGAGGAGAGCCGCAGCAAGGAGATCAACGCCGCGGGAAATGGCGTCCCCTTGCCATAGGACAATTCGGTCCCGTAACGAAGGAAGACCAGCCGATGCAAGGTGTCCCAAAGCGGTTCCGCGCCCGCCACCAACGGAAGGCCGTGGTATGAGTACTCATCGATCATCCGCTTGAGCGGGGTTTTCTTGGGGATGACCCAGTTGGTTTCGCCCATTGTCCGCATTTGCAATTCGGGCGAGCCGGGAACCAACATCAATCGGAAATCCACCAAGGGGCGGGAATTCGGTTCGGCGGGGGGTTCCGCCACGGAGTGTTCGGTGGTGCGAAGCCGCGCGATCCACTCGTCCACCTCCAATTTCCGCCAGTATCCACTCAAGGCGGCCGAAGGGGCGGCATTCCGCAACGCCTGCTCCATGAACCCGGGGATCACCACCCCGGATCGCCGGGCCTGCCAGGCGATCGCCTGCCAGAATTCGGTCACGGTCGCCGGGAAATCCCGCCACACCGGCTCGGCATCCCGATAGAAATACGAATCGAAGGGAACCGTGTATCCCTCAACGGCCGCGAGGCTCCTGATTTCGTGAGGCTGTACTCCCCCGACTTTCCGGGCCTTGGCGTAAAGATCGACCACCCGTTTCGCGTAGCCCAGTTCCAGGCTTGTCAGACCCCGTCCGAGTCCAGCCTGCAGGATGGCAACAAGTGATTCGGGCGGGATACCGGCAATGGGGTCAGGATCCTTTCGGGTCTTCTTGGCGGGCGAAACGGGAGCTTCCACGACGGGTGCCGCTTCCAGGAGTGTTCGCGCCAAGGCCAGGCAATGCCCGCAGTCAATCCGACGATAACAGGAACACTCGCCCGTCCACGTCCCGTCCCGGCGCATCCTGAGCAGAACCTCGGTGCCCGCATTGTCCCGCAGCGTCGCGAAAATCCTCTTGCCACCCCGATCCGCATCGATGTCGGCGAACCTGGAATTCTTCAAGATTCGGTTGGAACCAACCGAAGTCCATTTCAGTGGGTGCCTGACATAGGCGTCCAGGGCATCCCGTTGCTCGCGGGTCAGGCTGGGTACATCGGCTTCTTCGGGCATCTTGGGATGCGTCGGGATTCGAGCCTGGGACGCGGTGAGCAGTGTCTTCGAATGGACTCCGATGACAAGGTGAAGTCGAGCCCTTCAATCCACCCCTTGCCCCGAGTCCCCGGTTCCCCTAACGCTTCCCGATCTATGGGTCTACTCGAAGGAAAAGTCGGGGTGGTGTTCGGCGTGGCCAACAAACGCTCCATCGCTTGGGCGATCGCGCAGGCATGGAAGCGGGAGGGAGCCACCCTCGCTTTCACCTACCAGGGCGAACGCCTCAAGGAAAACGTCGAGGAACTGGCCGGGACGTTCGGGGCCGACACGCTCATCCTGCCGTGTGACGTGACCTCGGATGCCCAGATCGACACGGTTTTCACGACCTTGAAGGAGAAGTTTGGGCGGCTCGACCTGTTGCTGCATTCGGTGGCATACGCCCCTCGTGAGGCGTTGGAGGGTGATTTTCTGGACACCACCCGGGAGGCCTTCCGGGTGGCCCACGACGTCAGCGCCTACAGTTTGATAGCACTTGCCCGGGCCGCGGCGCCCCTGATGGCGGGTGGTGGTTCGATGGTGGCGATGACCTATTACGGTGCCGAGAAAGTGATCCCGCATTACAACGTGATGGGGGTGGCGAAGGCGGCGCTGGAGGCCAGCACCCGGTATCTTGCGCACAGCCTTGGGCCCCGCCGGATCCGCGTGAATTGCATCAGCGCCGGTCCGATGAACACCCTTGCGGCGCGGGGCATCTCGGGTTTCACGGAGATGCTGAGGCATTACGAAGCCCATTCCCCCCTGAAGCGAAATGTCATGCCCGACGAATTGGGTCACACCGGGGTGTTTCTGGCTTCGGACGGCGCGGCCGCGATCACGGGGCAGGTGCTTTACGTGGACTGCGGCTACCAGATCATGGGCATGTAGGCCCAAAAATGAAAAAACCGGGGCGCCAGTCAGAGGATGACCGTACGCCCCGGGGAATATTCAGAAACAGTTCAAGT